>CAZXPU010000189.1:0-7508 GCA_964642905.1 uncultured Prosthecobacter sp.
GGAGGGCGCTGGTGATCGGCGTCATCGGGAGGGTGGGGACGAGGAAGACCAGGAGACTTGTGTTGAGGATGAGCAGGCCGCCGCGCCTGCCCAGACCGGTGATGACGGCCAGTCCGGCAAGGATTTCCAGCCAGGGCAGGAACATCGCCAGCATCGCGGCGTAGGGGTCGGGCAGCAGGGCAAAGCTGCGGACGTCATCGAGAAAGACCATCGGTTCCAGGGCCTTCATGGCTCCGGCATAGAGAAACAGGCCGCCGAAGAAAAGATGAAGGATGCGGTAAAGCCAGATCATGGAGGAAGGGGCGGATTGTCGCCGGGAGAAAGAAGGGCGCAATCAGGGAGGTGGAAGGAGGCGAAGCTGGTGGAGCAGGGTGATCTGCACCCTGGTGCGGAGGAGGTTGTGGCCGGGCTGCGACACGGGGTAGTAGCAGTCGCCTTCCAGGTGGTCGGTCAGGAAACGCAGGGCCTGCTCATAGAGGATGGTTTCGGCGCCCAGCCTCAGGGATTCGACTTCAGCGGGGGCAAGCCAGTCCTGGGTGGAGGAGAGGTAGCCGGCTTGAAGGGCGGCCACACGCTCCGGGCGCAGTTGAACCCGGGAGAGGTCGGGTTCGTCCTCGGCGGCCTCCGAGGCCATGGTGCGCACCATGTCGCCGAAGTCGTGGGCGACATGGCCCGGCATGACGGTGTCCCAGTCGATGACGCAAAGAGGTTGCTGGCTCTGCGGGTCGAAGAGGAGGTTGTTGAGCTTGGTGTCGTTGTGGACGGTTCGAAGCGGCAGTTGGAGATCCTGCAGGGCGCTGGCGAGATGACGCAGGGACTGCAGGGCGAGGATTTCATGTTCGCAGCCTTGACGCCTGTTCACGGGGTCCGTGCTGAGGACCTCTTCGAAGCGGGCGAAACGGCGCCGGGTGTCGTGGAAGGCGGGGATGGTTTCCCGCAGGGGCGGGCCGGGCAGATCAGCGAGCTGGCGCTGGAATTCGCCAAAGGCGCGTGCGGCGGCTTCAATGTGCCCGAGATCAGCAGCGGTGTCGAAGCTGACGGTGTCCGGGATGAAATGGAGCAGACGCCAGGTGTTGCCTCCGGGGTCGCGATGCAGGGAGGCTTGAGAAGGCGTGGTCTGCAGGCGCAGGCGGCGGCGTTCGCCATCGGGTAGATGGGAAAGCCGTGAGGCGAGGTGGGCCGAGAGGCGGTCCAGGTTTTCCATGACCGCGTCCAGGTTGGGGAAGACCTTTTCGTTGAGGCGCTGGAGCAGGAAGCAATCTTGGTTCGTCTGAACCTTGTAGGTTTGATGGATGTGGCCGCTGCCCCAGGGATGTAGCCGGGTGATTTCCTGGTCAGGCAGGAAGGCCGAGGCGGCGGCAAGGGCGGTCGTGAGAGTTTCGTCCGGGGACGGGATCATCGGGGCGGGACATGATGGCTGTTTCCCGGGAGCCTGCCACGCGGAGAATGCTGAAACGCGGAGTTTTTTTTGCTACCTGGCCGGCCGTGTCTGGGGCAGGTTGAGCGATGGCGCTGCCTGACCATGAAGCGATCACGAAACGCATGACCCGTCTGGGCATCCGGGAGGATGATCTGGAGGAGGAGTTTGTGCGTGGCAGCGGGCCGGGAGGGCAGAAGATCAACAAGACGTCCTCGACGGTGGTGCTGCGGCATGTGCCGACCGGGCTGGAGGTGCGCTGTCAGAAGGAGCGTTCGCAGGTGATGAACCGCCACTGGGCGCGGGTGGAGCTTTGTGACCGACTGGAGGCGGCCCTGCGCAACGCCCGGATGGAAGTCCAGCAGGAGCGGGAAAAGGTGCGCCGCCAGAACCGCCCTCGTCCACGCGGACTGAAAAAGCGGATTTTGAGCCAGAAACGGAACCGGGGTGAGGTGAAGAAGAACCGGGGCCGGGTCAGCGAGGACTGAGGCAGGCGTGTGAGGACTGCAATTCGCCCTCGCATTTCCCTCCGGCAGCAGTCATCATGACAACCATGTCCGACCGACGACATCCCACCTCCCGGCAGCGCCTTCGTCATGCGCTCATTTCCGCATGGCGCGGGGCGGACGAGGGGCCCCTGATGAACCTGCCCGCTCAGAGCGTGGCGGATCTTGTCGGCAAGGTGATTGTTCAGGCCGGGCTGGGCGACCGGATGCGGCTGGAGGAAGTGCTGGCCGCCTGGCGCGAGATCGTGGGGGATTTTCTGTTCAACCATTCCAGGCCGGACACCATCCAGCGGGGAGTGCTGACCGTCAGAGTGCTCCAGCCCACGGTGCATCATGCGCTTTCGATGGAGCGTGTGCGCATCTTGAAGCGTCTTCAGGCCTGTCTGAAGAACTCCGGCATCAAGGACATCCGTCTCAAACATGGCTGACCTGCATGGACTGGAATGACTGGCAGAGCATCCTGCGCTGGCGCGCCATCGAAGAAGGGGACGCGGACGGCGCCCTGCTTCACGAGGACCGCCGCCGCGAGGCAACGGCACGGACCCGTGCCGGGCTGGAGTCCGAGGAGGTGAAGGGGGATTCGCTGAACGCCCGCGAGGTCACCTTTCTGCTTCGTCGCGCCCGCTGGCTGGAGCAGGAAGTCGTTGGCTGCAACGGCTCGCTCGTGCGGGTGATTGACAGGCTGAACACCGTCATCGGAAGGCGCTCGTGGATCCTCACCGGATGGCTGGCAGCGGCCGTGCTGGGCTACTGGCTGGCGGGGCTGGGCCAGGAGGCCGAGTTCAACCTGCTGGCGCTGCCTCTGGCGGGGGTGCTGGCCTGGAACACGTTGATTGTCTTCCTGGCGTTGTTCATCGAGCTGCAGCCTGCCGGGCGGAGTCCGTGGATGGAATGGCTGGCTCTGCGCCTGACGCACCCGCTGCCGGACCGCGGCGGCTACGAGGCGGATCCGCCGACCGGCATGACGGTGGATCAGCGCTTTGCCCAGCTTGCCCAGCTGCCGGCGCTCGAACGCTGGCAAAGGAGGTTTCGTGCCTGGCTGCACCTCGCGGCCGCCCTTCTCGCCCTGGGCAGCATCGTCGGGCTCTATGCACGGGGCTGGTCGAAGGAATACAAGGCGGTCTGGGAAAGCACGCTGCTGAATGAAACGCAGGCCCAGAAGTTCTTCGGCGGCCTGTTCCTTCCGGCTCAGGCGGTCCTGAAACTTCCGGTGCCTTTGGAGGAGATTCCTTCGATGCACCGGACCGGCGGCGTGGCGCAGAAGCCTTCCTTCGCGCTGCCCTGGATTCATCTCTACGCCGGCACGTTGCTGCTGCTGGTGATTCTGCCCCGTGTGCTGCTCGCCGGCCTGACCGTGTGGCGCGCCCATGGTGTGCTGGCCCGCCGGATGCGTTCGCTGGGCTGGCAGGGCTATTTGATCCGAACCCTGAAGGCGGTGGAGGGCGGTCAGGAGATCATCACGGTGCTGGTTCATGGCACGGAGGCGACGTCGACCCACCGGGAGGTCTGGGCGCGAGGTGTGCGTGAGCGTTTTGGCCAGCTGACCCAGCCTGAGTTCATCAGCATCCATCTTGGGGATGAGGATGATTTTGTGTCCCGATGGAAGCCCTCGCACGGTCGTGTGGTCCTTGTCTTCAATCTCGCCACCACGCCGGAGCCGGAGGTGCAGCGCCGGCTGGTCATGGATGTCAGCCGGGTGCTTGGCTCCTGCAATCAACCGGTGGACCTGCTGGTGCTGCTGGATGCCACGAGCATCGGCAACCGCTGGTCGCCGGAAAAGCTGGCCGGCCGTGAAAAACTCTGGACCGAGCTGCTGCAGGGCGCCGGAGCCGAGATCATCGTGGCCGCCCAGCGACATCGTGTTGGATGAGGCTGTGTCCTGCCGTTTTCATTCCTCCCCCAATTTCACTCTTCATGAACCTTCTCATCCGTCCTCGTCGCAATCGTCAGTCGGCCACCATTCGTGATCTGGTGCGCGAGACCGACCTGACGCCCGGTCATCTGATCTATCCCTTGTTCCTCCAGGAAGGGCATGAGAACACGCCGATCGATGCGATGCCGGGCTGCCAGCGCTGGTGCGTGGAGGACCTGGTGAAGGAGGCGGGTGAGGCCCATGCGCTGGGCGTGCCGGCGGTGGTGCTGTTCCCGCGCATTCCGGATGAGCTGAAGACCCGCGGCGCCGAGGAGTGCCATCATGACGGCGGGCTGGTGCCCCGGGCCATTCGTGCGCTGAAGGCCGCCCACCCGGGCCTGACGGTCATCACCGATGTGGCGCTGGACCCTTACAACAGCGACGGCCATGACGGCCTGGTCACCGATGACGGACGCATCCTGAACGATGAAACCGTGGAGGTGCTCTGCCGTCAGGCAGTCTGTCACGCGCGGGCCGGGGCGGACATCGTGGCGCCGAGCGACATGATGGACGGCCGCGTGGCCGCGTTGCGCTCGGCGCTGGACGAGGCCGGGTTTAACCAAGTTTCGATCATGAGTTACACGGCGAAGTATGCGAGCGCCTACTACGGCCCCTTCCGCGGCGCGCTGGACTCGGCCCCGAAGGCCGGTGACAAGAAGACCTACCAGATGGATCCGGCCAACGTCCGCGAGGCGCTGCGCGAGGCGGCGCTGGACGAGGCCGAGGGTGCGGACATCCTGATGGTGAAGCCAGCGGGCCCGTACCTGGACATCCTCACCCGGATTCGCGACGCGACGACCCTGCCTGTGGCGGCTTACCAGGTCAGCGGGGAGTATCTGATGATCAAGGCGGCGGCGGCCTCAGGCTGGCTGGATGAGGAGAAGGTCATGGTGGAGTCGCTGCTCGGCATCCGCCGTGCGGGAGCGGACATGATCCTGACGTATTTCGCCAAGCAGGTGGCGCGCAAGATGGCGTGAGTTCAGGGCTGAGACCGGTTGGCCAGAAGCCTGCGAAACTCCGTCAGGGTGCTCTGGATGTCCTCCCTGCGAGGGCGGGGTGAGAGCTCCCACACCAGCGGCACACCGACAGGCACCAGAGGCAGAAGGCGGGTGAAATCCACGCCGCCGGTGCTCAAGGGCACGCGGTGGTCACGGGCGGGCCATTCCACGTCGTGAACATGACAGCCGAGCAGCCTGGGGGCGGTTTCGCGCAGGTAGATTTCGTGGTCGAGCAGGGCCAGGTTGGCCTGGCGCTGAACGTGTCCGAAGTCATGCCAGGCACCGATCCACGGGCAGTCCTGATACTCCTTGAGCAGCAGCGCCATCTCCCGCTGGTTGGGGATTTGTTCGTAATGACTGCGGGTTTCGATGCCCACCTTCACACCCTGCTTTTCGCACTCCGGGAGGATGGCATCGAGGGCGGCGCGCACCCAGGGCAGGTATTTGTCCCGGGCCTTTTCGCGTTCAGTCACCAGCCTCAGCTTGGTTTCCGTGAATGCCCGGGAATAAAGCCCGCCCGCCTTGGTCAGCGCCTCAAGTCGTGCGGTGTGTGACTTCATGCGGACGCTGCCCATGTGCAGCACCACGCGGTCCGCGCCAAAGCGGTTCGCCATCTCCAGGGTCTTGCGGGTGAGATGGATGGCACGCTCACGTTCCGAGGGTCTGGCCGAGGTGAACTCGAACACATCCGGGGCGTCCATCGTGACTTCCACGGGCGGCGGGCAGAAGTTGTGCAGGCTGGAGACCTTGATCTCGCCGGCCTTCGCCGCGTCGAGCAGGCCCGGCAGCAGGGTGATCTTGGTGCCGTGACTGATCTCGATCCATTCGAAGCCGAGTTCGCGGGCCTCGCGGGCCACCTCGCGGCCATCCTGATGTCGCTGGCTGTTCCAGCAGGTTGAGAGTGAAAGCATGACTTCGTCGGTCTGTCCGAAGCTCACTTGTCGATGATGTTCAGCTCCTGGGCCGCTGGCATGGAAAGCGTCCAGGTGGTCCTGTCCGCCGAGGGGGCCTGGGCTCCCTTGTATTCATAATGGAAAACGCGGTTGCCTTTCTCGTCCTTGGACTCGGGCCTGGTGAACAGGTCCACGGCAAGCACGGGCTCCACTTCCTTCGGCACGTCCAGTCTCTTCACCTTCAGCTGGATGTTGTTGCCGCCATTGCGCAGACCGCCGGTGATGAAAAACCGGACGATGCCATCGTTCGCAAAGTGCTCCTGACCGTTGACGAGCAGGATGGTTTCGTAGCCGATGGACTGCAGGGTGCAGCCGGTGATGTGATCCGGAACCGGCGCCAGGGGAGGAGGGGCCGGGGCATTTCCCGGGGGGGTGAATTCCGGCAGATCGAGGAAGTCGGGTGCTTCGCCCGCCAGCAGCTTTGCCCGGCGCTCCGGCTGGGTGGAAAGCTGGATGAGTTTGCTGCTGTCGAACTTCCAGGCGCCGTTTTCACGGAAGAACTTCAGCATGAGCAGGTTTTCGGGGATGACGTTCGGTGCGTCCCCCATGTTCACCTTCCCGAAATAAAGCAGGTGGGCGGTGTCACCCACGGCCTGGGCTTCGAGGAGGCGCAGCCCGCGCGTTTCTGCCGGGGCCAGCATGGTCTCGAAGACGGATTTGGGAAAGGCGAGCCCCTGGCTGATGACCATGTTCCGGGTGATGACCTGGCGGTGCATGGTGATGGCTGAGGCCCAGTCCTTGGCGTCCCGGGCCTCGACGGCCGTACGCCAGCGGGCGTAGGCCAGTTCAAGGGCGGGGCGAACCTCATCGCCGGACTGAGCAGGAAGAATAGATGCGCCGGTCAGGCAGGTGAGGACAAGCAGCTGGGGCAGGCGGAATGACATGGCCTTCACAGTAACGGGGCGCGGCTTTGGGTGAAGCTGAATTTACGTCGTTTCAAACCCTCTCCTGAGATGCCTAAAGCGAATCATGACCCGGGGTGAATTCCGGGATTGCCATGCATCGGCCCGCTTTGATAGGCTTCATACATTCCGCTCCCCCCCGGCGGATGGTCAGGCTGAAGTTCAACCTCTCACCCACCATCACCGCCATGCTGACACCCTCAGACATTGCCGAATACGGAGAACGCCATGTGGAGCGCTGGCTCACCGAGCAGGGCTACCGCTGCTACCACAACACCCAGCGCCAGGGCACCCGCGACCTGGAGGCGCGCAGCACTGACAACAACATGCTGGTGCATGTGCTGTCCCACCTCGAATCCGTCCAAGCCCCGGCCCTGGGCCAGAGCGAGCATGACAGCGTCTGCTCAAGAGCCTTCATGCTCGGTTTTGACGCCTGGCTGGCGGAAATCAGCATCGACCGCCACGGCGAGCAGGTGGGGGACATCCACTGGAAGCAACTGGGCTGAGCCGTCGGGCTCCGGCTAGAGGACGGGGATGAAGAGCCGCGCGAATCCATTGCGCAAACGCTCGGGCAGCGGCAGCTCCGCCAGGGTCTCCTCGCTGACTCCGATGCTTTCGCTTTGCTTGCGGCTGAAGATTTCAAACAGCCGTTGGTTCAGGTCCTGGGAGTGGCAGGCGACATTGAATTCAAAGTTCAGCCGCAGGCTGCGCGGATCCCAGTTGGTCGAGCCGATGAAAGACCAGCTGTCGTCGATGAGCAGCATCTTGGAATGGTCGAAAGGCGGGGGGGATTCGTAAATGCGGCAGCCGGCGTGCAGGA
>CAZXPU010000190.1:0-7472 GCA_964642905.1 uncultured Prosthecobacter sp.
TCACGATCGTGGTGAAGCTGGTGGTGGGTCTGCGTCCGAGCACGGAGGTCGAGGTCAACGGCCTGGACCTTGCCGAGCACGGCGAGTCCGGCTACGAGCACTGAGGAGACGCCGGGCAGGTCCCGGTCCGCCTAACCAAGAAAAATCCAGAGGCCGGTGCGCTGCGTGCGCGCCGGCCTTCTTTTTTGGGGATGACGGCGTTTTGCAGCAAGCCGTGTCATGAACGAGCGTTCCCAAGGCCGTCATGTTAAGCCGCATCCTGTCATCGATCCTTCTTGCCTCCACGCTGGCCGCTGCTCCGCAGGGGCCGCCGAACATTCTTTTCATCTTCTGTGACGACCTCGCCAGCCAGGCCATCAGCGCCTATGGCGAGAAGCGCCAGCTTCTGCAGACGCCGGGCCTGGACCGCATCGCCAAGGAGGGCATCCGCTTTGACCGCTGCCTGGTCACCAACTCGATCTGCGGCCCCATGCGCGCCGTCATCCAGACGGGCAAGTACTCCCACATCAACGGCTTCTACAACAACAGCAACAGCCGCTTTGACAGCAGCCAGCAGACGTTTCCCAAGCTGCTCCAGAAAGCCGGCTACACCAACGCCGTCATCGGCAAATGGCATCTCATGACCGACCCCGTCGGTTATGACTACTGGCACGTACTGCCGGGGCAGGGGGCCTATTACAACCCGCCCATGATCGACAACGGCAAACAGGTCAAGCACAGCGGTTATGTCACCGACATCATCACCGACCTGAGCATCGACTGGCTGAACAAGCGTGACAAGACAAAGCCCTTCATGCTCATGCTCCAGCACAAGGCCCCGCATCGTGAATGGGAGCCGCCGATCCGCCATCTGGGGCATGACAACGACCGGGTGTATCCTGAGCCGGAGACGCTCTTCGACACCTTTGAAGGGCGCAGCAAGGCGCTCAGCGATCATGACATGGGGCTCGACCGGACCTTCACCGAGCGCGACGCCAAGCTGGTGCCGCCCGCCAGCCTCACGCCGGACCAGCTCAAGTACTGGAATGATTATTATGAGCCCAGGAATGCGAAGTTTCGCGAGGCGAACCTCAGCGGCAAGGAGCTCGTGCGCTGGCGTTATCAGCGCTACATGCACGACTACACCGCCTGCGTGAAGGCAGTCGATGAAAGCGTGCAGCGGGTGCTGGCTTATCTGGACGAGCAAGGCCTGGCGGAGAACACCGTGGTCATGCTCAGCAGCGACCAGGGCTTCTACCTCGGGGAGCACGGCTGGTTCGACAAGCGCTGGATCTTTGAAGAGTCGCTCAGCACACCCTTCCTCGTCCGCTGGCCCGGAGTCGCCAAGCCTGGAACCACCGATAAGCACATCGTTTCACTCCTGGATCTCGCCCAGACCTTCCTCGATCTCGCCGGTCAGGCCCAGCCTGCGGACATGCAGGGCCGCAGCCTGGTGCCGCTGTTCAAGGGCGAGACCCCGGCCGACTGGCGCAAGTCGTTCTACTACCATTATTATGAATACCCGGTGCCGCACCGCGTCCGTCCGCACTATGGTGTGATCACGGACCGCTACAAGCTCATCCATTACTACAAGCCCGATGTCGATGACTGGGAGCTGCTGGACCGAGAACAGGATCCTCAGGAAACCCGGAGCTTCTACAACGATCCGGCCTACGCCGGCACGGTGAAGGAGCTCAAGGCCGAGCTCCAGCGCCTGCAGGCCGAGGTCAAGGAAACCCTGCCGCCTCCGCGCTTCACCCATGGCAACAAAACCTGGGAGGGCGAACCCACGCCTGCGGAAGGCGCCACGCCCAAAAAGGGCAAGGGCAAGGCGAAAAAGAAGGCTGAATAAACCATAGCCCTGAACCCATGAAAGTGCTTTGCAGACTGCTTGTCATGCTTGTCCTGGCCTCCGCCCTGCCGGCCGCCGACAAGCCTAACATCTTGTTCATTCTCTGTGACGACCTGGGCACCGGGGATGTGCGCCTGTTGAATCCCGAAGGCAGGATAGCGACTCCGAACATGGACCGCATCGGCAGGGAGGGCGTGGTTTTCACCGACGCCCACACGCCTTCCAGCGTCTGCACTCCGACCCGTTACGGGACGCTGACGGGACGTTACAACTGGCGCACGAAACTGCAGAACGGCGTGCTTGGCGGACTCAGCCCGCGCCTGATTGAACAGGACCGGCTGACGGTGGCGGCCATGCTGAAGCAGGCGGGCTATCACACCGCGGCGGTCGGCAAATGGCACCTGGGCATGGACTGGGTGGTGAAACCCGGCCAGACCGTGGCGGAGCTGAACATCGAGTCGCGCGAGCAGGCCTGGAGCGTGGACTTCACCCAGCCGCACAAGGGCGGCCCCCTGAGCGTCGGCTTTGATCATTACTTCGGCATCGCCGCCTCGCTGGACATGGTGCCCTACGTATTCATCCAGGGCGACCGCGTGACCGTGCAGCCGACGGAGGACCGTGAGCTCGAAATGGTGCATGGCAAGACGGACAAGTTCACCCGCAAAGGGCCGGCGGCTCCCGGCTTCACCGGCTATGAAGTGCTCGGCACCTTCATCGACCAGGCCGTCTCCTGGATCGATGCCAGGACGGCCGATGCCAAGGCGGGGAAGCCCTTCTTCCTCTATCTGCCGCTGGCCTCGCCGCACACGCCCATCCTGCCCAACCCCAAGTGGCGCGGCAAAAGCGGGCTGAATTCGTACGGTGACTTTGTCATGGAGACGGATGCGGAGGTCGGCAGGCTCCTGAAGGCCCTGGATGAACGCGGGCTTGCTGAAAACACCCTGATCGTTTTCACCAGTGACAACGGTTGTTCGCCGAGCGCCAACTATCCCGAGCTGCTTGCCAAGGGGCACAATCCAAGCGGCAGCTACCGCGGTCACAAGGCGGACGTTTATGAGGGCGGACATCGCGTCCCCTTCCTGGTGCGCTGGCCTGCCCAAGTGAAGGGCGGCCGGACAAGCTCCCAGCTGACCTGTCTGACAGATTTCATGGCCACGGCCGCCGAGATTAACGGCGTCGATCTGCCTGAATCCGCCGCCGAGGACAGCTTCAGCTTCCTTCCCGCCCTGCTCGGAGAAAAGGCGAAGGGACCGCTGCGTGAATCCCTCGTCAGTCACAGCATCGGCGGTTACTTCGCCATCCGTGAAGGCCCCTGGAAGCTCTGCCTCTGCCCCGGCAGCGGCGGCTGGAGCGAACCACGCCCGGGCAAGGAGCCCGCCGGTTCCCCCGCCGTGCAGCTTTTCAACCTCGACACCGACCTGGGCGAAACCAAGAACCTTCAGGCCGAGAACCCGGAGATCGTGCAGCGCCTGACGAAGAAGCTGGAGGCCCTGGTGGCGGCCGGACGCAGCACACCGGGGGCCAACCGTCCGAACGCAGTGCCGGTGGACCTTTGGAAGAAGAAGGCGGCCGGTGCCGGCAAAAAGGCCAAGGCGGGCAAGGGCGGCAAGGCTGGATAAGCATCTCGACGCAAGGTGCACCCCGGCCTGGCGTTCAGTGGGGACATGCGCTTCCTGCCCTTCCTTCTGCTCTCGACCTCGTTCTTCGCGGCCCTGTCTTCCGAAGCTTCAGCGAAGAACGGAAAGCCGAACCTCATCCTCATCAATATCGATGACCTCGGTTATGCCGACATCGGCCCGTTTGGCGGCAGGGCGCCCACCCCGCATCTCGACCGGATGGCCCGGGAGGGCATGAAGCTGACGAGCCATTATGCGGCGCCGGTCTGCTCGCCTTCGCGTGCGGCGATGATGACCGGCTGCTATCCCAAGCGTGTGCTGCCCATCCCTGGCGTGCTGTTTCCTGTGGCGGCCGTGGGCTTGAACCCGGAGGAGGTGACGGTCGCTGAAGTGCTCAAGTCTCGCGGTTATGCCACCGCCTGTGTCGGCAAATGGCACCTCGGCGACCAGCCAGAGTTCATGCCGACCGCGCAGGGTTTCGACACCTACCTCGGCATTCCCTACTCGAACGACATGGGGCCGCGCAGCGACGGCGCCAAGAGCAACCCCGGCCAGCCGACGGCCCAAGGCAAGGCCAAGGCAGGGAAGGGGGCTGCCGCCAAGTCTTCGGTCGAGGATGCAACCGGCCTGAAAGGCGACAGTCAGCCGCCTCTGCCCATGATTGAAGGAGACAAGGTGGTCGGTCGTGTGGATGCCGCAGGTCAGCATGCCATGACTCGTCGTTACACCGACCGCGCCATTCAGTTCATCCGGGAGCAGCAGGCGAAGCCGTTTTTTCTCTACCTGCCGCACAACGCCGTTCACTTTCCGCTGTATCCACATCAGGACTATCTCGGAAAGTCGGGCATCAGCCTCCAGAAAGACTGGGTGATGGAGGTGGACGAGTCCGTGGGGCGCATCCTGGACACCTTGCGCGAGCTGAAGCTGGAGGGCGACACCCTGGTGGTGTTTACCAGCGACAACGGCGGACCGCTCAACCAAGGCGCCGACAACCGCCCCTTCCGAGGTTCCAAGGGCAGCACGCTGGAAGGCGGCATCCGGGTTTGCACCCTTGCCTGGTGGCCCGGCAAGGTGGCGGCTGGCAGCCGGACGGAGGCCGTCACCAGCCACATGGACTGGCTGCCCACCTTTGCCGCGCTGGCGGGCGGCGCACCGCCCCAGGGCAGGAAGATCGATGGCATCGATTTGTCACCCTTGTTGTTGGGCGATGCCGGCTCGTTCAAGCAGCGTGAAGCCTTTTATTATTATGCCGGGTTCAAGCTGCAGGCGGTTCGTTCCGGCCGGTGGAAGCTGCATCTGGCGAACCAGGAGTTGTACAACCTGGACGAGGATCCGGGTGAGTCGAAGAACCTGTTTTCGGCGCATCCGGCGGAGGCGGCCCGCCTGACCGCCCTGGCCGGGGCGATGAAGGATGACCTGGGCCTGGACGGTCCCGAGGCCCCCGGCGTGCGCCCGCTTGGACGCGTGGCCCAGCCCCGTCCCTGGATCCAGCCCTGAAACCTCGGCCTCGACGCAGCGAGGCCCTACCGGGCGGGTAGGGACGACCTGCGTGTCGTCCGAAACTTCCGGGCGGACGGAGGGGCGGGTGTAAAGCAGTCCCGAGTTTTAGTTCGTGACACGGGTGGGTGTTCTGTAAGCGTCACGCCAAGCGCCCATTGAATGAGGTGGCGGGTGTCATGGCCATATCGCAGGGGTGGGGTCATGAGCAAGCAATCCATCGTTCTGCACCCTCGCGCCCGCAGGCGCGTGCAGCCCGCACGTCAGGCTCAGCTTGTGCGCGAGTTTGAGCGCAGCGGGCTCTCCGGCCCGAAGTTCGCCGCCTGTGCGGGCCTGCCCTATGCCACCTTCGCCGCCTGGCGGCGAAGGCACGCCAGTGGCGCCTAATCCTCCCCGGTCCTCCGGCTGGAGGCCGAGGTGGATGCCATGCCTTCTCCCGCCTCCCTGCGCGTCTCATCCAGGCCCTGCGTCCGCCATGCTGAGCTTCACCGGCAGCCTGAAGGTGTTCATCGTCCTGGAGCCCTGCGACATGCGCAAGGGCTTCGAGGGCCTGCATGCGGCGGTGGCCTCGGGCCTGGACGAGGACGTGCGGAAAAACGGGGTCAGGCTGTCAGGCTACAACTGGCTGACAAAATCCTCTCTCCACCAAATGACCCCGCTTCGAATCCCCCATTTCACGGCCTCGACAAACCCTTCTGCGTGACAGATGAGCCGGAAGTGGTCGAGGTTGCGGGCTTTGTGGCGTGAGGACGGGCGGAAGGCGGGGAGGATCGGGGTGGAGGTGGTGGTGTAGCGTGCGAACTGAGGTTCGAGTCAGAGGGGGGCGGGGTTGTCCTCGCGCCATTGGCCGGGCATCCAGAGGAGGGTGAGGAACCTTTTTTGCGCCGCCGTGGTGGGCGCTTTTAATTGCTGCACCAGAGGCGGTTGCCTAAGTTGGCGGGGTGCCTAGCGATGATGCACGTCGAGTTAACAGGTTTCAGATCGATATGATTCACCAGTTGTATCAGTCCAAGGAACTCAACAAAGGTCAGGTTGATTTGGATACAGTCGAAGGCCTGCAAATGAACAAATAGCCATGAAGACCATACTCATTCTCCTGCTTGTTTCCTTGCAGGTCACTACTTTTGCCCTCGATAAAGCGACATTGATCGGCGCTTGGCATGATTCGGACACCAAGACGGTCTATATTTTTTTCCCAGATGGAAGCCTGCTATTTACCTTCTTAAAGCCGCCTGCTGGTGGTCCAGTTGAGGACTGGCATAATAATGGGACATGGGAGATTACAGCCAGTGGCGATGTGAAGATCACATATCGCCGCATGTCGAACATTCAAAAGGCGCAACTTTTCCAGGTTTACAATGGGGACTTGGTTTCGCCACATGGTTCAGTGTTCGTTCGCATCGGCGCAAACTGAAGTGACGGGCTATTGATCCTCGTGGAGCAGGAGTTGCAGATTCGAAGTTGCCCGTTCAGGAAGGGAAAGATGTCGAGAAGCACCTGGATGAAACTAGCAAGCATTTAAAGTGATGAAGCCAAAGTTCCGTGCATCAACAATTCTTCTCGTGCTTGTGGGCTACTACCTTTGTGGTCGAGCTTTGGAGCTGGCATTTTATTGGCGAGTCATTGATGAAGCCGGAGTGATGGGCAGGACGCTCTACATGCCTTTTACTCCTGTGTTCCATCTCAAATCGTGGCTTTACGATCATGGCATTCCTGGATGAAGAGTGCGGCGATTAGCTCAAAGTGCAACTGCTCACAGAATTCCCCGCCACCCCAGCTCGTCGCGAAGCTTCTCGGCTCCGCCTCGTTGCCAGCCCTGATGATGCTCCGCCCACTTTGATTTAGTCGCCGCCTCACGTCTCCTTCACCCTGAGGGCAGCTTGTGCCTCGCTGTCTGTCTCGGCTGGTGCCACCAGCCTCGGCTCGACCCTGCCGCATGGCCCAAGATGTCAGGCATTTAGCGTGCTGAAAGAGGCGGCCGTCAGCGAATCCGCCGGGGAGCCAGCTTCGCTGAATCGATGCGGTCTTACCCGTGTGTCGGCCCCTTGACGGGCCTTCAAGCCCGACGGGCTTGTGTCATGCAGCCCAGGAGTGCCGAGTACGGCGAGCGCTCTCCTGGGAACCGCGCATCATCACCCCCGGTTTCCGCTCGATCACGAACCCTTTCAGGGTTCCGTTCAAGCGATCAACCCTGTGGTCGCGCATCGTCTTCGCCGCGTCTCTGACGGGACCCCGTCGGGGTCCTGAGGAACCTATGGGCTTGATGGGGGCATCGATTCAATGGCACCTGCGTCGTCACTCATCGCCGTGTCTGAAAGAGCGCCAAAGGGACAGACTTTTTCCATCCGACGCCCTGGGCAATGTGGTGTCCCATGACGAGCAATGGCCGGTGTCATCACACCGACCGCAGGGCTGGCGCTGGACGAACATGAGCTATGACGACGCCAATCGTCTGACGGAGGAGGTTGTCAGCGAGTTGCTCTGTAGAAAAGACTTTTCATGTCGTTTTGATGAGCTAGACCACTGGG
>CAZXPU010000191.1:0-7465 GCA_964642905.1 uncultured Prosthecobacter sp.
CAGCCGTGAGCAGCAAAGGAACCGCTTTAGGCAGGGTGTGAGTCAGTTTGTTCATGGTGATGAAGGGTGACTTGAAGAGGTTGGGGTGGCTTCGATTCAGCGTGGAGGCTGCTACTGGCGGGAGATCAGACTTGAATTCAGGGGGAGTTCCGGACCCGCCCAAAATTGCAGAGTCCGGGTGTCGCCATTGGGCGTGGTGAGGGAAATGCGATGGATGCCTGGATTGCCCGACACCAGGAAGCCGAGCGCCACCTGACGATTGTCATCCAGTTTCAGGGCTGCGGCTGCGGCTCCCGTGTGCAGCAAGCCTCCGTCTTGGGCGGACACCGCCAGGACGCTGCCTGGAGGCGACTGGCTGAAGGTCAGGAGAACCTCCACCGGCTCGCCTGGTTCCGTCAAAACCCGGGGATACTCGCCATTCTGGTTCGGGGTGAGAGCCAGTCGTCTGTTGGATGAAGGCACCAGAACATGAGCCGTCACGGGTTCACCCTCATAAGCGATCCGATCTTCTGGATAACGGACCGGCTGATACTCATCGAGGTCTTCAGCCCGAATTCGGGTGATGAAGGCCCCTGTCTTCCCTCCCTTGAATGACCAGCCTGCATTTTCGAACTGCACTTGAGCGGTCAGAGCAGGTGGCCGACCTTTGTCACCGGTGCCTGGTTTTGTGGTTGGGGAGCTGCGCGAAAGCGCCAGCCCTTGACCACTGTCGGTCGCGAAAAAGTATCCGGACAGGACTGCGACCATCAGCAGGAAAGCCAGGATGAGGAAGTGCTGCGCTTTCATGCTTCGAAACAGGATGAGAGGGCTTTCGAAAAGACCGCAGATGACTCAGGCCCAGGCACCGCAGGCTGTTTTGAAAACCGGCAAAGCGGCGTTCCAATGGATAACTTAAGACATGGACTGAATTTCATGAGCCGATTGCTTGTTGGGGTGAGTTGCTGCCAGGAATGGGCCCTTGGGCAGACGTTTGAAACACCTCACCAGGAGCTTTGAGCCTCCAGGCAATGCATAACCCTATGATTTAGAACCCATTCTCCGGGTTTATCTAAACACTTATTCGAAGTAACTTATATTATTTCTTAGAAATAAAGCAAAACACGATTGACGCAGATCACTCAAAGCGTCGCAAGTCGCCGTTTCCTGATGAAACAGGCTCCTGTTTAACAGCATCGATTCTTGGCAAAGGTGTTTGGCAGATCAGCGGCGCGACTCCACCGGGATCGGCGTCGTGGTGATTTCCGACGGGATGCCGCGCAGATGCAGGTCGAGGAACTGCTTCACGCGCTCATCCAGCAGCGGGCTGCGGAAGCCGTGACCGCCGCCGGTCATCTCCTGAAGCAGGGAGACAACGCCGGCCTTCGTCAGCGCGGCGTGGATTTCCTGCGCCTGGGCAAAGGGCACCAGGGGATCCTCCGTCCCATGGGCGGTGAAAAACGGCGCGTCGCCCTTCGACACATGCGTCACCGGCGAGGCCTCGCGCGCCGCCGTCTCGCGCTCCGGCACGGGCCCGCCTAACAAGAGGGCTTCCGGATAATCCCGGCCCTTCGTGCGGTCCACGCTGCTCGGCTGGCGGATCATGGTGAGGAAGTTCTCAGGGCCGTAGTAGTTCACCACGCAGGTCACCCGGCTGTCCTGGTCCAGATGAGCACCCAGCGTGCCCTCAAGCTCCTTCACATCACCGCTGACGCCCAGATGCGAGACCAGGTGACCGCCGGCTGAGCTTCCCCACACGCCGATCTTCGTGGCATCGAGCCCATGCTCGGCGGCATGCGCCTTGATCCAGCGGATCGCGGCCTTGCAGTCATGAATCTGAGCGGGCCATTGCGCCTCGTGGGTGAGGCGGTAGCCCACGCTGACCCCGGCATAATCGCCGCTTTGCACAAACCTGGACAGGCTGCCGATGCCGCCGCTTTTGTCGCCCCCGCGCCAACCGCCACCATGGATGAACACAATCACAGGCAGCGCCTTGTCCGAGCCGCGCTTCTCCGGAAGATAAAGATCCAGCGTCTGACGCGGGTTGTCCGTGCCGGCGTAGGGCAGGTCGCGCTGGGCCCTGATCCCGGCGGGCAGGGGCCTTGCGGGTGCCTGCTGCTGTCTGACGACACCGCCCTGCCCCGGCCTTCCCTGGCCCACGACGGCAAGATGCTCCTCCCGCGAGATGAACCCGTCGCCATTGGTGTCGACCTGGCTGAAGTTCTCGCGCAGACGCCCGGGAAGCTCGTCCCGGGACAGCCGCCCGTCCTTGTCCGCGTCCATCCGCTCAAACAGGCGGAGCGGTCCTGACGACTCCTGTGATGGAGTTTGTTGGGCCAGGACCGGCAGGCTGGCGAGGGCGATGAGGGAAAGAAGACGCGGCATGTGCATGGGCGCGTCTGAAACTCCGCCGCCCATCCAAAAGTTTCGCAACATCTCACCCCGGGCCGTGCAGCCAGGCCCCTCTCGCTCTTGCCTGCGGCCAAACGCCGCCTACATGCGGCCCATGATCCGACCTCTCGCCCTCGCCCTCCTGGCCTGCCTGCCCCTGCTGGCCGCCGACGACTACAAGCTCGGCCCGCTTTCCCAGGAGAACCCCGCAACGCCCAAGGGCCGGGTCATCCAGATGCCGGAGCATGTCTCGAAGATCTTCCCCGGCACAAAGCGCGACTGGTGGATCTATGTGCCGGCTCAGTACACGCCCGAAAAGCCCGCCCATCTCATGGTCTTTCAGGACGGTCATGACTACGTCGGCGTGAAGGGCGCCTGGCGCGTGCCGGTGGTCTTTGACAACCTCATCGCCGCCGGGCACATGCAGCCCACCATCGCCGTCTTCCTCAACCCCGGCCACAGCGGCGAGAGCAAGCCCGCCAGCGCCTGGAAAAACAACAACCGTGGCAAGGAATACAACTCCCTTGGCGACACCTACGCCCGCTTCCTTCTCGAGGAAATCCTGCCGCAGGTGCAGAAGGACTACCGCCTGACCGACAACCCCGAGGGCTGGGCCATCGCCGGAGCCAGCAGCGGCGCCATCTGCGCCTTCACCGTGGCCTGGGAGCGCCCCGACAAGTTCAGCAAGGTCTTCTCCACCATCGGCAGTTATGTCGATCTGGCGGGCGGTCATGTGTATCCCTCGTTGATCCGCATCACCGAGCGCAAACCGCTGCGCATCTACCTTCAGGACGGCAGCAACGACCTCGACAATCCCTTTGGCAACTGGCCGATCGCCAACCGTCAGATGGCGGCGGCACTGGCCTTCATGAAGTATGATCACACCTTCACCCTGGGCGACGGCGCGCATAACTCCAAACATGGCGCGAGCCTCTTTCCCGAGGCCATGAAATGGCTCTGGCGGTAGAAGGCGTCCGCCTCAGGCCGCACGCCGGACTTCCCAGGTGTGGATCGCCGGATTGCAGATGTCGCGGACAAACGGGGCATCTGGGGCGTTGTCGCCAAAGACATAGATGCGCTTGCGCAACGTCAACCGGGTGAGGGTGAAGCCCGGGTTTTGCAGCGACCTGAAGTAGCCCAGGATGGTCTCCTTTTCCAGGTCCAGCGCGCCGCCCTTCATGCCGTAGTCGAGGACGAAGGCCGCCTTCTCAAAGGCAGGCGTGGTGGCATCACGGATCTCCTGGCTGATCGGGTCCAGCAGCACCTGGCGCACAAAGGCCTCCAAGGCCTGGGGGTCACCCTCGTAATCCACGCGATAAACATTGCCCTCACGGAAGGTCAGCTTCTGCGCCAGGGGGGCGTAAAGCAGCTTCTGGCAGTCGCTTTCGTGATCAAGTTTGCCGAGGATTTCGAAGGCTTGGGTCATGGTCCGGCTTTGCCTAGCGAGGAGACGGGCGGCTGCAACGAAGGATTCGCGACGGGTTGCGCCCGGACAATCCCGGGAGATGATCCCCCATGAGCCTCGACCTGATCTCCGCCGCCCGACCGGCCACCGCCCTTGTTCTCGGCTCAGGCCTGGGCGGCGTGGTCGAATCCTTGGGCGTGGAGGCCGAGGTCCCGTTTGCCGAAGTTCCCGGCCTGGGCGCCTCCACCGTGCCCGGTCATGCCGGTCGCCTGGCGCTCTGCCGACTCGCAGGCCAGGCCGTGCTCGTCGCCCAGGGCAGGCGGCATCTTTATGAAGGCCTGAGCGCCCACGAGGTCGCCGCCGGCATTCGTTTCATGCACGGCCTGGGCGTCCACCGGGTGGTGCTGACCAATGCCGCGGGAGCCATCAACGCCGGGTTTGAAGTCGGCGGCCTCATGCTGATCACCGACCACCTCAACCTGCAGGGCACCTCCCCATTGTTAGGCGGGCCGCACTTCCATGACATGAGCGAGGTGTATTCCCAGGGCTGGCGGACGCGCTTCCAACAGGCCGCCGCCGGGCTCGGAATGAAGCTGCATGAAGGCGTGTACGCCGCCTTGTCAGGCCCGCAGTATGAAACCCCGGCGGAGATCCGCATGCTGCGCACTCTGGGTGCGGATGCGGTCGGCATGTCCACCGTGCCGGAGGCCATTCAGGCACGGGCGCTTGGCATGGAGGTGGCGGGCCTTTCCATGCTCACCAACTGGGCGGCCGGCTTGAAGCCCCAGACGCTTGACCATGGCGAAGTCATGGCCGTGGGCAGGCAGGCGTCCCAGGATCTGGCCCGGCTGCTGAAGCTGGCGCTGCTGGCACCGTCGTAAGCAGGGCTTGCCACGCCAGAGCGCCGGGGCTTAGGTCGCCGTCCATGAAAAGCATGACAGGATTTGGCCGCGGCGAGGCCCGGCAGGAAAGCACCAGCACCACCTGGGTGGTCGAGTGTGCGAGCGTCAACCGCAAGCAGCTCGAGGTCAGCGTCAGCCTGCCCCGTGAAATAGGCGACCTGGAGACGCAGGTGCGCAACCAGGTTTCCGCTCTCTGCTCACGCGGCCGCGTCAACGTCCACGTCCGCTCCAGCCAGGGCGGCGCCATCGGCACGATGCCGCGCATCGACGAAGCCCTTGCCACCTCCTATGTCGAAAAGCTGCGCGACATGGCCACCCGTCTGGGGATCGCCCCAGAGTTGTCCTTGAGCGAAGTCGTGCGCCTGCCGGGCGTGCTGGTCAGTGAAGCCACCGAGGCACCGCCGGAGGAAGTCTGGCCCTTCGTGCAAACCGCCCTGGCCGCCGCCCTGGAACAGCTCGTGGCCATGCGCTCGGCGGAGGGTGTCAATCTGCGGGCCGACATCGAATCGCGCCTCAACACCGTGGAAAGCCTGGCCGCACGCATCGCCGAGCTGGCCCCCACCGTGCCGGAGCACCAGCGCCAGGTCTTGCACCAGCGCCTTCAGCAGGCCGGGCTGCCGATTCCCCTGGAGGACGAGCGCCTGGTGAAGGAGATCGCCCTCTTTGCCGACCGCACGGACATCTCCGAGGAGCTCTCCCGCGCCGCCAGCCATCTCAAGCAGTTCCGATCCTACCTCGCCTCCGGTGAGCCGGTGGGCCGCAGCCTTGACTTCCTGGTGCAGGAGTTTTTCCGTGAGTTCAACACCATGGGCTCCAAGTGCAACCACGCCGCCATCGCCCATCACGTCGTCGCCTCCAAGACCGAGCTGGAGAAGATCCGCGAGCAGGTGCAGAACGTCGAGTGACGGACAAAACGGAGCCGCCGGGCGCCGGATTGTTATACCCTTCCCTCCGGCCCCGTATGTCCTTCCATGGACCGTCGTGACTTTCTCAAGACCAGCGCCGCCGTGGGCATGGCGCAGGCCCTCCTGCCAGCCAGGGCCGCCGCAGAGCGCCAGCCTGACCTGATTCGGACTGAAAACGCCCGGCCCGGGGCCAGCTTCCAGCTCACCCGCATGATGCCGGACAACGCGAAGTCCTACCGCACCTCGCTCATTGAAGGCTATTGCTCGCGCCAGTCCGTGAAGGCCGGGGAACCGCTCGACATCTTCGTCAGCACCCAGCCCGCCGCACGCTTCCAGATCGAGATCTTCCGCATGGGCTACTATGGGGGTGAAGGTTCCCGCCTCATGACCACGCTCGGCCCGTTTGACGGCAAGCCGCAGCCGGTTCCTGAAATGGGCGAAAACCGCCTGCGCGAATGCCGCTGGCAGGCCTCGACCCGCCTCACCATTCCCGGGGACTGGCCCAGCGGCGTCTATCTTGGCCGGCTCAGCACGATCGCCACCGCCCCCGACAAGCCCTACTGGCAGAGCTACATCGTCTTCATCGTCAAGGACGACCGCCCTGCGGACATCCTCTTCCAGTGCAGCGACAACACCTGGCAGGCCTACAACCGCTGGCCCGTCAATGAATCCCTCTACACCGATCCGCGTGCCGCCCATGCGCCGGGCGTCAGTGTCAGCTTCGACCGTCCCTACGGCAAGTATGTCCAGATCTTCGACAACCCGCTCAGCATGGGCAGCGGCGAGTTCCTGCTCTGGGAGTACCCGCTCTGCTACTGGCTGGAGAAGGAGGGCTATGACGTCACCTACTGCTCCAACGTCGACAATCTCGACTCCGCCAACCTGGCGCGCGCCAAAACCCTGATCAGCGCCGGTCATGACGAATACTGGGATCTGCGCCAGTTTCAGAACGTCAAAAAGGCCATCAACGACGGACTGAGCGTGCTCTGGCTGTCCGCCAACGACGTTTACATGGTCACCCCCTTCACGGCCAACGCCGAGGGTGCGCCGAACCGACGCCTGACCCGAGAAACCTGCTACGGCGAGTTCCGCGAGGAGGAGAAGGAGGCCTATTCCAAAGTGCTCGGCCCCTTTGAAAACCCCGGCCCCGACGAGCGTGAGATCATCGGAGCGCGCACCATCGTGCCCTTCAACGGCGGCGGAGACTGGACCTGTGCAACGCCGGACCACTGGCTCTTTGAAGGCACCGGCATGAAAAAGGGCGACAGCATCCCCGGGCTTGTCGGCTGGGAGTTTCATGGCGACCCCGACACCGCGCGCCAGGGCCTCGACGTGGTCGCCGAGGGCAACGTCTGGGCGGGAGGAACCCGGCTCGGCAGGTATGCCGCCACCGTCTTCGAAGGGCCGCGGAAGAACATCGTCTTCAACGCCAGCACCATCTTCTGGTCCCAGGGCCTCGCCGATCCCCCCGGGCACATGATCCCCTGGAGCCATTATTCACGGCCGCACGGCCCCGACGCCCGGGTTCAGCAGGTCACCCGCAACGCCCTGAAGCGCGCCCTGACCTAACCAAGAGCGCGGAAAGCGGTCGCAGCATGTGCTGATCTTGTCGTTGGTTGGGCAGCCCTTGGCAAAGCCCGGCGGGCCTGACATGACGGGCACGGGGGATCGTTGGTTTTCACGAACCCAACGCCGCCGTGATGAACACCCGCACCCCTCCCCTTCTTCGCCACGAACTCGACCGCCGCCGTTTCATGGCCGGCACCGCCCGCTCCCTGCTGGGCGTCGGCCTGCTGCCCGCCGGCGAGCATCTTTTCTCCGGACGTGCCCTCGCCGCCGGTGAAGGCGCGGCCACGGCCAGGCAGGTGCCGACCGCCAAAAACGTC
>CAZXPU010000192.1:0-7380 GCA_964642905.1 uncultured Prosthecobacter sp.
CACTTTGCGTGCCCTCAACGCGAACCTCCGCCTTGGCGGGGAGGAGAACGCGCGGCGGCTTCTGGATACCGCGCTGGCAGGTTCGCAGGAGGCCTTTGAGGCGCTGCTTGTGTTTGCCAGCCCGCCGAGGCTTGACCGTGTCGACGGTGTGAACCGTGCTTATCCAGCCCGTGACGCCGCCGCCATCGCTGCGGTGGTCCAGCCCAGGGTGAACGCGCTTCTCGCCCTCCAGGAAGCCGCTCTGAAGACCGCTGGCGTCGGGCTCATGGTGGCGCTTCAGCTCAAGGTCGATGCGGCGTCTCTCGGCGCCATCATCGCCGACGCCAAGGCCGATCCTGCCCTGCGTGTCGGCGCGCTGCGGCTCATGGCCGCGCAGCATGCGGAGGATCCTGCCTTCGGCGCGACGCTGACCCTGGCCGCTGCCAAGGCTGCGCCGCAGGAGCTGCGCCTGGAGTCGCTCACGCAGACCTTTGAGCATCAAAAGGACCGTGCTGTTGCGGAGGCCTCACGCGTTCTCGAGCAGGGCTCGCTGACGGAGAAGCAGGCCGCGCTGAAGCGGCTCGCCACGCGCCAGGACAAGGCTGCGGAAACGCTCATGGACACCTGGCTGCAGCGGCTCGCGGCAGGCAGGGTCGAGCCGGGACTGAAGCTGGACGTGCTTGAGGCTTCGGCCGCGTTCCCGGCGCTGGCCGAGCGGCTGGCCTCCTATCAGCAGAGCCGCACCACGGCACCGCGCGATGACTTGATCGAGGGCGGCAGCGTGTCGAACGGTCGTGAGATCGTCACCAATCATCTGGGCGCCAACTGCCTCGCCTGCCACACGGTGGAGGCGAAGGAAGGCAGCCAGGTCGGCCCGAATCTCAAGAGCATCGGCGGCCAGCGGACCCGTGCTGAGCTGCTGGAGAGTCTTGTGAATCCGGTGGCGAAGATCGTGCCCGGCTACGGGTTGGTTTCTGTGACGATGAAGGACGGCGGCAATCATGCCGGCGCGCTGTTCAAGGAGGACAGGACGACGGTCACCCTGCGTCTCGCCGACGGCACCGAAAAGAAGCTGCCGCGTGCCCAGATCAGCATGCAGACACCTCCCGTGTCCATGATGCCCCCCATGCTGGGCATTCTCACCCCGCGTGAAATCCGCGATGTCATCGCTTACCTTGGCAGCCTGAAGCCTGCGAAGGGAAAGGCCGGCAAGAAGGACGAGCATTGAGGTCCGCAAGCCTCCGCAGCCTGCTTTCCAGCTTGCGCGCGCAGTTGAGCCACCGTTCATCACCCCATGGCGCAGGAACTCATCCGTGTGCGCGGCGCACGGCAGCACAACCTCAAAAACGTGGACGTGGACATCCCGCGCCAGCGGTTGGTCGTGCTCACGGGCGTCAGCGGCAGCGGCAAGTCCTCGCTCGCCTTCGACACGCTCTACGCCGAGGGCCAGCGCCGCTATGTGCAGAGCCTCTCCGCCTATGCGCGGCAGTTCCTCGACCAGCTTGAAAAGCCCGACGTCGATTTCATCGAGGGCCTCTCGCCTGCCGTGGCCATCGAGCAGGTGCACAGCACGCCGAATCCGCGCAGCACCATCGCCACCGTCACCGAGATTTACGATTACCTGCGTGTGCTCTATGCCGTGGCCGGCAGGCCGCATGACCCGCAGACCGGCGAGGCGCTGGTGAAGAGCACGCCGGATGAAATCGGCTCAAGGATTCTGCAGCTTGGTGAAGGCACGCGCTGCATCGTGCTGGCGCCGCTTCAGCCGCAGGAAAACGACACCCTCAAGGCCACGTTTGAAAAGCTGAAGCGCCAGGGCTTCGTGCGTCTTCGTCTCGACGGACACATCGTTGAACTCGACGACTCGCTGAAACCTGCGCGAGGCATGGAGCACCGGATCGAGGTCGTGGTGGACCGGCTCGTGATTCGTGAAGGCGTGCGTCAGCGGCTCATGGAGAGCATCGAGGCCGCGCTGAAGTGGAATGAGCGTGAGGTGCAGTTTTTGACCGGTTCCGAAGGAGCGGAGGAAACGCTGGCCTTCACGACCGCCTACGCCAATCCGCGCACGGGCTACCTGATGGAGAAGCTGACGCCGCAGCATTTTTCGTTCAACACCCACGTCGGCGCCTGTGCCACCTGCGAAGGCGTCGGATCGCTGATGGCGCCCGACCCCGGTCTCATCGTGCCGGATGGTTCGGTCGCGCTCAAGGACGGGGCGGTGAAGAGCTGGTGGTCGCGCAATCCGAAGCTCAAGACGATCCAGCAGCGTGGCATCGAGGCGTTGGCGAAGCATTTTGGCGCCTCGATGGACACGCCCTTCAAGGCGCTGCCGCAGGCCTTCAAGGACGCGCTTTTCCATGGCACCGGCCAGGAGTCTATCGCCACCGGCTGGTCCACGGGAGGCAACCGACGCAGCCTGGCCAAACCCTATGAAGGCCTGCTGAACGAGGCGCGCCGGCTGCATGAAAACGCCGAGAGCGATGCCCTGCGGGCCCAGCTCACCCGCTTCATGAATCCGCTGCCCTGCCCGGCCTGCGAAGGCCGCAGGCTCAGGCGTGAATCCCTGGCCGTCAGGCTGGCCTCCGCGTTTCAGGTTTCAGGTGTCGAGGCTCAGGCGCCAGCGATGACCGGCCTGAACATCCATGAGTTCACCTCGCTGCCCATCCGTGAGGCGCTGGCCTGGATGCAGGGCCTGGAGATGACGGAGCATCAGCGTGCCTATGTGGGCGAGCTGCAGAAGGAAGTCGTCAAGCGGCTGGAGTTTCTTGAGCAGGTGGGCCTGGGCTATCTGGGGCTGAATCGCGAAAGCGGCACGCTTTCCGGCGGCGAGATGCAGCGCATCCGGCTCGCCACCCAGATCGGCGCCGGGCTTGCCGGCGTGCTGTATGTGCTGGACGAGCCCAGCATCGGCCTGCACCCCGCCGACACCGAGCGTCTGATCCGCACGCTGCTCAGGCTGCGCGACCTCGGCAACACGGTGCTCGTCGTCGAGCATGACGAGGCCATGATGCTGGCCGCCGACCATGTGATCGAGCTCGGTCCCGCGGCGGGTGAGCATGGCGGGCGGATCATCGCCGAAGGCAGCCCGGCGGAGGTGATGGCCCGGCGTGAAAGCGTCACCGGCGCCTACCTGAGCCATCAGCTGAAGATCAAGGCACCCTCCGGCCGCGTCGCGCCCGAACGCAGTCTTTTGGGGGCGGGCGAGGAAGCGCTCACCATTCACGGGGCCGGCGAGCACAATCTTAGCAACGTCACCGCCGCCTTTCCCACCGGCTGCCTCACCTGTGTCACCGGGCCTTCGGGCAGCGGCAAGTCCACGCTGGTGAACAAGGTGCTCATGCGTGCCCTGCAGCGTCACTTTTACAACGCCAAGGAGGAGCCCGGCCGTCATGAGGCCATCACCGGTCTGGAGCACTTCGACAAGGTCGTCGTGATCGACCAGTCCCCCATCGGTCGCAGTCCGCGCAGCAACCCCGCCACCTACACCGGCGCCTTTACCGCCATCCGCGAGCTGTTTTCGCAGCTGCCCCTGGCGCGGGTGCGAGGCTACGATGCCGGTCGCTTCAGCTTCAACACTCCCGGCGGCCGCTGTGAAAAATGCCAGGGGGACGGCCAGATCAAGATCGACATGCATTTCCTGGCCGATGTCTATGTGACCTGCGACCAGTGCCGCGGCCGACGCTACAACACCGAGACGCTGGAGATCACCTTCAAGGGCCGCAACATCGCCGAGGTGCTCGACATGACCGTCGCCGAGGCCGCGCGTTTTTTTGGCAAGGCCAGCGCCATCGCCACGAAGCTGGTGACGCTCGAGGAATGCGGGCTGGGCTACATCCGTCTCGGACAGGCGGGCAACACGCTCAGCGGCGGCGAGGCGCAGCGCATCAAGCTGGCGGCGGAGCTGGCGCGGCGCGCCACGGGTCGCACGCTCTATGTCCTGGATGAACCCACCACCGGCCTGCATTTCGCCGATATTCAGACGCTGCTCGGGGTCTTGTTCCGGCTGCGTGACGCCGGCAACACGCTGATTGTCATCGAGCATCACCTCGATGTGATCCGCTGCGCCGACTGGATCCTCGATCTCGGCCCCGGCGGCGGCAACGAAGGCGGTCGCCTCGTCGCCCAGGGCACGCCGGATCAGGTCAAGGCCGTGCCGGAGAGCGTGACAGGCCGGTTCCTGGCGAAGGCCTGAGGGAGTCGGAAGTTCGCCATCGGCTCTTCCGACCCCCGTTTGAAAAGATCTTCAACGCTTATTTCGCCGGCTTCCAGTTGCGCACGAAGTCGAGGCACTGGGTGATCTCCGGCACGCTGGTCTCCCAGTTGTGCTCGTATTCGCAGTGAAGCGGACCCGGGTAGCCCTGGGCATGGTATTCGGCGAGGATCGCGGGGATGTCGCTCTTGCCGGTGCCGAAGGGAAGGTCATGGGCTTTCGTGTTGCCGAACTCGTTCAGGTCCTTCATGTGGCTGTCAAAGATGCGGCCCTTGAGGATCTTGATGCAGTCGACCGGGTTGAGGCCGCTGCGCACCCAGTGACCGACATCAGCGCAGGCGCCCAGACGGGGGTCGCGGTTTTTCACCAGGTCGAGGACATATTGGGGATCCCAGAACAGGTAGGCGCGGTCGAGGGGGCGCTTCGGATGGTTGTGGATGGCCATCTTGATGTCGAACTCCTTCACCAGCGCCTCGATGCCGTCCATGCCGGCGACATCCGGCTCGGACACGACCACGCCGATGCCCATCGTCTTGCAGAACTCGAAGACCTTGCGGTCGGCTGCCGCGTCCTTGCCGAGCTTGATCACGCCATAACCCACGGCGGTGAGGCCCTTTTCGGCCAGTTTCGCCTTGATGGTGGTGATCATCTCCGGCGTGGCATTGTGATCCCACTTCGCCTTGTCATCATACTTCTGGCCGGGATAGAACTCGATGGTCTTGCCACCAGCCTGCGCCGTCTTGTCGATGGCTTCAAAAACGGTGTAGAGGCGGAAGCTGTAGGCCTGGCAGCCGGCGAAAAACTCACCGACCTTGGCGGACTGGGGAATCTCGGCGGACAGGCTGGCTGCCGCGAGCAGGGAGAGGAGGAGCAGGGCTTTCTTCATGAGTTGGAGGTGGCTGGCTTGAACGGGCGCAGGTCGGTGACCCTTGCATGACACCGGAGATAAACGCCTTCCCGTCATGTGGAAAACTCATTCCTTGGCAAAACCACGCCCGGCTTTCAAACTGCACGTCTCATGCCCGCCGCCGCCCGCAAAGCCTCCGCACGACCCCATCCCGCCCGCGAACTGGTGTTTGGCAGCCTGTGGGAATACGACCCGGCTCCGGAAACGGCGGACCCCAGGCTGAAGCAGCGCTACGATCTTTTCATCAACGGCCGCTTTGTCCCGCCGAGGAAAGGTCGGTACTTTCCCACCATCAACCCGGCCACCGAGGCCCGCATCGCCGACATCGCCGAGGCGGATGCCACGGATGTGGACGCCGCCTGCAAGGCCGCCCACAAGGCCTTCACCCAGGTGTGGAGCCGGATGCCCGGTCGTGAACGCGGCAAGTATCTCTACCGTCTCGCCCGGCTGCTCCAGGATCACGCCCGTGAATTCGCCGTGGCCGAAACCCTGGACGGCGGCAAGCCGATCAAGGAGTCGCGTGACTTCGACGTGCCGATGGCGGCGGCGCATTTCTTTTACCATGCCGGCTGGGCCGACAAGCTCGATCACCTCTCTCCGGGCCGCAGCCTCGCTCCTCATGGCGTTGTCGGTCAGGTGATCCCCTGGAACTTTCCCTTGCTCATGCTCGCCTGGAAGATCGCCCCGGCGCTCGCCGCAGGGAACTGCGTGGTGCTGAAGCCCGCCGAGACCACCAGCATCACCGCGCTGAAGTTTGGCGAGATCTGTCAGGAGGCCGGGCTGCCGGACGGCGTCGTCAACATCGTCAGCGGTGCAGGTGAAACCGGCGCGGCGGTGCTGTGTCATCCGCTGGTTTCCAAGGTGGCCTTCACCGGCAGCACCGAGGTTGGCAGGCTCATCCTGCGCAGCCTGGCTGACACCGAGAAGAAGCTGACCCTGGAGCTCGGCGGCAAGGCGGCGAACATCGTGTTTGAAGATGCGCCGCTCGAGCAGGCGGTGGAGGGCGTCGTCAACGGCATCTTCTTCAACCAGGGCCATGTCTGCTGCGCAGGCTCCCGGCTGCTCGTCCAGGAGGGCGTCGCCGACGAGGTGCTCGCGCGGCTCAAGCGCCGCATCGCCGTGCTGCGTGTCGGGGATCCGCTCGACAAGAACACCGACCTCGGCGCCATTCACAGCGCCGAGCAGCTTGCGAAGATCAACGAGCTCGTGAAAAGCGGCGTCGAGGAGGGGGCGGTGAAGCATGACAACGGCTGCAGGCTGCCGGCGAAGGGCTGGTTCTTCCGCCCCACGCTCTTCACCAGCGTCAGCATGAGCCATCGCATCGCCCGGGAGGAGATCTTCGGTCCTGTTCTGAGCATCCTCACCTTCCGCACGCCCGAGGAGGCCGTTGAGAAGGCGAACAACACCCGCTACGGCCTCAGCGCCGGTGTCTGGACGGACAAGGGCAGCCGCATCCTCAGGATGAGCACGCTTCTCAAGGCGGGTGTCGTCTGGGCGAACACCTACAACAAGTTCGATCCCGCCAGCCCCTTCGGCGGCTTCAAGGAGAGCGGCTTTGGCCGCGAAGGCGGCAAACAGGGGCTGCTGGACTACCTCAAGATCGCCTGAGAACAGCCGCACCCAACCCTTCGTCCTTCGATTTCATCCCGTTCCATCCATGCCCCGCCTAACCATCACCAAGACTCCGAAATGCCTCGTCGGCGGCGCCTTCATCCGCAGCGAGAGCGGACGCGTCACAGAGCTGAAGGACGCCTCGGGCGCGTTCTTTGCCAACATCCCGCGCTGCTCGCGCAAGGACCTGCGCAACGCCGTCGAGGCGGCGGCCAAGGCCGGCCCCGGCTGGGCGAAACGCACGGCCTTCAACCGGGGGCAGATCCTCTACCGCCTCGCGGAGATGATGGAGTCGCGAATCGGCGAGCTGACGGACAGCATCGTGCTCGGCGGCGCCACCAGGTCCTCGGCCGCGCGCGAGGCCGCCGCCGCCATCGATCGCGTCGTGCATTACGCCGGCTGGACGGACAAGCTTGAGCAGGTGCTCGGCAGCGTGAACCCGGTCGCCTCACCACACTTCAACTTCACCGTCACCGAACCCATGGGCATCATCGGCGTCATCGCCCCGGATGAGGCGCCGCTGCTGGGCCTGCTGTCGCTGATCCTGCCCGCCATCACCGGCGGCAGCAGCGTCGTCGCCCTGGCCAGCACGACGCAGCCGTATCCAAGCCTTTTGTTAGGCGAGATGCTGGCCGTCAGCGACCTGCCCGGCGGCGTGGTGAACCTGCTCACG
>CAZXPU010000193.1:0-7203 GCA_964642905.1 uncultured Prosthecobacter sp.
TCCTCTTCGGCCCCGGCGCAGCGGTGCCCTACCAGCCTTCAACGAACCACCCACAAGCAGCGAGGCTAGCGCCAGCAAAGTAGCCATCTCGCTCCGCCGAGATGCGCTGAGGACTTTCGCGATCATCCCCGGTCACCTTTTTCGGCAGTTGTTGAGATTTGCCACGCTGAGAGTTACTCTCGCGGAGCAAGAGGACTACTTTGCTTCGCCTGATCCCCACCGAGTCGCTGTTCCACTGCCTGACCGATGAACGTCCGGAAAGAGGGCGAGTGATCGGGGGCTTCATTCCCCCAGCACCCGCCGGAAGAAATCCACGGTCAGCCCAAGCAACTGGCGCGCGAGTTCAGCGTCGTAACGCAGGCCTTCATCACGGAGAAAGGCATGGGCGGCGTTCACCTCGTGCCAGGTGAAGTTCACCCCGGCGGCGGCGAGGGTCTTGTAGATCATCTCGCGGCCTTCGGCGGGCACGTGCGGATCCTGGCGACCGAACACCATCATCAGCTCCCCGCGGATCTCCGCCGCACGGGCCAGCGAGTCATCGTTCATGCCCGCGCCCAGGCTGCGCTTGTGCAGGTCGGTCGGATAAAAGCAGGCGGCGGCGGCAACGTCCGGCTGCAGGGCGGCGCGATAGGTGAGGTGACCGCCGATGCACGGACCGAACGATCCCAGACGCCCCGTGCAGGCCTCATGCTGAGTCAGGAAATCGAGCACCGCGCGGTTGTCCGCATCATAGGCCTGCACGGTCTTCGTCGTCTTCAAACGATTGCCGACATCCGACCCCGCCTGGTCATAGGCCAGCACGGTCCCCGCAGGCAGATGCTCATGATAGATCTCCGGCAGCGCCACGACAAACCCATGGCCCGCGAGAAACGCCGCCGTGCGATGAATGGGCCCGGTGATCTGAAAGATCTCCGAATGGAACAGCAGCCCGGGATAACGCCCGGCCGCCGCAGGCCGCAGCACCGTGGTGCGCATCGTTCCCGTGGGCGTTTCGAGTTCAACAATTTCAGGTTCGCGAAGGGTCATGGTCCGGCATGTTGATGGCAACCCGGCCAGGAAGCAACCTCCCGCAAGGCAGAAGGCTGACCTTGAACATCCTTCCCATGAAGGTTGCGTTGTTTTGAGCATTGCATTCATGGCTCCACCGGCAAATCGCGTCTCACTGAAACCTGGAGCCCAGGCTGGCCGTGAAAACCTTCCAGGAAGCTTCACGCCATTTTACCATTGCTTGAAAAGGCCTGCTTGTGCTGTGCTGAAGGGGATGAAGCCATTCCCCTGCACCATCGCCTGCCTTGCCTGGTTCCTGCTGACCGGCTGTGGATCAACCTATCAGACCCAGGTTGTGCCCAATCCCTCCATCCCCAGGGTGCTGTCCGCCAAGGACCGTCAGCAACCCCGTCAGATGGAAATCTACTTCGACGGCACCTCCAACAACTGGAAGGCCCGAACCAACGTCAGGCGTCGGTTTGAACTCGCGGCCCAGGCCGAGGATCCAGCCAACCCCTGCTTGTACATCGAAGGCGTCGGCACGGACAGCCTTGCAGGCAAGGCGTTCGGTGTGGGCATGAAGTCACGTGTGCTCACCGCGTACAAGTTTCTGGCAAGACACTACCGACCCGGGCGCAGCGCCGGCATGGAAGATCGGATCCTGGTCTTTGGCTTCAGCCGGGGCGCGTTTCAGTCCCGCATGCTGACGGGCCTGATCGCCCATTGCGGCCTGCCGGCGGTTCCTGAAAAAGCGCACAAAACCCGGGAGGAACGGAAGAAGGAGGAAAAGGACCTGGACACACTGGCCGAGCAAATCTGGAAATACAGCGAGGAGCACCTGCTGGATCTGACGGAAAAAGAATCCAGGAGGGGAGGTGCCGGCGCATGGCGGAACAGGCTTGCAAGCAATCGCAAAGCCGTGCAGCGCGATGTCGGAGCCCTTTTCCCAGGCTTCACCTGGTCCAATCCCAACATCAAGCTCCTGGCCATCTGGGACACGGTTCCCGGCCTGCCCTTTGACGAGCTTCACAAGCGCGGAGAGCCTGAACATGGACGCCAGCGCTACAAGCTTGGAGCCTATCCAAACATCGAGACCATCGTGCACGCCCTGTCCCTGGATGACCGGCGCAGCAAATTCGAGCCTCTGCCCGTCGGCGCCCCCGTGGACCCGGCGGCCACCAACGTCTATGAAGTGTGGTTTCCCGGCGCGCATTCCGACGTCGGCGGCGGTTACGCCGATTCCAATGACATGGCGGGCACCTCCTTCAACTGGCTGCACCGCATCATGAAGCAGCGTGGCATCACCAGCCGTCTCATTCCTGTGTATGATGACCCGCTGGCGCTGATGCATCACCCGGAGGAGGCCCTCGTCCACAAGCTCACCAGTGACTCGATCCCTCGCAAAGTGCCGGCCGGAGCCCACATCGACCGTTCCGTGTTTCGTCGTGCGGATGGCAACGCGCATCCCGAGGAGAACCGCCGCAGATATGTGGTGTACCAGACAAGCAACCATGTCAGCGGAGGACCAGCGCACGGCCGACGGCTCGAAGTGACCCAGGCCGGCAAAACCCGGGCGGAACAGGAGCGCTACCTCGCCTCGCTGGGCCTGGTGTTTCATGATGACACAGGCCAGTCTGCTGAAAAGGCGCTGCCTGAACGAGGTGCCCAGCCGCTTTCCATCACGCAGATGGCTGCGGCCTGGAATGGCGTGGAACCGGTCGAAAAGACCTCCGGCCAGGAGAAGCCAGCCTCACAGACACCTTGATCAAACGGTGGGGCGGCCCGCTCAAAACCGCTGACATACCGCCCCGTCGGCCGCGTTCCCTGGAGCCATGACACGCGCCGTGTTTGCCATCCTTTTTGTTGCCTGCTTCGCGGCGACCGGCTCCGAACCTCTGGCGGCGAGACCGAATCTCCTGGTCATCACTGTCGATGACATGAGCTGCGACTCGGTCGGGGCCTATGGCTGCCGGCTGAAGGAAACGACGCCCCACTTGGACCGGCTTGCCGCCCGGTCGATGCGCTTCAACCACGCCCACGTCGTCGTCGGCAACTGCATGCCCTCGCGCAACGTCATGTGGAGCGGACGCTATCCGCACAACAACGGCATCGAGGGCTTCAAGTCGATCCCCAAGGAGCAGAAGACCTACCCGGTGCTGGGCGAGATCGTCCAGGAGGGGGGCTGGTTCACCGGCATCCGCCACAAGGTCGATCACTCCACCCCCTACGCCCCCTTTCCCTGGGACATGGATCTGCGGGAGGAGAAGCGCGACGACGTCAAGAACGCCGCCTCCTGGGGACGTGCCGCGACCCGGGGCATCGAGGCCGCGAAAAAGGCGGGCAAACCCTTCTGCCTGCTGTTGAACATCGCCGACCCTCACAAGCCCTTCCATGCCGAGGGCAACCGCGGCCAGACCATCCCGGATGACAACGTCCCGAGCCGCATCTTCACGCCTGAGGAAGTGCCCGTGCCCGGCTTCCTGCCAGACGACCCGGTGGTGCGCAAGGAACTGGCTCACTACTACAGCAGCGTGCGCCGGGCCGATGATGGCGTCGGAGCCATCCTGGAAGCCCTCAAGGCCAGCGGCCAGGAGGACAACACCCTCATCCTGTTCCTCTCCGATCACGGCATGCCCCTGCCCTTTGCCAAGACCCAGCTTTATCATCACAGCAGCCGCACGCCCCTCATGATCCGCTGGCCCGGCGTCACCCGCGACGGGGCGGTCGATGACGAGCACCTGATCTCCACCGTCGATCTTCTGCCGACCCTTCTGGACATGCTCGGCATCGCCCGACCCGATGCCGGATTTGACGGCAGCTCCTTCGCCGCAGTGCTGCGCGGGGAACGGCAGCCGCAGCGCACGATGATCTTCAAGGAGCACAACGAAAACAGCGGCGGACAGAACACCCCGATGCGCGCCGTGCAGACGAAGGACTGGCTCTACATCTTCAGCCCCTGGTCCAACGGCACCCGTGTCATGAGCGGCGCCACCAACGGCACCAGCACCTGCCGCCAGATGCGGTTGCTCGCGAAAACAGACAAGCAGATCGCGGCACGCATCGACCTCTTTGACCATCGCGCACCCGAGGAGGCCTACGAGGTCCGCTACGATCCCGACGCCCTGACGAATCTCATCAGCAACCCCCGTCACGCCGCTGAAGTCGCACAGCTCGAAAAGGCGCTCGAAGACTGGATGGTGCGAACGCGCGACCCGCTGCTGGATGTGTTCCGTCATCGCGACGACGCCGCCTTCCGCGAACACTCCATGCAGGAACTCGAGAGCCGGCAGGTCAGTCGCAAGGCGCGCAAGGCGGCGAACAGCGAGATGAAAAAGACGACGGCGACTCCGACTGAGCCCCGGCCTGAAAACCTCATCTCCCTGGAGGTGCCAACGGTTATCACCGCCGGACAGAAGTCCGTCGTCAAACTCACGCACCGCCTTCCACCTGAATTGGGAGAAAAGGCTGTGCAGGTCACGCTGAAGGGCGCGGACAACGAAAGGATCGAACGCAAGGAGGTCATCGTCTCCGGCACGGGCGTCGTCGAGGTCGCCTTTGACATCCCCGCCGGACTCGCCGGGAAGAAGGTGATCTTCGCCGGACTCGTCGGCAAAAGCATCAAGGACGCCCTGCAGCATCTCCAGACCAAGGCCCAGGCGGTGAAATAGCAGGCATGTTGACCCGGGCGGATTTCTTGCCGTGTTCCCACCTGTCAAATCCGCCATGGAACCCCTGCCCTGCCTCGCCGAGATCGAAGCCGCCAAGGCCCTGATCCGGCCTCACATCCGCGAAACCCCGACCTTGCGCTGGCCGCTGCTTGAGCAGGGCCTGGGCTGCGAGCTCTGGTTGAAGCATGAAAACCACACCCCCGTCGGCGCCTTCAAGATCCGAGGCGGGCTGGTGTACCTGGACGAGCTGAAGCGCCGCGAACCGCACACCCGGGGCGTCATCGCCGCCACCACCGGCAACCACGGCCAGTCCATCGCCTTCGCCGCCCGTCAAAACGGCCTGCGTGCCGTCATCGTGGTGCCACACGGCAACAACCCGGAGAAAAACGCCGCCATGCGCTCCCTGGGTGCCGAACTGGTCGAGCATGGCCGCGAATTCCAGGAAGCGCTCGAGTTCTCCCGCGAGCTGGCCCAACAAGAAGGCCTTCACGCCGTGCCTTCGTTCCATCCCTGGCTGGTCCGGGGTGTGGCCACCTATGGCCTGGAAATGTTCCGTTCGGTGCCGGAGCTGGACGCCGTGCTTGTCCCCATCGGCCTCGGCTCGGGCTTCTGCGGCATCGCCGCCGCCAGGCAGGCTCTCGGGCTTGGCACCCGCCTCATCGGCGTCGTTTCCGCCCACGCTCCGGGTTATGCGCTTTCCTTTGAGCAGAAACGCCTGGTGGAACAGCCCAGCACCACCCGCGTGGCCGAGGGCGTGGCCTGCAAAACCCCCAACGCAGAGGCCCTGGAATGGGTGCTCAGACATGCCCATGAAATCATCACCGTCACCGATGACGAAGCCCTGCTGGCCATGCGCGAGATCATCGCCGCCACCCACAACATCGCCGAGGGAGCCGGCGCCCTGGCCTACGCCGCGCTGAAACAACGCCGGCAGGAATGGCAGGGCCGCCGGGTTGCCTGCGTGCTGACCGGGGGCAACGCCAGCATGGCCATGCTGCGGGCCGCCCTGGACCAGCCCGGCTGACCCCGGCGCAACTCAGCCTCGACGCCCCACAGGGTCGCATCTACAGGTCGCACCCTCGTTTTTCCGGTGGCCTGCGGCCTGAAGCCATGCCAGATGGCCGCCGCAAGCCCGCCAAACCAGCCCTTCCCTTTTCCGCTCCATGCCGCCCTCCATCACCCCCCGCACCATCCACATCGGTCTCGCCGGACTGGGCAATGTCGGTGCCGGGGTCTTCAAGAACCTCGACGCCAACCGTGACCTCATCATCCAGCGCACCGGAGCGGACATCCGGGTGAAGCGTGTCATCGTCCGCGACCCAGGCCGCGCCCGCGATGTCGCCGTGCCGGAGGCCATGATCAGCACCCGCTGGCAGGACCTCATCGAGGACGCCGACATCCAGGTGGTCGTGGAGCTGATCGGCGGCACCACCACCGCCTACGACCTCGTCTGCGCAGCCCTGAAGGCGAAGAAGATCGTCGTCACCGGCAACAAGGCCCTGCTCGCCGAACGCGGCCAGGAGCTCTTCGCTCTCGCCGAACAATGCGGCGTGCCGATCTACTTTGAAGCCGCGGTGGCAGGTGGCATCCCGATCATCCAGGTGCTTCAGGAAGGCCTGGTCGGAAACCGCATCCTCTCCATCCACGGCATCATCAACGGCACCTGCAACTACATCCTCACCCGCATGAGCCAGGCCGGCCTGAGCTATGCCGACGCGCTGCGCGAAGCCCAGGAGAAGGGTTACGCCGAATCCGACCCGACCCTGGATGTCAGCGGCTGGGACGCCGCCCACAAGGCCATCATCCTCGCCTCCCTGAGCTACGGTTTCTGGATCCCCCAGGAATGCGTGCATGTGGAGGGCGTGGACAAGATCGACCCGGCCGACTTCAAGTTCGCCAAACGCCTCGGTTACACCATCAAGCTGCTGTCCGTGATCCGCGCCGACGAGCAGGGCCTGGTCGAGGTCCGCACCCAGCCCACGCTGGTGCCCCTCAGCCACGTGCTCGCCAACGTCAGCGGCAGCTTCAACGCCGTGCTGGTGAACGGCGACATCGTCGGCGAAACACTCTTCTACGGCCGCGGCGCCGGCCAGGACCCGACCAGCAGCAGCGTCATCAGCGACCTCTGTGAAGCCGCTGCCACACTGGTCTATGGAGCACGCCACAGCGGTTTCGTGCCGCACGGTCTCTATGGCAAAAGCAAGCCCGGCGACGACACCGTGTCGCACTACTACCTGCGCCTGACCGTGGCCGACGTGCCCGGCGTGCTCGCCAAGGTGGCGGCCGAACTGGGCCGCCGACACATCGGCATCTCCTCAATGATTCAGCCGGAGGACCTGGAGGACACCAGCGGCCAGACCAGCCTCGTGCTGATGATTCACGACGCCCGCCTTGGCGACATGAAGAATGCCCTCTCCGCCATCCGCGCCCTCGACTGCGTCAAGGGCGACCCAAGCTGGATGCGCGTCGAGACCCTCCAGGGCTGAAGAAATTCGCGCCGCGCCACGGCTTCTTTTCCCTTGTGCATCTGCGGTGACGCAGCCTAAAA
>CAZXPU010000194.1:0-7062 GCA_964642905.1 uncultured Prosthecobacter sp.
CCCTCACACCAGCTTCACACGATGAAGGGCCCCGCCCCAAGATTCGAACCAGGCTCAAGATCACTCCACACCTCCCCCGCGTTCACGATGCTGCGGAATCGGAGTTCCGCGCTCCCTCAGATCACGCCCCCGGACGACGCGGCGGCGGGCCCTTGCGACGCGGTTCGGGATCCTCCGGCGTGCCGCCGATCACCACGTCCCAGGTCGCCACCAGTTCACCGCTCGACCCGGCGGGCTTGAACTCGCGGATCACCGACAGGCGCTGCGGCTCGTCCGTGATGCGCTTCAGGATGCCGTCCCGGTCGTTCTGCGGCTCACCCGCCAGATAAAGCTGCGTGGTCAGCAGGCGCTTGCCGTCCTTCACCACCGCGATGTGATAATGCCGCGTCCGCCCTGTGTAGAGGCCGGGCTTGATGGTGCGGAAGCGATACTCGCCCTTGTCGTTCGTCGTGATCCTGCCAAAGCCCTGGAACTGCGGGTCGCGCTCCTTGCCGCGCTGCACGCCCCGGCTGTGGAGGTAGCAGCCGTTGTTGTCCGCCTGCCACAGCTCGATGACATGACCCGCCAGCGGCCGGCCGTCGAGACCCAGCAGGCGCCCGCCGAACTCCGTCACCACACCGCCCGCCGGGGCCTTGCCGCCGGTGATCAACGTCAGGTCATTGTCCTGGTCCAGCGGCAGATGATCCGGATAATACGGCCCCTCGGTCTGACGCGGCGTCAGCGTCAGCGCCTCGGCATAAAGCTCCGCCGTGATCACCCCTCCCGTGCTGAGCAGCAGGCTGCGCAGAAGCTGACGACGGTCGAGACGAAGATGGAAGGGCGCAATGTTCATGGCGTGCCCTTCTTCAACGCCGCAAGCCCACCCCGGTTGTGCGCCGAACAGGAAGTTGGGTGGAAAATTGGGTTCCAGGTTCCAGGTTCCAGGTTTCGAGTTTCGAGTTTCGAGTTTCGAATTTAAACACCTATCCCAAAATCTCCACCGGACAATCCGGCAGGCTGGCCATGAAGGCGCGGCCGTAGGGCTTGGTCAGCAGGCGCGGGTCCAGGATGGCGATGATGCCCTTGTCCTTGCGCGTCCGGATCAGCCGGCCCACGCCCTGGCGCAGCTTCAGGATCGCCTCCGGCACGCTGTATTCGCTGAAGCTGTTCAGGCCCTGCTCCTCCAGGTGCTCCAGCCGGCTGGCCACCACCGGATGATCCGGCACGGCAAACGGCAGCCGGGTGATGATGACGTTGCTCAGCGCCTCACCCGGCACGTCCACGCCCGTCCAGAAGCTGTCCGTGCCGAACAAAATGCTGTGCACATCCTTCTTGAACTCCGCCAGCATCTGATGCCTCGGCATGCCCCGGCCCTGCACCAGCAGACGCCAGCCGCGCTCGTCGCAGAAATCCTCCAGCCGGTCCGCCATCGCGGTCAGCTGCGAGTAGCTGGTGAACAGCACAAAGGCCCGCCCCTGCGACAGGTCCAGGAAGTGCTCGATCTTCTCCTGCAATGCATCCCCATAGGCCGCGTCCTTCGGCTCCGGCATGCGCTTCACCAGGTAAAGCTGCATCTGCTTGCGAAAATCAAACGGGCTCTCAATGCTCGCCGCACGCGCCTTCTGCGCCCCCACGCGGCGACGAAAGTAACCCAGCTGCTCATCGTCCCCCACGCCCAGCGTGGCGCTGGTGAACACGCAGGCCTTGCCGCCCGAAAAAAAGATCTCCTCCAGCTTCGGCGCCACATCGATCGGCGCGCTGTGCAGCGACAGGTTGTGCGTGTCGCCGCTGCCGCGCTCGGCCCAGTACACATGTCCTTCCTCTGTCTGGTCCAGGAAGGCCCCCAGCTCCACCCGCAGCGCCGTCAGCCGCTTGGCGATGTCGAGCAGCTCCAGCTTCTGGCTCTCGCTCTTCGCCGCATCCCCCGCCTTCAGGGCAAAGTTCGCCACCCGCTGCAGCGGCAGCGCCAGGCTGTTCTCCGTCAGGCCCGCCTCGCGGATCCGGAACTCCTTGCCATACGGCCCGCTGAACCGGCAGCGCGACTCCGCCTCGCGGAAGAACATCTCCGCCGCCCCGATCGTCTGCGTCACCTCGCGGATCGCATCGCTGTCGCCCGCGCTTTGGAAGAAGCCCTTGCGCGTCTTCGGGTTGTAGAGCCTGCCCAGTTCAAAGCGCAGGTTGCCCTCGGTCACATGAATGCCAAAGGCCTGCGCGGCGATGTTTTCAATCGTGTGCGCCTCGTCCAGCACCACGAAGTCGCGCGGGAAGATGAAGTTCGCGTCCTCCGCCAGCACCTCCTCCGACGAGGCCAGCAGGGTGAAGAACAGCGTGTGGTTCAGCACCAGCACGTCGGCCGCCGCCATGCGCCGCCGCACCTCCTGGTAAACGCAGCCGCTGCCCGGCGGACAGCGCCTCGGGGTGCAGGCGTGCGGCTCGCTGCGCACCATCGACCACAGCCTCGCTCCGGGCGTGAAATCCATCTCGCTCAGCGTGCCCGTCGGGTTTTCCCGCTGCCATTCCATGAGCAGCTGCAGCTCGGCCGCCTCGCTCGTGCTGAACAGGTCGCCCGTCTGGGCAAAGGCGCTTTTCAGCCGGGTCGGGCACAGGTAGTTGTTGCGTCCCTTGAGCAGCTCCGCGTGGAAGTCGCCCACGATCTTTTTCACGATCGGAATGTCCTTGTGTATGAGCTGCTCCTGGAGGTTGATCGTGTGGGTGCAGATGATCGCCTTGCGCTTCTGTTCCAGGGCAAAGGTGGCCGCCGGGATCAGGTAGGCCAGCGACTTGCCGACCCCCGTGGCCGCCTCGACCACCAGGGCGCGGTTTTTTTCCAGGGCATCCCCGACCAGCTCCGCCATGCGCTGCTGCTGGGGCCGGAACTCGAACTGGGGCGACTCCGCCAGCTTGCCTTCCTGGGAAAACGCCAGGTGCATCCGCTCGGCGAGCGAAGGCCCGGTGGCTCCGGGGAGGGCTTCAAGGATGCTGATCATGGCGAACCCCCAGCATGGCGCGCCCCCCCGGCTTCTGCAACGACGATGGGAAGAAGGACGAAACTCGAAACATGAAACTCGAACTTCGAAACTCGAAACCCGAAATCCGAACTTCGAAACTTGGACCTTGAAACCTGAAACAAGCCCTTGGCCCCTAGAACGAGAAACTCGTAACCTGAAACTGGCCCCTGGCCCCTGGAACTTGAAACTCGTAACCTGAAACTGGCCACCAGCCCCCTCGCTTCGGGTTTCCGAAACGAAATTGTGGTTGTCCTCCGGGGGAGAACGGTGCATAAAGCTCAGCCCCGGGGTCCGAATCCCCCGGATCTGGCAACCAAGATTCGGGCTGTGGCTCAGCCTGGTAGAGCGCTTCGTTCGGGACGAAGAGGTCGTGGGTTCGAATCCCGCCAGCCCGACCAACGGAACTCCCTCAAAATGAGGGATCCGGGGGTCTAAAACCCATCTGCTATTTCCGCAGTCTGTGCTGGGTTTAGCACAGCTTTTTTAGCACATTTCGGCCTCTTTAGCACACTGCTATTAGCACATTGTGCCCCCGCCGACCCACCGCTTCGCGGGTCGTTTCCCGGTTTTCCAGGACAGGCTGAGCTGATTTTTTTCGGGCTCCATGCCTGCCGGTCCTGTTCCAGGCCGAGGTTCAAAATCTGTCCGCTCTCGCTCGCCTGGGCTTCCGCTCACCGCGCTCTGCTTCCTCCGCACCTCAAGGCACCTGTCTTTTCCGCCACCCGCCCCCTCTTCGTTGACGAGGCTCCCCTGGCTATGAAAGGGCTCTTCAAGCGCGGCAAGAACTGGTGGGTCAGGTTCACTCCCTGCCCAGGACAACCCCAACTCCGTTTCTCCCTCGACACCCCCGATGAAGCCAAGGCCATCGTCCTGGCACGCGACATCGTCACCCGGGTCACAGCCGAGGCCCAGGCCTCTCTCCAGGAATCCCACCTTGAGCTCGACAACTACCTGCGCGCCAAGAAGGACCACGGCCTGTCCTCCACCACCCTGACCACGCGCAAGTATGTGATCCGCAGCTTCATCGAGTTCCTTGGGGTCACCAACCCAAGGGCCTTCACCCGCGCCATGGTCGAGTCCTGGTTTGAGCACCACCGCCAGCGCAACCCCCACACGGCCTGGCATTACCTCCAGTCCGTGAACGGCTGGTTCAAGTGGCTGGTGGAAAAGGGCAAGCTGCCCATCAACCCGGCGGCGGGCGTGCAGCCACCCAAGCTCCCCCTGCGCCGTCGGCGTCATTTCCTGCTCCCGGATCAAGCCAGAAAACTTTTGGATTCCTGCGACAAACAGCCGGGGCTCAAGTTTGCCATTTACTGCGGACTTCACGCCGGGATGCGCAAGAACGAGATCATTGAGGCGCGGCCGGACTGGTTCGACCTGCACAACAACCTGATCCACATCCAAGCCACAGCAACCTTCCAGCCCAAGGACCGCGATAACCGCTCGGTGCCCCTGACGCGCGAGTTCCGGAACTGGATTGAAAGCTCCTACGGGCTGCATGAGCCATTCATGCTGGAGCCCAAGGCCACGCACGGTTTCTATCGCTACCGCTATGACTTCCGAGCCTCCTTTGTGAACCTCACCAAGCGCTGCGGTTTTCCGGAGCTCACATTCCATGACCTGCGGCGCACGTTTGCGAGCCTGCATGTGTCACGGGGCACGTCGATCTACAAGGTGGCACGCTGGCTGGGCGACGGCGTGGAGGTGGTGGAAAACCACTATGGGCACCTAATCCCTCAGGATGACGAGATCGACACGATCTGGAGCCCTCGCAAGGGCTGAACTTGTTGCGCAACGAAGTGCAGGCTGCTGCAGCACCTCCAGGCACCCCCCATTCACCGCGACTCAAGCCCCTCACCTACCAGCATTTGGTGATGCAAACGGATGGATTCCCGAAGTCACGGTGACGAGGGCATTCTCCATGGACCTTCCTGATCTTTTCCCCGCCAACCCCATGCAGCTCAGAACCCTTCGCGGTTACAACTTTTCCGAGGTCTCCTCGGCCATGCAGAAGGCCATCCGCAGGGGTGATGCCGCCCTGGCCGGTTACTGGGCCTTGGAACTCTGGAGCAGCGGTTTTGGCAAGTATGTGTGGAAGCGCCTCTTAACCATCAGCGCGGAAGACTGCTGGGGCATCCTCACTCAGGAAGTGAAGGCGCTGCATGACTCCTACCTTGTCATCAACGAGGGCGTGCCGCCGAAGCAGGCGAAGGGCCGCATCTTCATCAGCAAGGCGGTTATCCTGCTGTGCCTGTCCAAAAAGAGCCGTGACCCCGATCACTTGCAGAACATGGTGTATGACCAGCAGGCGGGGCTGGAGGCGGAAACGCTGGCGCAGGACCTGCGTGAGAGCGGGGAGTATGTGGCCATCCCCGAGTATGCGTATGACTGCCACACGCGTGAGGGCAAGAAGCGCGGCAAGACGAAGGCGGACTTCTTCAAGGCGGAGCAGGCGGCCCTGGAGCCGTTCCAGCCGGGCCTGTTTGATCACTTGATCGAGTAGGCAAGGAGGTGCAGCTGAGCAGATCGTGCCTTTACAACGGCGAGCTACGCCTCCGTCAAATGGCGCTCAAAACGGCGCGACACATGAAGTCACGGTGATGAGGCCAAGGGGCCATGCAACGCAAAGTCCGCTATTCCTTTGGCCAGTTCACCATCCAGTCGGTTCGTGAACACGTCCTTGATCCGGTCGTCTGCAATGCGCCCGACCGGCTCATGAAGTATTGGATCGACCATATTGAAACCTCACCGCTGCATCAGCCCGACAAGGAGCTGTTCGCCGTGGTTCTTTTCAACACCAAGATCGAAGCCGTGGGCTGGCACCTGGTCAGCCTGGGCTCGTTGAACGAAACCTGCGCGCATCCACGGGAAATTCTGCGGCCAGTGATCGTGGGAGCCGCCTATGCGTTCGCGATGATGCACAATCACCCGAGCGGTTGCACCGATCCGAGTGATGCCGACCGGCGCATGACCCGCCGCATCCGTGAAGCCTCCGAGATCATGGGCATCAACCTGATGGACCATGTGATTGTCGGTGCCCGCCCCGGGATGCCGCACAGCTACTTCAGCTTCCGCGAAGTCGGGCTCATCTGAGTTGCCGGAGAAGCGCGGTTGATGATCTCAACAAGACGCGCTGAAAATCTCAACAAGTGGATGAGAGGCCGGGTAATCCCCTCATACCAGCCGGGGACTCTGCGCCTGTAAAACGCATCCCACGCGGCAACACGGCGACTGGTTCACCCTCCTTTTCCAGCAGCAGTTCAAGCACCTTCCACATGGTGCCACAAACGGATGGACAACGGCTTCCTGCACCTCCGCCAAATGGAGATCAAAACGGCGCGACGGCTCGCGGGACGGTGACGAGGCCGGAGGGAACCCAGCCCTGCGCTGGTCAACAAGCCACCCTCACTGCCCATGATCACCACCGCCCAGTCGCCCATCACCAAGCCCATGCTCGCCGACAAGTGCGAGCGCCTCCATGACCTCACCTTCCCGCTGCTCGCCACGCCCAAGCTCGATGGCATCCGCTGCCTCAAGATCAACGGACGCGCCCTGACCCGCAGCTTCAAGCCGGTCTCCAACCGCTTCATCCGCGAGTGGATCGAGGCGAACCTGCCCGACGGCCTTGATGGCGAACTCATCGTGAAAGGCACCACCTTCAATGAAACCGCCGGACACGTCGGACGTGAGAGCGGCGAGCCGGACTTCACCTTCGCCGTCTTCGACTATGTGAGTGAGGGCCTCGACCTGCCCTATGCCTGCCGGATGCAGGAGCTTGCGCGCCTGCCCGACTTTGCGCGGGTGGACAAGGTGCTGCCTGAGGAGATCCGCTCGCTTGAGCAACTGATGGCTTATGAAGAGCGCTGCGTGGCCGAGGGTTATGAGGGCGTGATGATCCGCACTCCGGGCTCACCCTACAAGTGCGGCCGGTCCACGGAACGCGAAGGCTACCTGCTCAAGATCAAGCGCTTCGAGGATGCCGAGGCCGTGGTGGTGAGCACCTACGAGGGCATGAGCAATCAGAACGCCGCCGAGAAGGATGCGTTCGGGCGCACCAAGCGCAGCATGGCGCAGT
>CAZXPU010000195.1:0-6960 GCA_964642905.1 uncultured Prosthecobacter sp.
TGTTTGTTGTTACTCAAACATTGAATACGCAAAGCCTTGTCCTTCGCTTTGGCTTTGCCCTTGCGGGGACCTTCGGGGTGGAGTTCTTCGCCCCAGTCATTGCGGGCGGGACCGACCCATTCGTCCACATAAGTCGTGGCGGCCCAGTCTTCCCACTGGCGGATCAGGTGCTGACTGAGAGCGGGAAACTTGCTGATGATGTCCTGCTGCTCGGTGCGGTCCTCGTCAATGTTGTACATCTCCCAGGGGCCCTTGAACTTCTTCACCAGCTTCCACGGACCGGCACGCAGGGCGCGGTTGCCTTCATGCATCCAGAACAGGGGCTTCACCCGATGCAGGGGCTCGCCACGAACCGCAGGCATGAGAGAGACGCCTTCCATCGGCAGGATGCGCCGGCCCTTGAACTCGGCCGGATACACCGCGCCGGTGACGTCGCAGGCGGTCGCCAGGACGTCGATGAGATGCGCGGGCTGGGGCTCGAGCTTGGAGCGGCGCGCGGCGTCGATGCCCGCCGGCCAGTGCACGATGAGCGGAGAGCTGATGCCGCCTTCATGGGTGAAGTGCTTGTAGCGACGGAAGGGCGTGTTGTTCAGGGTCGCCCAGGTCATGCCGAGGAAGACGTTGCTGTCCGGGCCGCCCAGGTCAGGGCCCTGGGTGATGCCGCGCGGGCCGCCCTCGGCGTTGCCTCCGTTGTCGCTCAGGAAAAAGATGAGCGTGTTCTCCAGCATGCCGCGCTCCTTCAACCCGGCGATCATCCGGCCGACGCTCTGGTCGATGCAATCGATCATGGCGGCGTAAATGGCCATCAGGTGGTCGTAGCGATCCTGGTCCTCCGGGCTGAGCGAATCCCAGGCGGGCACATCCGGCGGACGCGGCGACAGCGGCCATTGGGCATCGACCAGGCCCAGCTCGATCTGACGACGGTGACGCGCCTCGCGCAGCTTGTCCCAGCCGATCTTGTATTTGCCGCGGTACTTGGCGATCACCTCCGCCGGTGCCTTCAGCGGGAAATGCGGCGCGCCATGGGCGAAGTACTGGAAGAATGGCTTCCCCGAGGCCTTGGCGTCATCGAGAAACTTCAGCGCCCAGTCGGTGAACATGAAGGTCGAGTACCATTCGCCACTGCCGACCTCGGGTGAATCGGCCGCGACCTTGCGTCCGTCCAGATAGACCCACTTGCAGGCGTCCTTGCTGCGTTCCTTCGGGAAGTAGAGCTCGCCAAACTGCGTGGTGGCGGTGCGCTGGAAGCCGCGCTCCCAGGGCGGCGTGCCGTTCTGCTGACCCAGGTGCCATTTGCCCACAATCGAGGTGTGGTAGCCCGCCGAGCCAAGCACCTCGCCCATCGTGACGCAGCGGTCGTGCAGCCGGGCGTGGGTGCCATTCGACTCCGGCAGCTTCAGGCCGTCGAGATAGCCCATGCCCGCCTGGTGCGGGTAAAGGCCGGTCATGAGCGAGGCACGGGTGGTGCTGCAGCGGGCGGTGTTGTAAAACTGGGTGAAGCGCACCCCGCCGGCCGCGAGGGCGTCGAGGTTCGGCGTCGGGATCTCGCTGCCATAACAACCGATGTCGGAAAAGCCCATGTCATCGACCAGGATGACCAGGACATTGGGGCGACCGGGCTTCGCTTGAGCCTGGGGACTGGTGGCGCTGTCTGCGGCCATCGAGAGCGGCAGGGTCGACAGCAGGACAGCGGGGAGCAGGAATGAACGGAGGCGGGCGGGCAGGCAGGGTTTCATGACGTGGCTTGCTCAGGAGACGGGTGGAAGACCGTGAACTTTCCCCGCAATGCCACCAGCACCTATCTCGTTTCCACCCCCTTCCGTTTCGCCCCCCTGCCCCGCCCCTAACCAGCTATCCACCATGCTCCGCACCTTGCGCACCCTTGGACTCCGTCTCGGACTCGCCCTTCTCCTGCCCGCGTTTTCAGGCCTGCTGCCGGCGGCCGAGACCCCGAACATCATCGTCATCATGGCGGACGACCTGGGGTATGGCGATCTCGGCTGCTACGGGGCCACGGCGGTGAAGACCCCGAACATCGACCGGCTCGCGTCCGAGGGCCAGCGATTCACCAGCGGCTACTGCAGCGCCTCCACCTGCACGCCGACGCGTTTTTCCCTCCTGACTGGCACCTATGCCTTTCGGCAGAAGGGCACGGGAGTGGCGCCGCCCAACGGACCCGCGCTCATCAAGCCCGGCACGGAAACCATCGCCACGCTGCTCAAGAAAGCCGGTTATGCCACGGCGGTGATCGGCAAGTGGCACCTGGGCCTCGGCGATCCCAGGCCGGACTGGAACGGCGAGCTGAAGCCCGGGCCGCTGGAGATCGGCTTTGACCACTGCCACCTGCTGCCCACCACCAACGACCGCGTGCCGCAGGTTTATGTGCATGACCATCGCGTGCTGAACCTGGATCCGAAGGACCCGCTGTGGGTGGGCGACAAGGCGCCGGATGAAAACCATCCCACCGGCATCACGCACCGCGACAGCCTGCGCATGAACTGGACCCACGGGCACAACCAGACCATTCACAACGGCATCGGCCGCATCGGCTTCTACACCGGCGGCATGGCCGCGCGCTTCCGCGATGAGGACCTCGGCGATGAGTGGGTGAAGCGCAGCAACACCTGGATGGAGGCGCACAAGGACCGGCCCTTCTTCCTGTACTTCGCCAGCCATGACATCCATGTGCCGCGCATGCCGCACGAACGCTTCCAGGGCAAAACCCAGCTCGGCTTCCGCGGCGACAGCATTGTCGAGTTCGACAGCAGCGTCGGCGAGCTGATGAAGACGCTCGACCGGCTCGGGCTGACCGAGAAGACCCTGATCGTGCTCTGCTCCGACAACGGCCCCGTCCTGGACGATGGTTATGCCGACGGTGCGGTGGAGAAGCTGGGCGATCATCAGCCCGCCGGCCCGTTCAGCGGCGGCAAGTACAGCGTGCTGGAAGGCGGCACCCGCACGCCCTTCATCACCCGCTGGCCCGGCCGCATCCAGCCAGGTGTTTCAGAGCAAGTCGTCTGCACCGTGGACCTGGCCGCCAGCCTGGCCGCCCTCACCGGCACCGCCCTGCCTAACAATGCCTGCCTGGACAGTCACAACATCCTGCCCGCCCTGCTCGGCGAGCCCGGCGCGAAGGGTCACGACCACCTGCTCCAGCAGGACAACAACGGCACCAACCTCGGCCTGCGCGTCGGCGACTGGAAACTCGTGCGCCAGAAGACCAAGGGCAAATCGCAGGCCGTGGTCAGCCTGCGCCAACGCGGTGACGCAGGAGGTCTTTACCAGCTCTATCATCTGCCGGACGATCCCGCTGAGATGAAGGACGTCAGCGCGCAGCATCCGGAACGCGTGAAGGAGATGACCGCCCGCATGGACGAGATCGTCGCCGTCGGCCGGAGCCGCTGATCCCGTCCCGCTTCCGTTCATTTCATCCCAGCCCATCCTCGATCGCCATGCGTTCCCTGCTCTGCCTCCTCGTGTTTGCCGGTGCCCTCCAGGCCGCCGGAAGGCCTAACGTCTTGTTCATCATGGCGGACGATTTCCGCCCCGAGATGGGCTGCTACGGCTCCCGTGCACTGACGCCGAACCTCGACCGCCTGGCGGCCCGCAGCGTGCAGTTTGACCGCGCCTACTGCCAGCAGGCCGTGTGCAATCCCTCGCGTTCCTCCCTGCTCACCGGCAAGCGGCCCGACAGCCTGCGCCTGTGGAGCAACGGCACGCATTTCCGCGAGCTGAACCCGGATGTCACCACCCTGCCGCTGTGGTTCAAGGAACAGGGCTACACGACCCGCTGCGTGGGCAAGATCTTCCACAACTGGCACACGCAGGAGAAGGGCGACCGCCGGTCCTGGAGCGCGGACGAGTTTCTGCACTACGCCAACCACGGCGATGACAAGCCCGTCGTCTCCGGAGAGCTGCCGCCCAACCTGGCCACGCTGAACCAAAACCGCGGCTACAACAGCACCGGCATCACCGAGTGCCGCGACGTGCCTGATGAAGCCTACTACGACGGCCGGGTCGCCACCGAGGCCGTGCGCGTGCTGGGCGAGTTGAAGGACCCCGAGAAAGGCTTCTTCCTGGCGGTGGGCTTCTGGAAGCCGCACGCGCCCTTCAACGCCCCGAAGAAGTACTGGGATCTGTATCGGCGCGAGCAGCTGCCGCCGCTCAACGGCGCCCGGCCGGAGGGTGCCCCCGAGCTGGCCTTCCACCAGAGCACCGAGATCCTCGGCCCGCCGGCCAAGCAGACACCGGTTTCCGCCGAACAGGCCGCCGAGATGCGGCACGGCTACTTTGCCAACATCAGCTACATGGACGCGCAGATCGGCCGGGTTCTCGACGCCCTGGAGGCCAGCGGCGCCGCGAAGAACACGATCATCGTCTTCTTCGCCGACCATGGTTATCACATCGGCGAGCACGGCCTGTGGGGAAAGACCTCCGACTTTGAGTTCGACGCTCATGTGCCGCTGCTCATCAGCGACCTGCGCGAGGAGCATCGCGGCAGCCGCACCCAGGCCCTGGCCGAGCTGGTGGACGTGTTCCCCACGCTGGTCGATCTCTGCGGCCTGCCGAAGCCGGCACAGCTGGAGGGCGACAGCCTGGTGCCCGTGCTGAGAGACCCGGCCCGCAGCGTCAAGAGCGCCGCCTTCACCCAGCATCCGCGCCCGGCCTACTTCGATCGCGAGCCCTCGAAGCAGCCGAAGGCGATGGGTTACAGCATCCGCACGCCCGAGGTTCGCTACACCGAGTGGCGCGACTGGCAGACAAGCGCCGTGGTGGCGCGCGAGCTTTACCTCACCGAGCAGGACCCCGCGGAGCTGAAAAACCACGCCGCCGACCCCGCGCAGAAGGAGCGGCTGAACGAAGCCGAGAAGCTGCTGCTGGCGAAGTTCCCGAGGAAAGGCTGAACGACGTAGAACTTACTTTTTGTTAGGGGAGGAGGGGAGGCAAATTTCGAGTTTCGAGTTTCGAGTTTCGAGTTCCAAGTTCCAGGTTCCAGGTTCCAGGTTCCAGGTTCCAGGTTCCAGGTTCCAGGTTCCAGGTCATTGGACCGCTGTTTCTTCTTCCTCCGGATTTCGAATTTCGATCTTCGAGTTTCGAGTTCCGAGTTTCGGATTTCACTCTTCCTTCAGGCAATCGCCACGTGTTCGCGGTAGAGGCCGCCCATCAGGGCGCCGAGGGCCCAGTTCATCTTGCCGGGAGCGATGTTGCCGCGGGTGAAGACCGTGATCGCATAGGGGGTGGCGCCGTGGTAGAAGAACAGCGCCTCGTGATCCCATTCGCCATAGTTGCCGGTCTTGCCGCCAGCGTAGGTGATGTGGCGTGGCAGGTAGAGGCGGCCGAAACCGTACTGGTCGCGACGCATCGCCTCGAGCAGCAGCTCGCAGCCATGGTCCAACCGATAGTTCACGCAGCGATCGAAGAACTCCGCGTAGAAGCGTGGCGAGAGCTGGTTGCCGAGGATGTTGCTGAAGGGCAGCTGGTGCCGCCAGCGGAACGACGCCTCATCGGCCGGCGTCAGGCGTGAGTGCAGCGCCATCCAGGAGGAGTTCAGGCTTTTGTCGCAGACATAGACGATGTGCATGAACTCCTCGTAGCTGCAGGCGCCCTGACGTTTCTCGAGCAGCATGGCGGCGATCGGCGGCTTGGGCATGGAGCCGCCCATGAAGAGCTGGTCGGCCTGATGCTCGGCGAGGTAGCGTCCGGTGTGGAGATTTTTCACGGCGTAACCAACGCGTGAGTCCGTGCGGAAGGTCCGGTAAAGCCGTTCCATTTGAAGAGTCCAGGCGCGTCCCTGGCCGCCGTAGGGCAGGTAGCGAAAGCGTGCGCCCGAGGCGAGGAAGCGCTGCTGGAACTCCCACTTGGCCAGGTTGCGGCGCGAAGAGCCGTCGAGACCCACGCCGCCGGGGCTCACGCAGCCCGCCAGACCTGCCGGCAAGGCCAGCGCCAGACGGCGCAGGCAGTCGCGGCGGGTGGAGGAGTCGGGCATGACGCGAAGGATAGCCAGAGCCTGTGTCACGAAAGGGAAAATCCAGCGCGACGAGCGGCTTGTACGCACAATTGCGTCTCAGGGAAGAGCGAGGATTCCCCTGTGGTTAGGCCTGGCGCGAGGATGGGAACGGAGCGCGGAACTCCGATTCCGCAGCGAACCCGAGCGCAGGGGATGTCTGGCACGGGCATGCGCTTCCTTCGGAGAGGCCGGGCCCTTCATCGTGTTGATGGAAGCGAGGGGAGGTTTCGTGCACAGGGGCGAACCACCCGGCTGCGGATTTGGAAATCCGCGCTCCGGCGCTGGCGCGGAGATCGGCACGGAAGGTAGACATCCCTTTGGTTAGGCGCTGGAGCGGGGACCGGACGAAAAACAAAATGGCGGCGGGGATTTCTCCTCGCCGCCTGGGATTCATCTCGCGCCGATGCCGGTGATCACTCGGCGGTTTCCTTGGCCTTGGCTTTCTTCTTCGCCGGCTTGGGTTTCGCCTCGGCATCGTCACTGGCCTTGGGTTCGGCGGCGGCCTTCACCCCGCTTCTCTGTTTCACACCCGTGTTGACCCGGAGCACGATGTCCTTGCCTTCACCCTCCGACTTTTTCAGCAGGCCGCCGACCCAGAGACCAGGCTTCAATTCATCCGAGGTGAGGGCGGTGTCCCCGTGAACAATCTCCGTTTCGGGGGTGAGTGCATACTGCCTTTTTTCCGCATCCGGCGCATCACTGCGGACGATGGTCAGGGTTTTGGAGCTGGCCTCGACAATCTTGCCGTAGAGCGGGTAGGTGTCTTTGGGGGTTTTTTTCGCGGCGGGTTTCGAGCCTTCCGCCGCAGCTGGCGCCTTGGATTCGGCGGCGCCGAGGTGGATGCCGGGAGTGGCGACCGTGAGCGCCACAAGGAACAGGATATGTTTCAGTTTCATGTGTGTTTTTGAGGATGTCTTTAATCCTGTGTCACGGTCACAGGCCTCGAATCTGTG
>CAZXPU010000196.1:0-6662 GCA_964642905.1 uncultured Prosthecobacter sp.
TTGAAAGCTCAATCCTCGGAACCCTTCGAATCCCCTTAGCTCCACCACCGCAAAATGCGGTGGGAGGTGCGGCTTTTTCCCGCAACATCCGAAGGTGTTTGATCTCGGGGATTGATCCGCGGTGAGGTCTCTTTTATGGCATGGTTTCCGCCATGTCTGAAGTCACCGCCCTTTCGAAGTTTTCGTGTCCGGCCTGTGGAGCTGAGGCGGTGTGGACGCCTGCAAAGCATGCGCTGGTCTGTCCTTATTGCGGCACGGAGTCGCCGGCCGAGCTGAAGATGGACGGCCATCTGATTGAGGAAAATGACCTGGTGACGGCGCTGCGAGCGCTTCCTGAAGATCAGCGCGGCTGGGCGGCGGAGCGAAAGACTGTGCGCTGCCAGAGCTGTCAGGCGATTTCGGTTTTTGATGAAAAGCGGGTGGCCCAGCGCTGTGACTTTTGCGGGTCGCCTTCGTTGATCAACGTCGATGACATTCAGGCGCCGATCCGGCCGGGGAGCGTGCTGCCGTTCAAGGTTTCCGAGGGCCAGGTGCGTGAGAGCATCCGCAAGTGGTATGGCAGTCATTTCTGGGCGCGCAGCGACCTGGGGGAGAAGGCTTTGACGGACACGCTGCACGGCCTCTACCTGCCTTACTGGACGTTTGACGCGCACGCTGAATGCCCCTGGGAGGCTGAGGCGGGCTATCATTATTATGTAACGGACAGCCAGGGGCGTCAGCAGCAGCACACCCGTTGGGAACATGCCAGCGGTCAGGTCAGTGAAACCTTTGATGACGTGCTGGTTCCCGCCTCGAAGGGCGTGCATCCGCAGCTGCTGGACAAGCTGGAGCCGTTTCCGACGACGGATGCCCTGGTGCCTTACGACCCGGGTTACCTGAGCGGCTGGGTGGTGGAGCAGTATCAGATCGACCTCGTGCAGGCGGCTGCGAACTCCCGTGAACGGATGAACGCCCGATTGCGCGACATTTGCGGCAGCCAGGTGCCGGGGGACACCTACCGAAACCTGCAAATCCACCCTGAATTCAGCGGGCAGACCTTCAAGCACACCCTGCTGCCGGTCTGGCTGCTGACCTACACCTATGGGAGCAGGACCTATCAGGTCGCCGTGAACGGCGCCACGGGCAAGGCGGGCGGGGAATACCCCCTGAGCTGGGTGAAGATCGCCATCGCCGTCTTCCTGGGGCTGCTGCTGCTTTTCCTGGCCATCCGCTATGGTGAATAGCCTCGGCGGGGGAGGGGCATGAAGCCATTTGCAAACTCTGCGAGGCCGGGCTAGGTGGCGCGAATTTCCCCCTAACCACCCTTGATGAAAGCAATCCTGGCACTTGAAGACGGACGGTATTTTGAAGGCGTTTCCTTTGGCGCCGCAGGCACCACGAACGGTGAGGCCTGCTTCAACACCTCGATGTCAGGCTATCAGGAAGTTCTGACGGATCCGTCCTACCGCGGCCAGATCGTGACGATGACCTATCCGATGATCGGGAACTACGGCATCAACGGCCTGGACGATGAGAGCTCGGAGCCGCATGTGCGCGGGTTTGTGGTCGAGGAGCTCTGCGAGGTGCCGAGCAACTGGCGCAGCACCGAGTCCCTGGACGCCTATCTGAAGCGTTACAACATCCCCGGCATTCAGGGAGTGGACACCCGGGCCCTGACCAAGCATCTGCGCACCCGCGGCGCCATGCAGGCGGTGATCAGCACGGAACTGAGCGTTGAGCAGGCCGTGGAGGCTGCCAAAAAGAGCCCTCCGATGAGCGGCAGCGACTACGTCAAGGAGGTGACCACGAAGAAGGCCTACCGCTGGGATCCTGAAGGGCAGGAGAGCCGTGAGTGGGACATTCCGAGCCCGAGCCAGAATCGCGAGGGCGGTCCGCTTGGCGCCTTCCGTGAGCTGCCGGAGGCCAAATACCACATCGTGGCCTATGACTTTGGCATCAAGAAGAACATCCTGCGCAGCCTGAGGCAGGCCGGTTTCAGCGTCGATGTGGTGCCTGCGACGACCAAGGCGAACGACGTGCTAGCCCGGAATCCGGATGGTGTCTTCCTTTCCAACGGTCCAGGCGATCCGGCGGCCCTGGGTTACATTCACTCGGAGATCCGTGAATTGATTGGCAAGAAGCCGATCTTTGCGATCTGCCTCGGCCACCAGCTTCTTGGCCATGCCTACGGCGGCAAGACCTTCAAGCTGAAGTTCGGCCATCGTGGCGGCAACCAGCCGGTCAAGGACCTGCGCAGCGGCAAGGTCAGCATCACCAGCCAGAACCATGGCTTTGCGATCGATCCGTCGAGCCTGCCCAGCAATGTCGAAGTGACGCACATCAACCTCAATGATGGCACCGTGGAAGGCATGCGCCACCGCGAGGCGCCGGTGCTGAGCGTGCAGTATCACCCCGAGGCCGCCCCCGGTCCGAACGACGCGAAGTATTTCTTCGCCGAGTTTTCGAAGCTGATCGAGAGCGAAGGCTGAAGTCTCAAGACCCGTCCCATAAAAAGCACCTTCCACCGGCGACGGTGGAAGGTGTTTTCTTTGGAGCTGGAGGCTGGATCAGGCCGCGTCCTGCACCGGATTGGTGAGGCTGCCGATGCCCTCGATCTCGACGGTCACAGAGTCGCCCGCCTTCATCCAGAGCGGGGGGGTGCGGGCCATGCCGACACCCTGGGGCGTGCCGGTGATGATGACCGTGCCGGGGAGGAGGGTGGTGTCGGCGCTGAGGAACTCGATCAGCGTCGGCACGTCAAAGATCATGTCGTTGGTGTTCCAGTCCTGGACGGCCTGGCCGTTGAGGACCGTCTTGATGCCGAGGGCGTTGGGATTGGGGATCTCATCGCGGGTGACGAGCACGGGGCCGAGCGGGCAGAAGGTGTCGAAGGTCTTGCCGCGGCACCACTGGCCGCCGCCGCCGTTCTTCTGCCAGTCGCGGGCGCTGACGTCGTTGGCGCAGGTATAACCAAGAACGTAATTGAGCGCGTCCGCCTTTTTGACGTTGCGGGCGGCCTTGCCGATGACGACGGCCAGCTCGCACTCATAGTCCACGCTGTCGCTCTTGAGCACGGAGGGCAGCAGGATGGGGTCGCCGGGGTTCTGGACGGCACCGGGGCTTTTCATGAACAAGACCGGGTTCTGGGGGATGGCCATGCCGCTTTCCTCGGCATGAAACTTGTAGTTCAGGCCGATGCAGAGGATGGCGCGTGGATCGACCGGGGCGAGCAGCTTGGCGACGTCCGCCTTGCGGTCCGTGACCTTGGGAGAGCCGAAGATGCAACCTTCGATGACGAGTGCGGAGCCGTCGGCCTGCTGGGCTGCGTGATGGATCTGTCCGGAGGAGTCGGAATAGCGGATGATTTTCATGGATGAGGTGGAGGTGCGTTCCGATAAGGCAGGGGGGCTGGTTGATCCAGGGCAAATCCATCCGCCGTGTCGGGCATCCAGATACCCGGCCAACGCGGCCCGCCTTTCATCGGGATTGCTTCCTGAGCGCCGAAGTTTCTGGCGGCGGACGCATTTTCCGCCACAATCGCGCCCGCCCAGCCAGGCCCTTTTGTCATGACCCAGATCGCTCCAGCCGCCCTTGCCGTCTTGCTTGCCTTTTCAGCCCTGCCGTCAGCCGGTCAGGACAAAGAGGCGGCAAAGCCTGACGCCGCCAAATCCGAGGCCCCGAAGGCGGATCCTGCAAAGGCCGGGGACAAGCCGGCCGAGGGTGGCGACAAGGAGAAGGACAAGAAGACGGAGACGGACCACTCGATCACCCTGGGTGGCAAGAAGATCGACTTTACCGCCACGGCCGGCACGCTGGCCTTGAAGGATGCCGAGGGGAAGACGACGGCGGACATCTTTTACATCGCCTATGTGAAGAAGGGCGAGGCCGAAACGTCCGCCCGGCCGCTGACCTTTTCGTTCAACGGCGGTCCAGGCTCCTCATCGGTCTGGCTGCACATGGGCCTGCTGGGGCCCCGGCGGGTGAAGCTGCGCGACGATGGTTTTGCCGTGCCGCCGCCCTATCAACTGGTGGATAACGAGTTCAGCCTGCTGGATGAAACCGACCTTGTTTTCATTGACCCCGTGGGCACCGGCTTCAGCCGGGCGGCCAAGCCCGAGGAGGCGAAGAACTTCTTCGGCGTCAACGAGGATGCCAAAAGCATTGGTGAGTTCATCCGGCTTTACATCACCCGACACTCACGCTGGCCCTCTCCGAAGTTTTTGATTGGGGAGAGCTACGGGACCACCCGGGCCGCGGCCCTGAGCGGTGAACTGATGCGCGCCCACCGCATGAACCTGAACGGCATCATGTTGGTCTCCACGGTCCTGAATTTCCAGACCATCTGGGGGGCTGAGGGCAACGACCTGCCGCACATCCTCTACCTGCCGAGTTTTGCCGCCACGGCCTGGTACCACAAGAAGCTGTCCGCCGACCTGCAGAAGAAGCCGCTGACCGAGGTGCTTGCCGAGGCGGAAAAGTTTGCCTCTGGCGACTACAACCAGGCGCTGCTGCTGGGGGCGGGCCTGCCGCCTGCCGAGCGGTCGAAGGTAGTGCGCCAGATGGCCCGGCTGACGGGGCTGACGGAAGCCTTCGTCGAAGCCTCGAACCTGCGGGTGCCGCTGCATCGCTTCAATGCCGAGCTGCTGCGTGACAAGCGCCTGGTGACCGGCCGCTTTGACAGCCGTTACACCAATTATGTGAGGGATCCCCTGAGCGAGGGGGCGGAGAGCGACCCCAGTGCGGACGCGATTTTCAGCGCCTATGCCTCGACCTTCAACCACTACGTCCGCAGCGACTTGAAGTTTGAGGACGACCGGCCCTATCACATCCTGGCCAGTGTCGGGAAATGGAACTGGAGCGCCGAAAACCAGTTTGCCGATGTTTCCGAGGTGCTGGCCGAGAGCATGACGGCCAATCCTTACCTGAAGGTGCACGTTTCCAACGGCTACTTTGACATGGCCACGCCCTATTTTGCCAGCCGATACACCTTCAATCACCTGCGGATTCACCCCGATCTGATGAAAAACATTGTCCAGGACGACTACATGGCCGGGCACATGATGTATCTGAACCTGCCGGATCTGAAGAAGCAGAAGGAGGATCTGGCCAGGTTCATCCGCTCGGCCTCAGGTCATTGATGAGCCGGGAGGGTGCCTGAGATTGCCCTGCCAGCCCCGCCTTTTCCCTTGCCAAAGCGGGATTTCCCCCGACTTTCGCGACCCTCTTGCCTCCCGGTCTTTTGGCCGTGCGGGGCGAAAGCCCGTCGCAGCCCTCAGGAGTGGAAGGCTGTGTGCGGTTCACCATCAACGGCACTCCCAACCCATCCATAGCTAATGAGCGCACAAACACTCGCGGAAATGATCGCAGGATCCTTCCGTGAACTCTCCGAAGGTTCCATCGTCAAGGGCCGCATTTTGGAGATCAAACCCCAGGTCGTCCTCGTGGACATCGGCTACAAGTCCGAAGGAGCCATCCCCGCCAACGAGTTCGAAGACGAAGACATCCAGGTCGGAGACGAGGTTGAAGTCCTCCTCGAGAAACTGGAAAACGACGAAGGCATGGTCGTCCTCTCCAAGGAGAAGGCCGCCTACAAGCAGAACTGGGACAAGATCGCCTCCGTCTTCCGCGACGGCGGCCTCGTCAAAGGCAAGATCAAGAGCGTCGTCAAGGGCGGTCTCACCGTCAACGTCGGCGTCGAAGCCTTCCTTCCTGCCAGCCAGATCGACATCATTCCGCCGAAGGACCTCAACGAGTACGTCGGCAAGGTGTTCGAGTTCAAGATCGTCAAGATCAACGACGACCGCAAAAACATCGTCCTTTCCCGCCGCGAGGTCATCGAGGCGGAGCGCGCCGAACAGCGCCAGAAGTTCCTGGAATCCGTCACCCCCGGCGACAAAGTCATCGGCGTGGTCAAGAACATCACCGACTTCGGCGTGTTCGTGGACCTCAACGGCATGGACGGCCTGCTTCACATCACCGACATGTCCTGGGGCCGCCTCAACCACCCCACGGAACTTGTTGGCATCGGCCAGAAGCTCGAGCTCCTCATCCTCGAGGTCAATCGCGAGAAGGAGCGTGTCTCCCTCGGCCTCAAGCAGCTCCAGAACAACCCCTGGGAAAACATCGAAGGCCGCTATCCTGTCGGCCAGCGCGTCCGCGGCAAGGTCACCAAGCTCGTCGCCTACGGCGCCTTCGTCGAGATCGAAGAGGGCGTGGAAGGTCTCGTTCACGTGTCCGAGCTTTCCTGGGTCAAGCGCATCGCCCGTCCTTCCGACGTGCTCAGCGTGGGCCAGGAGATCGAAGCCGTGGTGCTTGGCATCAACACCGACGAGCGCAAGATCAGCCTTGGCGTGCGTCAGCTCGACACCAACCCGTGGGATGACATCGACATCCGTTACCCGATCGGCACGCAGCTCAAGCGTCCTGTCCGCAACCTCACCGCCTACGGTGCGTTTGTGGAGCTGGAAGAGGGCATCGACGGCATGATCCATGTCTCCGACCTGAGCTGGACCCGCAAGGTCAACCACCCGTCCGAGATGCTCAAGAAGGGCCAGGAAGTGGATGCCGTCGTTCTCGGCATCGACAAGGCCAACCAGCGCATCAGCCTGGGCATGAAGCAGCTGGAAAGCGACCCCTGGAGCGTCATCGACAGCCGCTTCAAGGTGGGCGACATCGTCAAGGGC
>CAZXPU010000197.1:0-6629 GCA_964642905.1 uncultured Prosthecobacter sp.
CGCCAACCCCGTGCAGCCGCCATGCACCAACCGCGCCTTTCCAGGACTCTCCCCAGGTACGGTGATGGTTAGGCCACATGGATCCGGTGGTTATCGCTTGCCAAGCCTCGCATCACCACAAGTTTGGATCTTTCGAGCCTCCGGCAACATGACCGAACACGGAATCACCCCGTTTCCGGGTGAGGTGCGTGCTCTTTCCAAGTGCCGGATGAACCTTGGCGGAATCACTTCGCCCCGGCCTTTTTCGCCGCCCTGGACTTGGCGGCTTCGCCCTGCTTTTTCATGGCCTCGGCGCGGCGCTGCTGGGCCGCCTTGATCTCTTCCTGGCGCTTCGCCGCCTGGGCCTCGAGTCCGTTGGGGTTGGCGTTGTCGGTGATCATCGGAAAGTCGTCCGTGCGGAAAGGTGTCAGCGGCAGGCCTTCGGCCGAATACACATTGCAGACGGGATTGTCGGCCCAGGCATAGCGCACGGCGACCGGCTGCGGCACCTGCGGGCTGCTGATTTCAATCTGGTTCGTGCCCTGCTTCGAACCTCCAAGGATCTCGGCCTTCGCCCAGACCCACTTCTTGTCAGCGCCGCAGATGGCAAAGCCCTTCACCTCATCCACATCGATCGTCCGCAGCCCCTTGGGGGCGTGATCGAAAGTCAGCAGAGCCTTGCCGCCGCTGATCTTCATGTCCTTGAACTCCGGGCTGCGATAAACCAGCGGAAGACCGTAGTCCTTGGCGAGCGCCCAGCGTGCCAGCCGCTCGGCCACGTCACGCTTGTTCTTCGGATGAATGTCGTTGGCCTCGCCCAGGTCGGTGATGATGGCCTGGCCGCCGTTGGCTAGCGCCGTCAGGGTCCGGGTCTGGCTTTCACGCAGCTCCGCCCAGTCGCTTTCGCCGGGTTCCGGCTGCTCCGGCTTGAAGTCGGCGAGCTGCACCCAGTAGAACGGAAAGTCACCCTGCTTCCATTCCTGACGCCAGTGGGTGATCATGAACGGGAAGAGCGCGCGATACTCATGGGCCTGGCTGGAGTTGCTCTCCCCCTGGTACCAGATGGCGCCGCGGATGCCATAACCGATGATCGGATGCAGGCAGCCGGCGTAAAGGTTGCCGGGGCGCTTCTGGCCGCGCAGCAAATTCTGCGGAGGCCGGCCTGGGGCGGCGGGAGCGGGCTTGCCTGCCTTCTGAGCGGCGCGGCGGGCGACGGCGTAGTCCTCGACCTTCTTCTTGTAATCCGCCATCTGCTTCTCGAACACGGCGTCGGAGTAGGTGGCCTCGATCTGCCGCCACTGGGCGATCATCCTGGCAAAGCGCGGATCTTTTTCGAGCAGGTCGCGGCGCACCCAGGCCTCGCAGGCGCTGCCGCCCCAGGCGTTGTCGATCAGGCCCACCGGCACGCCCAGCATCTCATGCAGCACGCGGCCGAAATGGTAGCCGACGGCCGTGAAGCCGCCGACGGTGGCCGGCGAGCACTCCTCCCACTGCCCCTTGAAGTCGTCCTGAATCTCCTGCGTGCCGACATTGGGCACGGAGATCAGCCGGATCTGCGGATGTTTCGCCGTGGCGATGTCCAGGTCCGCATCCCAGACGCTGTTCAGGTTGAAGCCCATGTTCGACTGGCCCGAGCAGAGCCAGACCTCGCCGACCAAAATGTTCTTCAATTCACGCGTGCTGCTGCCGCTGACGGTCATCAAGGCCGGCTTCGCGCTGGCGGGCACGGGATCGAGCCTCACCTGCCACCGGCCCTTGGCATCGGCGGAAGCCGTCTTCACCTGGCCGGCAAAGCTCACCTTCACCTGCGTGCCCGGCGCATCCCAGCCCCAGACAGGATTGGCCTGCTTCTGCTGAAGCACCATGTTGTCGCCAAAAACGGCGGGCAGGCGGACCTCCGCACGGGCGGTGAGGGACAGACCAAGAAGTACAAGGGAAAAGAGACGCATGACAGGTTGGGGAAGCGGTCAGCCTAAACGCCGGCGGCAAGCTCATCATTGCACAGAATGGCCAAGTGCCTCAACATCTCACGATGAGATTCCTCCACGCCTTTTTGCTCGCCTGCCTGCTGGGCCTGGTCGCCGCCTCCTGCTCCCGTGAAGTCCAGGTCGCGTCCTACAAGGAGCTGGAATGGAAGGACGATGTCTACTTCCTGGACGACCGGCCCTTCAGCGGTCTCGCTCTGGACACCCACAAGGATGGCAAACCCAAGGGCGAATACCCTCTCGTGAACGGCCGTTTCCACGGTGTGGTGAAGGAGTGGTGGGACAACGGCACGCTCTCCACCGAAACTCATTTTGAAAACGGCAAACGCCACGGACTGAACCGCTACTGGACGCGCCAGGGCAACCTCATGAAGGAGCAGATCTACGACCACGACCACTCGGTCAGTGAAAAACACCACAAGGTGGAATAACCTGTGAATGCCCAATGCCCTAGCTCCAATGACCAAGGAATGACTCAATGCGCCAAGGTTCAGGCAGGCTCCAGTGGGTGATTCTGCGTGGAAAATCTTGTCGCTCAGCCTTGCGATTTGGGCCTTGGAACTTCCTTGGTCATTGCCTCCTGGACATTGGCCATTCTCTAACGGCCTCCTCTGCACAAAGCGTCACGCCCCCAAGCCATGGTGCCATGAAGACGGGTTCACACCCCAGTGATGGATCGTTTTGCGAGATGCCGGCGGGCTCGAGCGTATCCTGGACAACCCCATGTTCAGCGCCCCCCTCTGTTCACGACGCCATTTCGTCCATGCCAACGGTTACAGCCTCGGCACCCTGGCGCTTGCCTCCCTGCTGCAAAGGGAAGGCCTGCTCGCCGCGCCGGTGAAGCCCGAAAGCTTCGGCGAGATGCGCTATGACCTGACGCCGAAAAAGCCCCACTTCGAACCGAGGGCGAAGGCGATGATCTCGCTCTTCATGATGGGCGGCCCGTCGCAGATGGACCTCTTCGACCCCAAGCCCATGCTGACGAAGTACCATGGGCAGAAATTTCCGGGAGAAATCAAGTACGACAACCTTGCCCAGGCTTCCTCGAAATGCTTCGGCTCGCCCTGGACCTTCAAGAAGCATGGCCAGTGCGGCATGGAGCTCAGCGAGCTGCTGCCTAACCTCGGCAAGGTGGCGGATGAGATCACCCTGGTGCGCTCCATGTCCTCCGGGGTCAGCAATCACGCCCAGGGGCTGTATGCCATGAACGCCGGCCGCATCACCGCCGGCCGCCCGGCCCTCGGCTCCTGGCTCACCTACGGCCTCGGCAGCGAAACCGACGAATTGCCCGCCTACATGGTGCTCGCTCATCCCAACGGCCTGCCCACCTTCCAGGGCGAGCATTTCACCAACGGCTGGCTGCCTGCGCTTTACCAGGGCACCCTGGTGCGCCCGACCGAGCCCCGGATTCTCAACCTCGACCCGCCCGCCTCCCTGGCCGGCGGCCCGCAGGCCCGGCAGCTCGCCCTGCTGAAGGCCTTCAACGAGGAGCACCTCGGCGTGCATCCGGGCGAGCTCGACCTCCAGGCCCGCATCTCCAGCTATGAACTCGCCGCCAAGATGCAGACCGCCGCCAAGGAGGCGCTCGACATCTCCGGCGAGCCCGAGCATGTGAAGAAGCTCTACGGCGTCGACAACCCCGCGACCAAGGACTACGCCACCCGCTGCATCATCGCCCGCCGCCTCATTGAACGCGGAGTTCGTTATGTCCAGGTGCTCAACGCCGGCCAGTCCTGGGACCAGCACGGCTCCCTGGTCACCGCCCTGCCGAAGAACTGCGAGGCCACCGACCAGCCCAGCGCGGCCCTGGTCCTCGACCTGAAGCAGCGCGGCCTGCTCGACACCACCGTCGTTCACTGGGGCGGCGAGATGGGGCGCCTGCCCGTCCTGCAGAATGACGCCGGCCGCGAGAAGTGGGGCCGCGACCACAACACCTACGGCTTCAGCATGTGGCTGGCAGGCGGTGGTTTCAAAAAAGGTTATGTCCACGGCGAGACCGACGAGTTCGGCCACAAGGCCGTCATCGACGAGGTGAAGCACTACGACTACCACGCCACGCTGCTGAAGCTCTTCGGGCTCGACCACTCGAAGCTGACCTACAAGCGCAACGGCCTGGCCGCCAGCCTCACGGACAACCAGGGCGCCAAGGTCGTCGACAAGCTCCTGGCCTGATGAGGCCGGAACACGCCAGCCGTCCTTCCCGGCCAATACCCGGCCAGCTTTCGCGCTTGAAGCGGGCGCCGGGTCACGTTTAACACCTCCAGCACATGTTTTTTGCCGCCCTGCCAGAACCCAGCCGCCTCGGGGACGTCCTGATGGCCTTCCTCAGCATCGTCTTTGAAGGAGCCCCCTACATCCTTGTCGGGACCGTCCTTTCGGGACTGATCGCCGCGTTCCTCGACTCCCGTCTGCTTGACAAGGTGCTGCCCAAGAATGGCGTGCTCTCCACTCTCGTCGCCGGCGTCCTGGGCCTCGTCTTCCCGGTCTGTGAATGCGCCGTCGTACCGGTCATCAAGCGCCTGGTGCAGAAGGGGCTGCCGGTCTCCTGCGCCGTCACCTACATGCTGGCGGCGCCGATCATGAACCCGATCGTCGCGATCAGCACCCTGACCGCCTTCAAGGAGTTTCAGCAGGTCACCGGCCTCGGCAGCATCGGCAACGCCACCATGACCCTCTCCCGCCTCTCCCTTGGTTATGCCGTGGCGGTCATCGTCGGCCTCATCGTCCTGCGCCTGCGGCCCGAGCAGATCCTCAAGCCGCGCATCATCGAATCCATGGGCCGCGGCCGCACCGCCGACGGCCAGGCTCACGCTCCGGGGCCAGGCTTCAACGCCAGGCTGGTGCATGCCATGCGCGCCGCCATGGGCGACTTCCTGGACACCTCGATGTACTTCGTCATCGGCGTCGTCATCACCTCCGTCTTCAACACCCAGGTCGACCAGTCGATCCTCAACACCGTCGCCGGCAATGAATGGCTCGCCCTGCCCTCCATCATGGGCCTGGCCGTCGTGCTCTCCCTCTGCAGCACCTCCGACGCCTTCATCGCCGCCCCCATGGCCGTGTTCTCCATGGCCGCCAAGCTCGCCTTCCTGGTCTTTGGCCCCATGATGGACATCAAGCTGCTCTTCATGTACTCCGGCGTTTTCAAACGCCGTGTCGTGCTCGCGCTGCTCATCGGCCTGTTCATCCTCATCGGCGCCCTGTCCGAGCCCTGGATGATGCTGATCCAGAAGCTCGCCACGAAATAATCCCGCCCGCCTTTCCACGTCTCACCGCCCACCGCCATGTCCGGAACCCGAACCACCATCCACTTCATCAGCGTCCTGATCATGCTGGTCTGGAGCGCCGTGCTTCTCTACTTCCACGTCAGCGGCCGCGTCGCCGCCTACCTGCCGCCCGACGGCATCTTCCGCGACATGGTGCTCATCGCCGGCATCGGCATGGGCATCGTGGCCCTGTTCAACCTGTTCACCACCCAGGCCAACGACGGCGGCTGCTCCTCCCACGGCTGTGATCATGACCACGGCGATGGTCACAAGCATGATCACGGCCACAAGGAAGGCTGCTGCGATCACGACCACGACCACGACCATGGTCACAAGCACGACGCCTGCGGCCATGACCATGCTCACGAGTCTTCTCACGATCATGATCACAAGCACGACGGCTGCTGCGGCCACGATCATTCCCATGGCCACGACCATGGCCATGTTCATGCTCACGATCATGATCACGGTCACGGCATCCTGGAGGAAAGCGGCTGGCCGGGCCGCATCGCCGCCATCCTGATGCTCATCGCCCCGCTCACCTGGGCCGCCTTCAGCAGCCCCGACCGCTACAGCGCCAATGCGGTCATGAACAAGGGCCTCTACAACCCCAACTACAACGACCAGACCAACGCCGACAAGTTCGCCCTGCGCCCCGCCGACAAGGGCAAGCCAGCCACCACGGCCAAAACCAACGCCCCGCTGCCTCCCGCGACCACGGATCGCGCGGCTCCGGCTCCCACCCCCATGCCGGCTGGTCCCCTGCCCCCGCCCGCCCAGTTTGCCGACCCCGCCAAAGTGGTCCAGGCAACCCCTCCCCCGCCAGACAAGGCCCAGAGCTACGGCAGCTTCACGCTGGAAGACCTGAAGAAGCAGGTGCCGCAGAGCAAGGAGGGCAACTTCATCCTCGAAGTGCCGGAGATCTATTACACCGCCGGCGATCTCGAGGTGCAGAAGGTCATCACCGGCCAGGCCGTCGAAACCGTGGCCCAGGTCCTGCCTGAGAAGGTGAACAACGAAAACGGCCACCGACTGCGCGTCTTCCGCCTGATGGTGCAGTGCTGCGCCGCCGACGCACGCCCCTACTCCGTGCCGGTTGATTTCGGCAAAAAGGCCCCGGATTTCAAGGAAATGACCTGGGTGAAGGTCGTCGGCAAGATGGGCTACAAGAAGGAGGGCGACCAGACCGTGCCCATCATCGAGGCCACCAAGATCGAGGAAACTCCGGCGCCAGCGGACGCCATGATTTACTAAGCCGGGCAAACCCGCCCTGCCAGGCATCCGTTCATTTTCAGCCTAAACTGGCCCTGTCAGTGCTTCCTGCTGAACGGGTGGGTCGTGGCCTGGCGGCCGTGAAAGACACACAGGCCTTGCACCCGGCCCCTTTCTTGCTCCCATC
>CAZXPU010000198.1:0-6586 GCA_964642905.1 uncultured Prosthecobacter sp.
CAGATCCACGCCACCACGATCGTCGAAACGCCCGCGGGCCTCGTCACCGCCTGGTTTGGCGGCACGGCGGAGAAGAACCCCGACGTCTGCATCTGGGTCTCGCGCCAGCTTGCCGACGGCACCTGGACCGAAGGCGTCGAAACCGCCAACGGCGTGCAGGCGGACGGCTCCCGGCACCCGACCTGGAATCCCGTGCTGTTCCAGCCGAAAGAAGGCCCCTTGATGTTGTTCTACAAGGTCGGCCCGTCACCGAGCACCTGGTGGGGCGAGTTGAAAACCAGCACCGACGGCGGCAAGACCTGGTCCGCAGCGCAAAGGCTGCCCAAGGGCATCTTCGGCCCCATCAAGAACAAGCCCGTCCAGCTTGCCAATGGCGACATCCTTTGCCCAACCAGCAATGAGACCGACACCAAGCCCAGCGCGTGGGCGATCTACTTCGAGCGCACGACCGATCTCGGCAAGACCTGGACGCGCACCGAGCTTCTGCACGACGGCCTGAAGATCGGCGCCATCCAGCCCAGCATCCTTTTCCCCGGCGGCGACAAGCTGCAGGCCGTCGGCCGCACCAAGCAGGGCCGGGTTTTTCAAATCACCTCCGAAGACGCGGGCAAAACCTGGGGCGAGATTTCGCTGACTGAGCTGCCGAACCCGAACTCCGGCACCGACGCTGTCACGCTCGCGGATGGGCGGCATCTGCTCATCTACAACCACACCGCCAAGGGACGCAGCCCGCTGAACCTCGCGGTCAGCAAGGACGGCAGCACCTGGGAGGCCGCGCTGGTCTTTGAAGACGAACCCAAAAAGGAGTTCAGCTACCCCGCCATCATCCAGACCAAGGACGGCCTCGTGCACATCACCTACACCTGGCAGCGCAAGAAGGTGAAGCACATCGTGCTCGATCCCGCCAAGCTCACGACCAAGCCCCTGCTCAACGGCCAGTGGCCGCAGTGAAGCAGCTTCGGTACTCCATCGAAGCCTAACCCAATCCCAGCGTTCGATCCCCCATCGACTCGATCACCATGCCCATGAACCAAGCCCTCCTCACTGCCTCCTGCATAACCACCTGCCTGCTTGCCGCCGGTCATTTCGCCCTGGCTGACACCCGGCTTGAAGTTCTGAAGCCTGGTTCACCCACCGCGGCGTCCCCCACCGTCAGCCCTGCAACACGAGAAAACGTGATCCTTTACAAGGAACCGGGCCGCTATGGCGGATGGCCGGCCAATCATGGGCTCTGGCAGTGGGGGGATGAGATGGTCGTGGGCTTCACCTCGACGTGGCACAAAACGACCACGACCGATCACCGCATTGACCGGACGAAGCCTTCTTATGAGATCCAGGCCCGCAGCCTCGACGGTGGCAAAACGTGGAAGGTTGAGGAGAACCAGCCCTTCGCAGATGGCAAAACCGAGGCGAAACCGGCACCGCTGACCGAGCCGCTGGATTTCACCGCGCCCGATTTCGTCCTGCGCTTTCGCTTTGGCGGACTGCATGCGGGACCTTCGTGGTTTTACACGAGCACCGACCGCTGCAAGACCTGGCGCGGCCCCTTCAGTTTCGCGGTCGAGGGCGTGGAGGGCATCTGCACACGCACCGATCTGATCGTGCTCGGTCCGCAGGACTGCCTGATGTTCGGCAGCTGCGGCAAAAAGAACGATGGCAAGGAGGGGCGTGTCTTCTGCGCCCGCACGACCGACGGCGGCGTGACCTGGAAGTTCGTCTCCTACATTGGTGACGAGCCGCAGCCGGGCGGATTCGCCATCATGCCCAGCTCCGTGCGCACCCGGAGCGGCGCCCTGCTCACCACGATCCGCATGGGCAAACCCGGCGCCGACATCCATCTCTGGCGCAGCGATGATCTTGGCCAAACCTGGCGGCATGTGAGCGCGGTCACGGGCAACATCGGCGGCAATCCCCCCGCCACCGTGCTGCTGCCCGACGGCCGTCTTTGCGTGACCTACGGTTATCGTCACAAACCGACCGGCATCCGTGCCCGCCTCAGCACGGATGAAGGCAAAACCTGGCAGCCGGAGGTGGTGATCCGCGCTGACGGTTTCGATGGCGACCTCGGCTACCCTCGCGCCCTTGTGAGGCCGGACGGCAGGCTGTTCGCCGCCTACTACTACAACGGCCCCCGTGAGCAGGATCGCTGCATCGAGGGCACCTTCTGGACTCCGCCCGCCAGCCTATGAAACGCCAACTCCTCATCACCCTCTTCTGCCTCGCTCATGCCCATGCGCAGGACGTCGCCTACCATTCCCCCGTCATCGGTCAGTTTCGGCCGCTGCTGCATGGCGATGACTCACTGGTGACAGATCTCGGTGTGGGTCTCTACAGCCTGCCGGTCCCCTGGGATTACAACGGCGATGGCAGGACCGACCTGCTCGTGATCTCCGGAGCCACCTGCTACGAGGGCTTCTACTACTTCGAGAACACGGGGCGACGCGACCCAAAATCAGGCATGGAGATTTTCGCACCGGCGGTGCGGCTCGGCGAAGGGAATCGCGGACCAGGGAACATCACGCCATCCTATGTCGAGGGCCGACTGCGCATGCTGGCACCGGGTGTGGAGTTCGAGGACGTGCCGAAAAACGGTTTCACGAAGGAGATGCCTTTGCCGGTGAGCAAGCGCATCTACTCGCCAAGCGGCCGCATCCGCGGCAATGCCTGGTCGTATGTGGACTATGACGGCGATGGCAGGCTCGACCTCATGGCCGGCCTGGGCGACTGGACCGACTACGGCTGGTCCCATGCCTACGATGAGAACGGTCGCTGGACCGCAGGCCCTTTGCACGGCTTTGTCTACTGGCTGAAAAACACCGGCGACAACACCAAGCCGGTCTATGCCCCCGCTCAGAAGCTGCAGGCCGACGGACGCGACATCGATGTCTTCGGCAACCCGTCGCCGCTGGTGGCGGATTTTCGCGGCACGGGAAAGCTCGATATCCTCTGCGGCGAGTTCCTCGACGGCTTCACCTTCTTTGAAAACATCGGCACGCGCACGAGTCCGAAATACGCGCCCGGCCAGCGACTCACTCACGCGGGCAGACCGATCACCATGCCCGCGCAGATGATCCAGCCGGTGGCCTATGACTGGAACAAGGATGGACGCATCGACCTGCTCGTCGGCCAGGAGGATGGTCGCGTGGCCTGGATGGAAAACACCGGCAAGCGCATCGAGCTCAAAGACCGAAGCGGCAAGCACGTGGGTGAGATGCCGGAGTTCCTGCCGCCGCGTTTTTTTCAGCAGGTGGCGGACCGTGTGAAGTTCGGCTGCCTCACCACGCCGCTCTGCTTTGACTGGGATGGCGACGGCCTCGTGGACATCCTCAGCGGCAACGCGTCGGGCGAGATCGGCTTCATCAGGAACCTCGGAGGCAAGCCGCCACGCTGGGCTCGGCCCGAGGTGCTCACCGCAGGCGGCAAGCCCTTCCGCATCCTTGCGGGATACAACGGCTCCATCCAGGGCCCCGCGGAGGCGAAGTGGGGCTACACCTATGTCGGCGCGGGCGATTGGGACGGCGATGGATTGCCCGACCTCGTCATCAACTCGATCATCGGCAAGGTGATGTGGCTGCGCAATGTGGGCACGCGACGAAAGCCCGTGCTCGCCGCCGCGCAGCCCGTCGAGGTCGCCTGGCCGGGCGCACCGCCGAAGCCCGACTGGAACTGGTGGGATCCTGCGCCCACCGAACTCGTCATCCCCTGGCGCACGACCGCCTGCGTGATCGACCTCGACAAGGACGGCCTCAGCGATCTCGTCAGCGTCGATCACGAGGGCTATCTCGCACACTTTCGCCAGGTGAAGAAAAATGGCCGACGCGTGCTGCTGCCGGGCAAACGCTGCATCCTGCTGAAGACACCTGCAGGCGCCGCCCCCTGGCTGTTTGGCAAAGGTCGCAACACCTTTGCGATGATCGACTGGGATGGCGACGGCAGGCTCGACCTGCTGCGCAACAGCACCTGCGCAAACTTCTGCAAAAATGTCTCCACCCAGCCCGGCGAGTGGGTCTTTGAAGATCAAGGCTCACTCGATCGCAGCGTGAAGCAGCTCTCCGGCCACGGCTCACCACCCGCCGCGGCGGACTGGGACGGCAACGGCGTGCCTGACCTGCTCCTCGGTGCCGAGGACGGCTTCTTCTATTACCTCCAGCATCCGCAAGGCCGCTGACACGACCTGACTTCACCCACGCTCCTGCCACCGGTTGCCTGGGTCATCCAAACCCAGGACGCCAGCCTTCCTGCCTCTTCATTTCACCCGGTAGGCCTCGACCTCGCTCGTGAAGGCAAAGCTGTTTGGGAAGTTGCCCGCAAGCTGTGCGTGATGATCCAAATAGGTGAGGCGGATGAACCGGGCCTCGGTGTCGGCAAAGGCGATGGAGCCGCGTGTCGCCTTGCCAAGGGGAAAGACATGTCTGCCCACTTCACGAAACGCCTGTCCGTCGCTGCTGACGGAAACGGCGACAGTTTTCGTCGAGCCGATCTCCGGCGCACCGACCAGGACCAGGTTCAGCGTGCGGGCCTGCTTCAGATCAATCGTGACATGCTTGGGAAAGGCGTCGGTGTTGCTGGTCGCATAGCAGTTCGGCGCAAACGAAGCCCAGGAGCCGTCGGTTAGGCCGGTGTCCCAGCCGTAGCTGTTCTTGTCGCTGCTGGTCCAGCTGCAGCCCTTGGCGAAGTTCCCGCCCAGATCCGGATCGACGGGCCAGTGCGTGTGGAAGGCGGTGGCGGGCAGGCCGTCCTTGTCCATGAGGTTCGGAATGGCGAGCTTGCTCCAGGCAAACCGAGCCCGGCGCGGCTGCGGCACCTTCGCGGTGCTGAGCACCACGCTTTCGCCGTCGATCCGGGCGTCCGCCGGATGGAACAGGCCGTCGCGCCCGGCGATCTCGAAATGCGTCAGCGGCTTGCCGTCGCGCGAGGCGAGACCGCCGGCGGCATGATCGAACTTCACGCGGATGGCGGCACCCTCGATGGCGTGGCTCACATAGAGCGGGCCGTTGGGATCGATCTCACCCTGGCCGTAGGTCCGGCTCAAAGCCCAGAGCGAAAGGCGGCGGGCCACCTCCTTTTTATGCGCGGGATGGATGTCGCCCACCTCGCCGATGTCACTGATGACCGCCATGCCGACATTCGGGATCTCCAGACACTTCCTCTGTGCCTGCCAGAACTGCGGCAGGATCTCCGCGTCTTCGTCGCCATATTTCCACGGCGCGATCTGCACAAAATAAAACGGCAGGTCCGGCTGCTGGAAGACCCTGCGCCAGGAGGCGAGCAGCGCCTTCTTCTTGTCGGTGTAAACAAAACCTTCGTTGTGGTTCGACTCGCCCTGATACCAGATGGCGCCGCGAAGGGCGAAGGGCACCAGCGGATGGATCATGGCGTTGTAGAGCGCCGTGGGCGTGCCCGCGCCGGCGGCAAACGTCTGTGGCTGGCCGGGCATGGCGGGCACGGGCTGCTTCTGGTCCAGCGCCGTCTTCACGGCCTGCTGCCACTGCGTGACGGCCGCCAGATGCGTCTCCTGCGCGGCCCGGTAGGCGTCGCTGCCCGGCAGCTTGGCACGCACATCCGTCGCAAAGGCCTTCAGCTCCGGCACGGCGTCAAAACCCTCCAGGTCCGTCCACGGTTCGATGCGCGTGCCACCCCAGGCGCTTTGGATGATGCCAACAGGCACCTTGAGCTCCTCGTGCAGCTTGAGCCCGAAGTAATAACCCACGGCCGAGAAGGTGGCAGCACTCTCCGGCGAGCTGCGCGCCCATTGCGTCGGCACGTCGTCCTGAGGCGTCAGCGCGGTCGTCTTGGGCACCTCAATGAGACGCAGGTTCGGATGCGTGGCGTTCGGGATGTCCGCCTTGGAATCGGGCTTCATCTGCATCTCCCACTCCATGTTGGACTGACCCGAAGCCAGCCACACCTCGCCGACCAGAACATCCTGCACGCTCACCTGCCCGATCTTCAGCACCTGCGGCTCGGCGTTCGCCGGCATGGGATCGAGCTTCAACATCCAACGTCCGTCCGCACCTGCCCGGGCCGTCTTTTTCTGCCCGGCAAATTCCACCACGACCTCCTCACCCGGCTCGGCCTTGCCCCAGACCGGCACCGGCTTGTCACGCTGCAGCACCAGGTGATCGGTGAAAAGCGACGGCAGCCTGACGGCGGCCTGAGCAGAACTGATGAAGGCGGCTAAGGCGAGAAAAGCGATCGGTTTCATGAGGGTGGCGGCGGGATTCTGGCGTCTGCACCTGAGTTTGCCACCGAAAGCTGAAGGCGGCCGCCTCTCGAACTATGCGAAATCAACCCAGCCCCTGCATCGATGACTTTAAAGCCGGAAGGCTTGCGTTTTTTTGATTGCTGGAGACACGCCGGCCATTCACTCAAGGACCATGTTTGACTCCATCCGCCAAACGTCCTTCTCCCGCCACCTGCTGCTGACCGCCTTCCTGGCCGCGATGGCAGGCGGAACATCCGGTCACGCTGAGCCCTTGTGGGTTGGCAGGACGGACCTCTCGCTAAACGCCAACATTCCATTCATCAACGCCACGCACAGCTTCATCGACTCCTGCGAGGCGGGCGAATATCAGTTCACCCTCGG
>CAZXPU010000199.1:0-6452 GCA_964642905.1 uncultured Prosthecobacter sp.
CCCAGTGGTCTAGCTCATCAAAACGACATGAAAAGTCTTTTCTACAGAGCAACTCTGCCACTGCTCCCGCACGGGCTCGTGCCGGTTCTCCCGGCACCATTGCCCTATGCTCTTGATCCCCCGATTTAACCGCTTCTTGGATGTCTTGCGTTTGATCGCATTATGTCCCTCCCGCGATTCCCCCCCAGTAGTGCGTGAAGCCCAGGAAGTCGAAGACTCCGGGGCCGTTTGGCGGCTGGCCTTCATCGTCTTTCCTCCTGCTTTCCACGCCCTGCGGTGCCTTCTTCCAAACCCTCGCGGGCCTTTCAAATGGCACCAGCCGGGTCTTCTCCGGGTGATGGCTCAGGCCGTATTTCGCCAGCCTCTTGGGCAGCACTTCAAAGACACGCCTGGCATCCTCTTCATGCTCGAAGCCCATGACGAAGTCATCCGCATAACGCACCAGGAAGCTGCGGCCTCTCAGCCGTGGCTGCACGGTTTGCGCGAACCATTCGTCAATGACTTCGTGCAGGTAGATGTTGGCTAGTAGCGGGCTAATGACGCCGCCCTGGGGCGTGCCTTCCTCCGCGTAGCTCACCTGCCCGCCCTCCATGACTCCGGCCTTTAACCATTTGCCGATCAACCTTTGAACCACTCCATCTCTGACCCTCTGGCTGACCACGTCCCGCAGCTTGTCATGCGGGATCGTGTCGAAGAACGCCTTGATGTCCACGTCCAGCACCCACCGCACCTGACACTTCCGGGCTTGTTCCCAGAGATACCCCAGCGCACCATGTGCTCCGCGTCCGGGCCGAAAGCCGAAGCTGCAATCGCTAAACTGCGCTTCGTAAATCGGCTCCGTCAACATCACGACGGCTCGTTGCAGCACCTTGTCCTCCACGGCCGGGATGCCGATGGGCCGCGTGGCGCTGCCGTCCCCTTTTGGGATGTGCACCCGCCGCACGGGCGGGGCGTGGTAGCTGCCGCTCTTGGCCCGGTCGAGCAGGGACTGGAGGTTGCCCTCCAGGTGCTCGGCGTAATCCTTCGCGCTTTGGTTGTCGATGCCGCTCGCGCCGTCTTTGCGCACTCGCGCAAAGGCCTCTCTGAGCCAGTCCATGTCCATGTGGTGGGCCAGCGTCGTGAACTCCATCCCAGGCCGTTCTGCGGCCAGTTGTGCTATCCGTTGTTGTTTCGTTGACACACTTTCCATTGCTCAATGTCACTGCGGTGTTTCCTCCCAACGGGCCAGTGCCCAGGCACCCCGCCTGCCTCACCCGAGACGGACGTTTTCCCTTCTCTACTCCACGGCTCCTCTTGGGATGAGCTCACCGTGTTTCACTCGATACTATGGGGGTGCTACGACTTCCCTTCACCCATCGCGCAGCGCTTCGGTTTCCCTCGCCCTGCACTCACTCGCCGCCCCTGCCTGTCTTTCGCTCAACACCGCGCGACAGAGGGCGCGGCATTACCTGGATGTTGTTGACCCGGTGTCATCCACGGCCTCACGGCCTCCGGCGGTGTATGCGACGAGAGATGAATGGACCTCTCAAGTTTCCAGGGAACCCTCTTCATGTCCGCGCCGTACTCTACGACCCCGGTCGAACCAAAATGCATCATCGCCACAACTAGCGATGCACTCCAGTGCTGCCCACGCCTGCTCCGAATACAGGGGCTTCGACGTTAACTCGGTTTCGAGGCTCAATCACACGGCCCGGCTCATTCGCTGTTTACGCTTCATGCCAGCCTCACGACTGACGATGCAAAACTCGCTTCTGGCTGCCTTGGCTGCGGCTTTACCACACGGGATTTGGACCCGCTTGGGTTCCTATTAGATGGTTTCAATGAATGTCTGGGTTACATGTCATTTCCTCCTTCTCTGGATTTATCTTGACGCTACGGAGCCGAGGAGCTTCGCGACGAACTGGGGTTGCTAAGGCAAGCTGGTTAGCAGTGCGGAGCAGGCTTGGCGAGGATTGCTCAGTTCAGTTTTCTTGTGGCAGGTTTGAGGTGCCCGTTGGGCGCTTCAAGGCATGCGAAGGTGACCATCCCTGCGGCGTATGCGGATAATAGCTACCACTCAAAGATCGTTGCCGTTCCCGTCCCTGTCCCAGGCGAACAGCCTCGAATGCTGCGACGTTTTTCAATACCCTGCTACCATGGTGGGCAGCAATCAGTTCAAGTGCCTTGGCTGAGGCACTGAGGTTGCTGCATTCAGGCATTTCATGCTTCGTCTCAGCCAGGGTGCCACAAAACTGGTAAAGAACGACTGCATCAGTCAAGCTTCCTCGTTCTGCTTCATCCTCTATTTGTTGCAAGGCGAGTTCAATGGCACGGCGATCACTCCGGAGTCGCCTGGTCTGCCTTGTTTCTGAATAAAAAATTGCAATACCTTTAAGACCTCGGCGCATCGCCTGCATCTTCTTCAGCTCAAACCGATGTGACCATTTGGGATCAAACTCACGAACGTAAAAATCGAGCTTCCCCATGGCTAGAGCATCACCTTTTCGTGCCGCTTCTAGCAGACTCCCTGCATCATCCTTACCCGGCCTGTATTCATAGCGATACATTCGGTTTCTCCAAACGAGAGGGTCTTCGGTTTCTTCCCTTGTCACTCGCATCGGTTTCCAGGGTTGATCTCGAATCACAGATGCTCGCAGAGCCTCGCGATAAATGGATGCTGACACCTCTGCGGCGGGCGCTGTCTTTGTCGCTTGGCACCCTGAGATGGCAAAGGCTGCCACCGCCACCAACACGGCGCGCAAGTTCCAGGTTCTTTTAGACGCATCCGCGCTCATGGATTAAATTGCTGAAAGCTTCCGCCATTGTTAATGCTCACCGGACTTCCACCGCTCATATTCAAAACATCAGTGGGGGCCCAAACTGGAACTTTCAAAAGTTTAGCCAGCTTCTTTGCGAAGGACTTTTTGCCACCGTCGCCAGTGCTACATGAGTAAAGAACAACGTTCTTTGATCCATCCCACTTGGGGTTACTCTTGATGATGTCGGCTAACTGAGCTGGCGTCACAGTTGGGACATCAGGTCCGTCAGGATCACCACTATCATATCCACGTTGATCCTGAATGTAGGGTGTGTTCATCATTTGCCCGTTGCTGTATCTAGCTAGTCCATGACCCATCACAGTGAATGACTCGTCATCATCGAATGCCTTTCTTGGATTAGATCGCGGGTTGCAATCAACCCCCTTACTGTGCAAATCGAGATCAACACCGCGTCCAGATGCCTGCCCGAGCTTCGGTTCAAACAGACCGAGCAGGTCCCAAGACATCAAAGGAGAGTTGTGAACATACCCGTAGAGGTTGAGTCCACCCCGTTCCCCAATGGGGTCTTCGCTCAGCCACACCGCCATCTCCGCATCATACGCCCGGTAGGGGGCCAGGTGCAGGCCGCTTTTCCGGTGGTAGTAGTGGCCGGTGTAGCGGAAGTCGCTCGACAGGTCGAGTGACGCCGTCTGGCTGGGCAGGGCATGGCGGGATGTCAGGTACACTTCCACTTGGGTTTGTTCCTCGGGGCTCAGGGCGCGATTGTAGATCAGCACCTCCGCGATGTCACCCCTCAAATACCCCTGCGATACTCCACTGCCATCCACCGTGCGCCTGCCCAGAGCGTAGCGGTCTCCCTCCCCTTCGTAGGTCTGCACCAGATCATTGACGATCTGCTGCTGCATGACTCCATTCGCCAGTGTCCGCACCGTCACATCACTCTCGAAGGTGACCCCGTTTGCCCAGGCTTGCGCGGGCGGCAGTAAGGTCGTGTTGGCCTTCACCATCGTGCTGACTTGCCATGCTGCCTGATGCGGCGCTGTCTCCACCCGTGGTTTGCCGTCCCAGGTGTCGGCGCTCTGCTCCGCCACTCCGATACCCGCCGTCAGCGTCTGACTCGGCGTGCTCCAGGCATTGTTCCAGGACAGCGAGAGCGAGAGCGTGCTCGTCTTCGCCGGGGTCTGGCTGCCCCTGGGATTGTCGGAGGAAAAGCTCACCACACCCGCACCGCCTGCCGTCTCCGCCTGACGCCGATGCACGACAAAGACCGTAAAATCCTGGCTCACATCCGCCATGCCTTTATTGCTGCTGAGCACATCATCCGTGCCGTCAAAACGCACCACGGGCCTGCCATTGAGCCCATTGCCGATCCACTGCGGCCGCGCGGAGGTGCTCGGCGGACTGATGCTATGACTGGTGCTATACGTGTAGTTGCCATTCACAGGCTGCCATGAGGTGACATTGCCTGCCTTCGTCCTCCCGACTTTGCTGTCAGCCTTCAGCCACACAAACAACCCCGCCGATGGCGGTGGCGGCTGCGCCACCGTCATGGACTGCACCCCATAGGGATCGTACTCATGCATGACCACCGTCTTGCCCAACTCATCCACTACCTGGCGCACGCTGCCCAGGTGATCCCGCGTGACGTAGAGCTTCCGATTCTCCGGCACCTGGAGCCAACCATGGGCTGAGTAATGCTTCACCACCGCATTTTGAGCATCCCGCTCCTGACAAAGCTCCAGCCCACACCAGAGCAGACGCTTTTCCTCCAGGACAGCACCGCCGGGACTCTTTTCCCGGATGACATTGCGCCTGCCCAGGCAGTCGTAGCGGAACTCAGTCATGCTGCCGTCCGCATACTGTATACCCAGGAGCCGGCTCTGTGCATCCCAGGAGAAGGTTTGCCCTTTGCCATTGCTGGTCATGTTCCCGCGCGAGTCATAGAGCGGCACGCCCGCCGCCTGCTGCCCGCTGACGCTCACCTCAAACTGCCTCGGCGGCGTGGTCACATTCCCGCTGCCGTCTTTCGCGGTGATGGAGACGGTGTTCGTACCGTCCGCCAGCGGCAGGTCTGCGCGAAACTGGAATTCCGACGCGCCGTTTGAATTGATGGAGGTGCTCATCTGCGCGCTCTGGGTGACGCCATTCTGTGTGAGGCTCACGTTTCCAGGCTCGCTGATCCGCCCCTGGAAGCGCACCGGCCCGCTGGTCGGACGGGAGACGATCTGATTCATGGAATTGAACGCAGTCTGCCGCACTTGATTGTTTTCCTGCCAGGTCGTCCGGTTTCCTCCTGCATCATAGCTGTAATAGTGCTGATGATGTTGCGCCACGCTACTGTCGCCGCTCTGCCGAATCACCACGGTACGCAGTTGCTCTGCATCATCATGTTCGAGTTCCCAAAAGTTATTCATTTCCATGCCAACCATCTGCTGCCAAATCTTGAGCTGTCCCTGGGCACCGTAGCGATAAAGGTAAGTGGACACATGCGTCTCTTCCACGCCATGCCGGTGCGCGATCTGGAGCAGCCGGTGATGTCCCTCAGCCTGATCCCAGCTAAATTTGCTTACCAGACCGTTAGGGTAGCTAATCTGGTCCAAGCGCGCCAAACCCTTCAGCTCATCCACATAATCATAGTCGAAAAGGCCCAGGGGATCTGTCATCGTCTCCAGGCGGCCCGCTGAATCAAAGGTGAGGGCCGTGGTTTGATTCACGAGATCTATGGCATCATTGATCACGGCATCAATGCTTCGGGTGGCAGCTCTTCCCAGAGCATCATATTGATAAAAAATTTCACCGGAGACGGCTGTGTCCACGAGGCAGCCGAAAGCGCCCCGCAGCACGCCGGGTGGGTACTATTGCAAATCCAGCATCTCTACCGCATCGAAAAACAGCTGCGCGAGACGCGGGCCGGACCGCGTCAACGTCAGGACAGAAGAGCCAGTGAGAGCCGGATGATCGTGGAACGCCTCCGCCGTGGGCTCGCGCGCATGAAGCACGGCCGCAGGCACCTGCCCAAAAGCGCGATGGGCCGCGCCCTCGACTACGCGCTCACACAGTGGAGCATGCTCAGCGTGTATCTCGAGGACGGCAGGATCGAGATCGACAACAATCCCGTGGAGCGGGCCATCCGGCCAACGGCCATCGGCAAGAAGAACTGGCTGTTCATCGGCGAGGCGGGGGCGGGGCAGCGCAGCGCCATCCTCTACACGATCATCGAGGCATGCCGGAGCCGGGGCATTGATCCGCAGAGCTACCTGAGGGACGTGCTGACGCGGCTGCCGACGCTGACCAACCGGCAGATCAAGGAAGTGACACCGGAAGCCTGGGCGAAGGCCCGGAGCCAGAGCTCCCGCCCATCAACACCACCGGGCAAACACCGCTCCGCAGGGCACCAAGCAGCCGCATAAGGCACCTGGCGTGACGCTTACGCCGGAGAGAGGCCGCTGCGCTCAAACTCGCGCACAAGCTGCGCCTGCCTGGCGGGCGGCACACGCCTGCGGGCGCGAGGGTGCAGAACGATGGATTGCTTGCTCATGACCCCACTTCTGCGGCACGGCCATGACACCTGCTAGCGCATTCAAAGGGCGCTTGGCGTGACGCTTACAAATGTACAGCTCAAATTCCAGACTCTCGTCTGCTCTGTAGAAAAGACTTTTCATGTCGTTTTGATGAGCTAGACCACTGGGGATG
>CAZXPU010000200.1:0-6272 GCA_964642905.1 uncultured Prosthecobacter sp.
CCGGCTTCAGCTGGGCCAACCTCATGGCCAGCCGAGACCAGCAGGCCAGGCTGAACGCCTTTCCCCGTCTCGGCGGCCGCTTTTTGTGGTCCCAGGCGATGCAGCGCATCCGCCTTGGCTCGTCCATGCTGTACGTCGCGATGTTTGACGAAATGGACGAAGGCACCGCCATCTTCAAATGCACCGATGACATACCGGTGAGCCCGCAAGGCTTCCTCACCTACGAAGGTCTGCCCAGCGATCACTACCTCTGGCTCACCGGCGAGATCGGGCGGGTGCTGCGCAGGGAAAAACCGGCGTCGGAGGAACTGCCGAAACGCTGAGGAGCCACGAACGACACAAGCGTTGAGCAATCACAGCCCCACGCCTGGTTCCGCGCTCCATGCCGATCCTCACGCCAGCGTCGGCGCGCGGATTTCCAACGCAGCAAGGTGGTTCGCTCGCACACATCCGAACCTCCCTGCGACCTGCTTCAACTCGATGAAGAAACCTCCCCGGAGATGCGAAGCAGCACTACGATTGCTCCACCATTTCCCCGCGTTCGCACTGCTGCGGAATCGAGAGCGTTCCGCGCTCCCGATCCAGTCCCTCACAACTCCTGGTCCAGCCAGGCACGCAGCTGGCGCATCTGGCGTTTGTCCGGCCGCGTCAGGGTTTCATGGGCACGGGGCGTTTCCAACTCACGCTGGCGACGCAGCTCCGCCGCCTTCAGGATCCATTCCTCGGGCGTCAGGTTTTCACAAAACTCCGCCACCCGGGGCGCACCCAGTCGCTGAGGCGGAAACCCCAGCACCTTGAGCCGCAGTCGCAGGTCGCCCCGGACAACCTCCAGCACATCCCCGGCCTTGAGGTCGCGGGACGGCTTGATCGCCTGCTCGCCCAGGGTGACGTTCCCCTTCGTGCAGGCCTGCGAGGCCAGGCTGCGCGTTTTGAACACCCGCACATGATGCAGCCATTTGTCGGCGCGCAGGGTCGGCAGGGGAACGGTGGTCATCTCAGAAAGATGGGTTTCTTAACTGAAAACCAACCCCGTCGTCAAAGGTCAAGGCGGTTGCCGCGTTACATCGCCCGGCAGAGCCCAATCCAGCGGTTGCCCGCTCGCCCTGCCAGTGCTCTGAATTCCGACACCGCGCCCCACTCCCATGAAACGCCTTATTCTCACGCTCCTGAGCCTCAGCCTCGCCCACACCGTCGTCGCCCAGCAGCAGGCGGAGATCGTGTCAGTGAACAAAATCTGGGACAAGGCCCCCCACAACGGCTTCACCGACCTCACCCGTTTCAAGAACCTGTTCTTCTGCTGCTTCCGCGAAGCCGACAGCGCCTTTGGCAGCAACGGCAGGGTGCGCATCATGATCTCCTCCACCGGCGGCAACTGGGTGGACTATGCCGAGATCTCCGAAAAGGAAACCGACCTGCGCGATCCCAAGCTGGAGGTGACGCCCGACGGCAAACGTCTCTACCTGCTCTGCACCGGCGTGGTTTATGAAGGCACCGCCGTGAAAAGCCGCCGCCCACGCTATTCCACCACCACCGACGGCAAGATCTGGACGCCGCCCCAGAAGCTCCTGGCGGAAGGCGACACCCTCTGGCGCTGCGTGGTCAACCCCGCCGACCAGAAGCTCTACGGGGTCTCCTTCAACATGTTCCCCACCACCGGCGGCCCCAAGCCGGAGGCCGAGTGGTCCCTGAAATCCTACACCAGCGGCGACGGCTCCGTCTGGCAGCTCTCCTCCCTCATGCAGGTGCCCGGCCAGCCCAACGAAACCACCCTGCGCTTCCTCAAGGACGGCAGCGCCCTGGCCCTGGTGCGCCGTGAATCCGCCGACAAGCTCGGCTACATCGGCAGCGCCACCGCCCCCTTCCGCGAATGGAAATGGAGCCCGCTCTCCGTCGTCATGCAGGGGCAGAACTTCATCCAACTCCCCGACGGCAGCCTGATCGCCGGCTCCCGCGGCCGGGGCACCACGCCCGGGGCCCACATGGTCCTGTTCACCATGACCCCCACCTCCCTCACCCCGCTGATCGAGCTGCCCAGTGGCGGCGACTGCAGCTACCCCGGCCTGGTCTGGCAGGACAAGCACCTCTGGGTCAGCTACTACTCCTCCCACGAAGGCAAGGCCGCCATTTACCTCGCCAAACTGCGCCTGCCCTGGGTCAAGGCGGACTAAAACCACCCAGGGCTGACGCCTGCAAGGCGCAGCTCGAGGACCGCTCCTGCCCCCCCGGACAGATCCACAGGTTTTCCCCATCCTGGGAATCCTGCCCATCCTGGGAATCCTGCGTCAAAAACCCCGCAGAATTTGTCCGCGCCCCTGAATCTCGGCAGGGATTCCGCATTCGCCCTCTTGCGACCGCCCCTGTGGACGCCATAATCGCGCTCCCCCCGCTCCATCATGGCTTCGCCCTTTCTCACCCAGGACTTCCACATCCGCTGGTCCACCCTCGCCCCCGCCCACATCCAGGAGGACATCCGCCAGGCGATCCAGAAGGCCGAGGCCGCCATCGAGCGCGTCAGCGAACAGGACCGCGGCAAGATGACCTTCGACAGCGTGGTGCTGGCTCTCGACGAAACCACGCGCCCCCTCAACGAAGCCTGGGGCCTGGTGACGCACCTCGACTCCCTCTGCAACTCCCCCGCCCTGCGTGAAGCCCACAACGCCATGCTGTCGCAGGTCAGCTCCTTCTTCGCCAAGATCCCCCTCAACGACCACCTCTGGGACCTGCTGGAAACCTACAGCAAGACCGAAGAGGCCAGGAACCTGCCGCCGCTGAAAAAACGCGCCCTTCATGAAAAGATGGAGGACTTCCGCCAGGCCGGTGCCGACCTGCCTCCGGACAAAAAGAAGCGCCTGGAAGAACTCGAGTCCGAACTTTCCCAGGCCACCCAGAAATACTCGGAAAACGTCCTCGACTCGACCAACGCCTGGGAGGTGATCATCACCGACATCGAACGCCTCAAGGGCCTGCCCCAGAGCGCCATCGACGCCGCGCGTGCCGACGCCGCCGCCAAGGGACACGGCACCGAGGAAGCCCCGCAGTACCGCTTCACCCTCAAGGCTCCGTCCATGATCCCCATCATGGAATATGCCGAGGATGAAAGCCTGCGCCGCGCCGTCTGGGAAGGCACCACCGGCATCGGCCGGGGCGAGAAGTACGACAACACCGGGCTCGTCTGGAAAATCCTCCGGCTCCGCCACGAAAAGGCCCAGCTGCTGGGTAAAAAGGACTTCGCCGACCTTGTGCTCCAGCAGCGCATGGCGAAGAACGGCGCCAACGCCCTCGCCTTCATCGAAAACCTGCACGCCAAGGTCGCCGCCGCCTTCCAGCGCGAAACCATCCAGCTCCAGGAGTTCAAGGCCGACGCCGCCGGACAGAAGGCCGATCTTCTCCAGCCCTGGGAGGTCGCCTTCTGGTCCGAGAAACAGCGCAAGGCCGCCTACGATTTCGATGAGGAGGAGCTGCGCCCCTACTTCCCGCTCAACAGCGTCCTGAAGGGCATGTTTGACCTGGCGGAAAAAGTCTTCGACCTGCGCATCACCGCCCGCGAAACCGTCTTCATTCCCGTCGGCGAAACAGGCGTCGCCAGCAGCCGCCCCACCCAGGAGGGCCCCGTCGAGGTCTGGCATCCCGAGGTCAGGTTCTATGAAGTGCGCAACGAAAAGGATGTCCACATCGGCTCCTTCTACGCCGACTGGCATCCGCGTGACTCCAAGCGCGGCGGCGCCTGGATGAACTACCTGCGCATGGGCAGCCCACCCTACGGTGAGCATGACCGCCGCCTGCATCTCGGCCTCATCTGCGGCAACATGACCCCGCCCGTGGACGGCCGGCCCGCCCTGCTCACCCATGACGAGGTCTGCACCGTCTTCCACGAGTTCGGCCACCTCCTGCACCAGCTCTGCGGCAACGTCGAAATCCCGTCCCTCAACGGCGTCAGCGTCTACTGGGACTTCGTCGAGCTGCCCTCCCAGATCCTCGAAAACTTCTGCTGGGAGCGCGAAAGCCTGGATCTCTTCGCCCGCCACCATGAAACCGGCGAGACCATCCCCGCACGGCTCTTCAAGAAGGTCATCGCCGCCAAGAACTACCGCAGCGCCAGCGACATCATGCGCCAGCTCAGCTTCGGCAAGCTCGACCTCGAGCTGCACATCCATCACGCCACTGACCAGGAGGCCGAGCTCGACATGCTCAGCCGCCGCCTCATCCAGGACTACGTGATGCCGCTGAAGACGGAGAACCCCACCATGGCCCGCCGCTTCGGCCACCTGTTCAGCAGCCCCGTCGGCTACGCCGCCGGCTATTACAGCTACAAGTGGGCCGAGGTTCTCGACGCCGACGCCTTCACCCGCTTCCAGAAGGAGGGCATCCTCAATCCCAAGGTCGGCCGCGAGTTTCGCGACAAGATCCTCAGCCGAGGCAACAGCGAGGACCCCGCCAAGCTCTTTCGCGACTTCATGGGCCGCGACCCCGATCCGATGGCCCTGCTCGTGAGAGCCGGGCTAGCGTAAGCCGTCCGTTCACCGGCTGCCAACGTGCCCAGAAGCCGATGCCACTTCCTCAAGAGGGTCACTGCGACGTTTTCTCTGTAAACCAATGCATGGCCGTCATCAGATGGTCCCGGCGCAATTCGTGAACGCCGTCGAAGACCACACTTTGAATGTCGTCGAATCCGCTGCGCTTGAGTGACTTGACCACCGCCTCGGCCTTGTCCGGTCCGGCGATTACGTCTCGAGAACCGATGCTGAGGAAGACCTTGGTTCTGTTGAAGATCTTTTTTGAAGGACGCAATTCTTGGAGTGCCCTGGAAGCCATGTCTTCATTGCAGCCTGCCATGAACATGCCGAGCACGTTTCGACCGCATTCACTGAACCAGCCGCCGAGCCAGCCGGAATACTTGGCACCACCCGAATAGCCGGCAGTGGCGATGGGCCATTGCTTGGAAGCAGGCCAGGCATCCGCCAGGGCCTCCAGGGCGGCCTCGGCAAGAGCACAGCGGTTAAAAGGCAGCCCAGGAGTTAGGTACCCAGGGCAATCCGCCGCAAGCAACACCCATTTCTGGGATCTGGCCGCTTGAATGTAAGCGCCCATCGACTTTACGCTCGAAGGAAACTTACCCTGGCTTCGTCCAGTGTCCGTGACACTGATGATCATCACCGGCCAGGACTTGGTGGGATCAAAGCCGGGGGGGACGTACAAGCCAACAGCGGCTCTCGTCATGTCGATGTCGGTGTAGGGATCCTTGACGCCACCCAGACGTTTCTTGAGCTTTGCACGCAAAGCTTCCGAAAAAGGGGTTTCGAAATCGACCTTATTTCCAGGCGTGAAGACGACACCGGCAATCTTGAGTTCACCCGGAGCTGACGTCGTGCTGGCAGGGGCTGGGGTTGTTTCTTTGCCCGTTTTCTGTCGAATCCAAGCCTGATCCTCCTCGCAGAGCCTGTTCAGTGGCATCGTGTGTACTTGGCCTTTCACGCGCAGCGTCACAAGACTGCCATCCGATTCGACAAACTCTCCTACCATGATCCTTCCGGTGACCGCCTCTTTCCATGGCCGCGTCTGAGGCGATGCTGCAAAACTGGACAAGGCAAAAAACAAGAACGTGATGACAGGCGCTGATTTCATGATTTGTGCAGAAACAGGCACCGTTAGATTCATGCCACCCGAAAGTGTTCGCAGAAAAAGCGTACGCTATCTACCGACACAGCAAACGCAGCCACACCCAACGCGTGCACTCATTAGTTACAACGAATCAGCTCTAATATTTGGCCATCAACTACATCCACATGCCAGAGCGACCTAATGTTGAAGCCACATGCATTAGGCAGCAAAGTTTTCCAAATAAGCGCGCCCCACAGTTTCACTGACTCCGACGTTTAATCACTCGATACATTAGATACAAAATGCAGATACCTGTAGGAATCAATGCAGACGTGACCATCTCAAAAGTTAAGCCTTTCTGCAAAGACACCGTGTAGAAAAGGCTGCCCAGACAGAACGTGAGGATCAACAAGAAAAGAATTCGAATCATGGTGCGCAAACGTTTGAAGATCTCTTTCATCCGCAAAATAGCCGAAGTCCCTTTCTTCCATTCGCCCTGGATCTTCGACAATCATTGCCTGTCGAATGCACGCTAGGCTAAAATTAACTCGATAACCAAAACAGGGTGCCACTATTAGCCACCTTACTCATTACGGTTTCGCAAACTCGCTGAGCGAGCGTGATCTGCCCCCGGAGATTGAGCCAGTTTCTATGAGAGCCTGGCGGTGGCTTGC
>CAZXPU010000201.1:0-6144 GCA_964642905.1 uncultured Prosthecobacter sp.
ATGCTGGTCGGATTCGCACACCACCTCCATGCCCGTCCTCTCCCGCAGAGCCTCGGCCATCTGGGTGGCCTCGCTGTTGGAACGCACCAGCACCGCACAGGAAAGCCCGCGCTTCAACGGCTCCAGCTCCTGCAAAAGAGCCGTCAGCACGGCCGTGATGTTGTTTTCCTCCGTTCCATCCAGCTTCGCCGGTGAAAGCAGGGCGGCATGTCCGGTGAGATGCTTTTGCGCCGCCGTGTGCCTTTGAAACGCAAAGCCCTTCAGGCAGCCCGGAGGCAGCATGGACTCGATCACCTCGGTGCTGCCAAACACGGCGTTCACCGCATCCAGCACCGGCTGGGCGCTGCGGAAGGACTGGCTCAAGGGCTGCGTGTGCAATCCGCCGTCCGGATGTGCCGGGTAAGCCTTCTGAATGTCTTCAAACAGGTCCGGCTCCGCCTGCCGCCAGAGATAGATCGACTGCTTTGGATCGCCGACCGCAAAGAAGCTGCGCTCGCCTTCCGCATCCTGGATCACTTCGTCCACCAGCGCCCCCAGCACCTGCCACTGGGTCCGGCTGGTGTCCTGAAACTCGTCCAGCAGCCAGTGGTCATGACGCCCGTCCAGCCGATACCACAGGTCACCCTCGCCACCCAGCCATGGGGAGCGATCCCTGACCGCCGCCGCCAGAAGCCGCTGCACGTCGGCAAAGGAAAGCCTGCCGCGCGAGCGCACCTGACGGTCATACTGGCCTGCCAGCATGGAGGTGACACGTGCCAGGCCGCGTGTCCGGTCGGCACGCACCAGGCATTCACGCACCATGAGCTGCAGCGCCAGCTCACGCCAGGCCTGGGCCGACGCGGCGTCCAGCGGAAGCCTTTTGCGCATCCACATCAGTTCGCCACGACCTCTCTGAAGCTCCTCCCACTGCTCCGCCAGTTTCTTCAGCAGCTCGTCCACACGCTTCGGCATCGGCTGGCCCGGCCGGGTTTCCATCACGGCCTGCAAGGTCTCGTCCAAGAGCTCCCTGCCAGCCTCATGCGGCGGCGCAAAGGCGTCACGCACCGCTGCCACCACCTCCTCGATCGGCCTGGCCTTGGGCAAGGCACCACGCCAGATCACATTCGCCTCCCCCCAGCCGTCCGCAGGACTGTCCTGCCACAGCTCCAGGCCGTGCAACGCCCACTGCTGAAGCGTGGACTCGACGCTTTTTTCGCCCGCCCCAAAAGTTGCCTGCTTGTAGGCCTCGGTCAGCAGCTTCAGCGGACCATGATCCTCGGCTGCAAAGAGCTCCTGAAGCAGGGCGTCAAGCGCCTCCTCACGCGCGATCGCCGTTTCATCCTCCTGCATCACGCGCGCCCCGGCGGCCAGCCCGAGCTCCAGAGGGAAGCACCTCACCATGCCCGCAAAAAAGCTGTCCAGCGTCCCAAGGCGCAGACGGTGCAGCCTGCGGACGACCTGCCTGAGCAATGTTGGATAGTCCGTGTCTTCCGGCGCCTCCGGCACGGCATCCTGGAAAAAGGCCCGAGCCCTGCCGGGATCACGCGCCAGCTCCGCCAGACGGCGCAGGATGCGGTTGAAAAACTCCCCGGCGGCCTTGCGGGTGAAGGTCATCGCCGCGATCCCCTCCGGCCTCGCCCCCAGCGTCAGCAGATGCGCAAAACGCCGCGCCAGCTGATAGGTCTTCCCCGATCCCGCCGAGGCGTTGATCAACAGGTGCTGCAGGGGCTTGGGCTTGACGGCGGGCATGGGAAGAGAATCAGGCGCTGGCGTGCAGCCGGTCCGCCTCACACGCCAGGGAAAAATCCAGTTCCGTCAACCCTCCGGCGCTGTGCGTGCTGACGTTCATTTTCACCTTCCGCCACCGCAGGAGCAGGTCGGGATGATGGTTCATCGCCTCCGCCTTCTCCGCCAGACGGGCGACAAACGCCACCCCCTCCAGATAGGAGCCGAAACGAAACTCCTTCACCAGCTCACCGGACTCGATCGTCCATCCGGACATCGACGCCAGCTTGCCCTCAACCTGCCCGGGAGCTAACAAAGGATGCTTCATACCGATAAGGTGCGGAAGCCGTGTTCCTCCGCCAGCCGCAGGCATTCCCCCACCGGCCGCAGACCTTCGGAGGGCGTCGGATGCGTCAGGCAGGCCGCCGCCGTGCAGACCGCCAGCCTCAGGCGCTCCGCCGTCGGCCAGCCTTCGTGAACGCCATGCAGGTACCCGGCGGCAAAGGCGTCGCCCGCCCCGGTCGCCCCCGCGATGAACCCACTCGGCAGCTTCAAGGAAGCCTGGGTCGTGACACCGCCATCCTTGTCCGCCACCACGGCGCCGGCTTCAAAATGAATCACCACCTGCTGATGCACGCCACGAGCCAGCAGTGCACGCGCCGCCGCGGAAACCGCCGCCACATCCACCGGCACCGTCTTCAGGTTCATGCCCGTGATCTTGCCCGCCTCCACTTCATTGATGATCAGATAATCCGTGTGTGGCAGCGCTGCCTCGGCAATGGCCCGGAAGTCCGGGTTCTCCGTGCTGACGATGTCCACGCCCGTCACCAACCCGGCAGCATGCGCCTTTGCCAGCACTCTGGCCGCCGGGGTGCCTCCATCCGGCAGCAGACGGTCCATTTCATCCAGCAGCATCAGGTAGCCCAGGTGGAAAAGCCGCGCCTTCGTCGTGGTGAAGTCGAAGTCCGCCTCCCCCAGAAGCGCGTTGGCACCGCGTTGATGGAAAAAGGTCCGTCGCCCGGTCGAGATGACCGTCATGGCGTCCGTGTAGGACGTGGGCGCACGCTCTGTCTGGCGCAGCTGTGCGGTGTCGATGCCAGCCTTCGCGCAGTCACTGAGGATCCAGTCACCATTGGCGTCACGCCCCACCAGGCCGGCGGCGGAAAGCGGATAGCCAACCTGCATGGCGGCCAGGTCCTTGAGCACGTTGTAGGGGCCGCCGCCGTTGCTGGAGGTCTCGCTGCGGATGTCCGCCAGCATGTCCTGCTCCGGATAGGCGTTGATGAGCTTGACGTAGTCGATGATGAAGTTTCCGCCGGAAAGGATGCCGCTGCGCATGATGAAAGAATGGGAAGAATCCATGAGGGATAAAGAGCGAGGCCGGAGCCGTCGAGGATGAAATCAGAGCGCCGCCGTGCCGCGCATTATTTCAACCACCTGTTTGCCTTCCGCCACTTCATCGGCAAAGACCTGCCCTCCCTCCCCCATGCTCTCCGTCCATAACGTCAGCAAGACCTACGCAGGCCGCACGCTCTTCAGCGGCGTCTCCTTCCACATCAACCGTGGCGAGAAGATCGGCCTCATCGGCCCGAACGGAGCAGGCAAGTCCACCCTCTTCTCCCTGCTGCTGCGCGAATCCACGCCCGACGACGGCCAGGTGACCATGGAAAAGGGCCTCAACTTCGGCTTCCTCCCCCAGGAAAGCGCCCCTGTGGACGACGTCACCGTCCTCCAGCTCGCCACCGGCCATGTCGATGAGCACCACCGCTGGGAGCTGGAGCCCAAGGCCAAGCGAATCCTCAAGGGCCTGGCCTTCCGTGAATCCGACTTCGACCGCAACGCCCGCACCCTCAGCGGCGGCTGGGTGATGCGCGCCCACCTCGCCCGCCTGCTCGTCCAGGAGCCCGACCTCCTCCTCCTCGACGAACCCACCAACCACCTCGACCTCGAGTCCCTGATCTGGTTCCAGACCTACCTGCAAACCTACCCCGGGGCCATTCTCATGATCTCCCACGACCGTGAGTTCCTCAACGCCCTCTGCGACACCATCCTGGAAATCGCCCACTCCAAGGTCATCCGCTACCGCGGCAACTACGACGATTACCTCAGGGAGAAAGCCGCCCGCGAAGAGCAGATGCAGTCCGCCTTTGAAAACCAGCAGCGCGAGATCGCCAAGCTCCAGCAGTGGGCCGACCGCTTCAAGGCCAAGGCCAACTTCGCCTCCCGCGCCCAGGACAAGCTGAAGATGATCGACCGCATGGAAAGGGTCGATGCGCCCCAGCAGTCCGCCAAGCAGGTCAAGTTCCGCTTTCCTCAGCCGCCCCGCAGCGGTCAGCGTGTTCTGACGCTCAAAAACCTCTCTTTTGGTTATGGGCAAACCCCTGTCTATGAAGACCTCGACTTCGAGGTCGAACGCGGCCAGCGCCTCGTCCTCGTCGGCCCCAACGGCGCCGGCAAGTCCACCCTGCTCAAGCTGCTCGCCGGAGCCCTCAACCCGCAGTCAGGCCGTCGTGAGCTGGGCCACAACGTCAAGCCCGGCTACTTCGCCCAGTACCGCGGCGACGTGCTCAACATGCGCCACACCGTGCTGCAGTCCGCCATGGACCTGCCCAGCAGACCCGGCGAACAGCTCGCCCGCACCCTGCTCGGCAGCTTTCTCTTTCATGGCGACGACGTCTTCAAGCCTGTCGGCGTGCTCAGCGGCGGTGAAAAAAGCCGCCTCGCCCTCGTCCGCCTGCTGCTCGACCCGCCGAACCTGCTGCTCATGGACGAGCCCACCACACACCTCGACATGGGCAGCATCGACGCCCTGATTCAGGCGCTGGAGGATTACGAAGGCACCCTCGTGTTCATCAGTCACGACGTTCACTTCATCCGCGCCATGGCGCGCAGCGTCCTGCACATCGCCGCCGGCGTGCTCACCCCCTATGCCGGTGACTACCAGTATTACCTCGACAAAACCAAGTCCACCTCCGCCCGCGAAGCCCTGACCGCCAGCCTCACCAACGCCCAGCCCGCCAGCTACGGCAGTTCCGGCGGCGGTAAAAATGCCTCAGCCAGCACGGACGGCTCAGCCGGCGGCGCGAAGACCAAGGAGCAAAAACGCGCTGAAGCCGAGGCCCGCAACGCCCGTAGCAAGCTTCGCAAGGAACTGGAGGAAAAGGTCTCCGCGATTGAACAGCGCCTCGCCAGCCTGGAAAAGCGCAAGCTCGAGCTCGTCGAGCTGCTTCAGGACGGCGCCACCTACGCCGACGCCGTGAAATTTCGCGCCTTGAGCGAGGAACTTGAGCAGATCGAACCTCGGATCGCCCAGGAAACCACCGCCTGGGAAAAAGCCGCGGAAGATCTGGAGCGGCAGACCGCGGGGAACATCTGAATTCGCCGCACTCACGCCCTGGCCCCTCACGACTCCAGCGCTTGATAGAACGACTCCGTCTCGTCGGCATCCGGCAGCACCTCGATCAGAAAAGCGCCCTCCGGAATGTCCTCCAGGTGCTTCGGCTGCGTGGCGCGGATGTATCCGAGACCCCACATCTGCGCCCAGGGCTCAAAGCTCACCCGATGGCGGTTCTCGATGATCTGACGGGCCTCGTTGGACAGGCTCCTCAGGCTTTTGACATGGGAGAAAATCTTGCCGCCCTGGTTGTTGATCACCACCAGCCGCCGGTTGCCCTGGGGCAGCTGGGGCATGATCCATGGCGCGGCGAGATCGTACATCGCACTCAGGTCACCGACAACCAGCCAGGAACAGCGTGAACTGGCGCTCGTGCCGAGCCAGGTTGAAACAAGGCCGTCAATGCCGTTGGCGCCTCGGTTGGCAAAGAATTCGGCTCCCTGCTCTGGCAGCCTGAGCGCCAGGTTCATCTCGCGGATGGGCAGGCTGTTGCCGATGAAGACACGATCATGGGGCTTCAGCTGTGAAAGGATCTCCCGCATCCAGGCCGGCTCGGAGCGGGGGAACTCGACGAACCTCGACCCCAGCGGCTTCTTGTCGTGGCCAAAAACGGCCGGTCGCAAAGTTCGTTTGGCCAGCGTCTCCAGCGCATGCCAGGGCAGCGTCTGCACCTGCTCCTTCCGGGCGAGCCCCGGGAAGGGCAGCCGGGAGATGTTCGTCACCCAGACTTCGGGACGTTTTTCAAGATCGCGCCACCAGCGGGACGAGGGGATGCCGCCAATGCGGATGATCTGGCGGATGTCCATCGCACGCAGATGAACTTCGGCGGCAGGCACCAGAAGATGCTCCAGCTGCGGACTCTCCGGCCAGCGCTGCCAAAGGTTGGAGGTGGCCTCCGCCAGCACGGGCAGGCCCAGCTTCGCCAGGATCGGGGCGGCCTCCCGGGCCTCCGCCGGATGCAGCCCGCAGGCCAGGACGGCCGTCGGCTCGCCGGATAGGATGAACTCGGGCAGCTTTGCCGGCTTGAGCGGCTTCTGAGGATGATG
>CAZXPU010000202.1:0-6137 GCA_964642905.1 uncultured Prosthecobacter sp.
AGGGACTGCAAGGCCGCCAGGGACCCCACACCGAGTTTCACGGCCTGCCTGCGGGATAACGAATTGCTGCTCATGACGATGGAAGCCGCCAGCCTTTCAGGTTCTCACACACGGTTCAAGTCCGAAACTCGAAACACGAAATCAGAAGTTCCAGGTTTCAGGTTTCAGGTTTCAGGTTTCAGGTTTCAGGTTTCGGGTTTTGGGTTTCGGGTTTCGGAGCGGACCGCCAGGCGGCATAAAGGCTTTGATTCCTTCCACCGATCTCAGGCATAGAGCACCCTTAACAGTCGCAGCCATGAAAGAGCCACACCGCCATAGATGGAGACATTCCCGGCTCGAACCATGAAGGGAAGTTTGAGGTCGCCAAAGATGCAGAAGCAGGCATAAAAGGCGCCCAGCCCAGCAACTGCCGCTACGACAGTATAAACATGCCGACCCAAGTGGTGATCGTTGCTGAAGGCCGCCGCATTGGCCACGGCAGCCATGAGCAGGATCAAGGCAGCCAGACCATAGTACCTGACACCTAGCAAGGGGCCGACAAACAGCGCAGCCAGGGAAAGCAGCACAAGTCCACCCACCACCACGCCCTCCCAGAATTCACGTTTCTCCAGGGACTGCCGTGCAAACCGATCCATGGCGACCAGCAAGGTGGTAACACCTCTGACCAAGTGGGACCACAGCACCAGAAGGAGCCAGAGACCGGCAACGACATATGACCAGAAGGGCGAGACCGTCTTCAGCCATCCGCTGAGAATGCGATAGCCGACAAAGCCTCCGATCATGATGGCGACCCGCTTCCCTTCGGTGAACTGATTCATCCAGTGCGTCCAGCGAATGAACGCGTTGTAAAACCATGAGCGCGCACGATAGCTTTCAATAAGCCCGGAGCGTGCACCTTCGTTCATGGGATTCAGCCGCAGGGCCTCCATGAAGTGTTCGTTGGCCTTCCGATGATCGCCCTCCATGAGCGCCTGCCAGCCAGCGGCCGCCTGAGCCGCATCATTCTCGGGATCACGTTGAAGCTGGTAGTCGACCAGACCACGGTTGTCGGCATCCTTCCTCTGAAGAAGCAATGCGGCGGAGAGGGCCTCGGCGGCCATTGTGTTCTCCATGTCCAGGCCCAAGGCAGTGCGCGCCGCATTCTCCGCCTTCGCCGGGTCACGCAGACGCAGGTGCATCCGTGCCAGCACCGCGTGAGCGAAGGTGTCTTCGGGCGACAATGCAACTGCCTGCTCCGACTCGCTCAACGCCTCCTTTATTGAAGTGGTCTGGCCGTCTTTTGCGGCTGCATTGATCGCCAGGGCTAGCACGCTGTGCGGCATGCCCTCATCGGGTTCCAGTGACACGGCGCGGCGTGCTGCATCGACAGCCTGGGCGACGGTTTCTTCAGACTCAGCCCAGCATAACGCAAGCATGATATAGCTCGCCGCGTGGTCGGCATCGAGGGAGATCGCCAGCTTGTAACAGTCTTTCTTCAGACTCAGCCCAGCATAACGCAAGCATGATATAGCTCGCCGCGTGGTCGGCATCGAGGGAGATCGCCAGCTTGTAACAGTCGGCGGCATCCTTGAGACGGTGCTGCTCTTGAAGCAGACGTCCGCGCTGAAAGGCGGCATCTGGGGACAAATGTGCATGGTCTTCCATGGGATCAGCGCTTGAGAAGTCCAAGGTGCCTGAGAACGTCGTCGTAAAAGCCCCCCTGGTTGGCGTACATCGCGTAATTTTTCGCGCTGTCGAACCATGCCTTGGTGGTTGCCCGGTGGCTGCCGGCGGCCTTGATCAAATCCTTCGTGGTCAGTGGAATGACCTTGCCCGTACGCATCGCCTTGTTCAGCACATCCTCGGTGGCCAGGTCAAAAACAGCCTTCAGGTCCGCTCCTGAAAAACCGTCGCACTTCCGCGCCAGCCCCCGAACATCCAGGTCAACGACCGGCTTGCCACGCGCCAAAACCTCGATGATAGCGGCACGCCCTGGCTCATCCGGGGGAGGGACGAACAGCGTCCGATCAAACCGCCCGGGCCGACGAAAGGCAGGGTCAATGTGCCAGGGGGCGTTCGTGGCGCCAATGATAAGCACGCCCTCGTTGTCCGACTCGGCCCCATCCATCTCAGAAAGAAATGCGTTGATGAGATTGCGTCCGGCGCTCTGCCGCAGGTCGCGCCGATCGGCGGCCAGGGCGTCCACCTCGTCAAAGAAAAGGATGCTGGGGGCGTTCTGACGAGCAAGCTCGAACACCTCATGCATGTTTTTCTCGGAGTTGCCGATCCACATGTCGAGGATCTGGTGAAGGCCCAGGGCGATGAAGTTGGCCTTGATCTCCCCGGCGGTCGCCTTGCTGATCAGAGTCTTGCCACAGCCAGGAGGTCCATACAGCAGCACCCCGCCGCCCACTTTCTTGTCGTAGGCCTTGAACAGTTCCACATGCTGCAAGGGATGGATGATTTTCATGCGGATCTGCTCCTTCACCTCCTCCATCCCGCCCACGCTGTCGAAGTTCATCTTCGGCTTTTCAAAATCCGCAACGCCCAGGTCAAAGGCCTTGCCTCCACGCGGATGCCCGTCCTCCTCCATTCCCTTTTCTTCCACTTCTTCTATAAGACCTCCGTCCGCAGAAGACCGTACGGCATGTTTCCTGCCCTCCTCCTCATCGGAACCCGCATTCACGCTCAGAAGATCCTTTTCAACCCCAGGGTCCGCCAGCGAACGATTCAACGCCACCCCCTGCTCATAGAGAGCACGCGCCCGGGTAAGGTCCCCTTCGATGATGTGGATTCGTGCCAGCAGCATACAGGCTGCGGCGCAGCCGGGCTCAGAAGTCAGAACCTGCTCAGCCCGCACTGCAGCCTCGGAAGTCCTGCCTCCAAGCAAAGCCACCTGCGCCAGGCCCAACCTGGCTTCGACATGGATAGGATCCGCATTCAGCACCCGCTGAAAACTGCGCATTGCCTCATCCATCAACCCCTCCTCCATGCAGCCCTCACCGTGCAGCATCAGAAGCGGCACATGGTTGGGCGAATGCTCAAGAGCAATTCGAAGTGCTTCAAGATTTTGGCTCATCCGCAAAATCGAGCGCCTGCCTCACGGCCTGACAAGCCTGAATCACCGGCAGACAAGCATTTCTTCGTCAAATCAACAGCGATCTCTATCCCCCATTCGTCACACGATCTTCCAGTTCCCGAATCCAGGTCCCAGGTTTCGAGTTTCGGCCTTCGGGTTTCGAGCCCTCCATCCCTCGATCTTCGAGTTTCGAGTTTCGAGTTTCAGATTTCAGCCCCCCTTCTCCCCCTTCCCCCTTGACCCCGCCCCCCTGCGGGGCTACTCTACAGGGTCAACACTGACTGGGGGCGTCCTGGTTTCGACGGGTAGTCTGCGGTCGGGGTGGCATGCCGAGGATGATTCGTTGGCCTCGTTAATCACCGGATCAAACAAACAAACGCAAACTCCAACGAGCTTGCTCTCGCGGCCTAAGCCCCGCGACGTCTCCTGAGGAAAGCCTGATACCTTAGCAGACGCCACCATCAGGCTGGCTGGCTGGCCGGGCGACCGGGTCGAAGGCGAGATCAAACAGGACGCTGGGTGAACGGAATTCCGCAGACTGAAGTCCCTCATCGAGATCAAAGAGCCTGCTAAGCATGTAGAAGCTCCGGCTTACGGCCATTCGGACAGGGGTTCAATTCCCCTCGCCTCCACCAGTGTTGACCTTTTCATTTCGGAATCCAGATCCCGGATTCCTCGAACTCAAGACGAGACTCCGACTCGGAGCTCCCCCATCGGATCCGGTGTTCGGTTCGGCCATCAGGCCTGATTGATCGGCCCAAAGCGAGCCGGAGGCTCGCAAGAAGGTAGCCGGTGGTGAAGCGAGCCCCGCGAGTGTGAACCACCGGACTCCAGCGCATCCCCACATCCCCCCTTCACACCGCGTCCTGGCAGGACGCGAGAAGCCATCGCCAACCCTGTGTGCCCCTGGGGCATGGCGTTCTGCGATTTATCAAAGCACGGGGAAATGAATGCCCAATGCCCAGAGGCCAATGACCCAGGAAGTGCCAAGGCCCAACTTCCAAGTTCCACATTCCCCTCGGCTCCCGCCGAGCCGGAGGTTCGCGAGAAGGTAGCCGGTGGGTGAAGCGAGCCTCGGCGAGCGAAAACCACCGGACCCGATCAAGCGACCTGACATACCCGCCCCCAGGCTGCGCCCTGGACGGGGCGCGAGAAGCCGGCGTTCAGCCAGGGCGACCAGCTCCGCCGACAATGGTTGGCACCGAACCTGGGAGGTGTGGGCTGGCACTTTCCGCACTTCACCAAGTCTGTCCGCAAACCCTGTCTCAACGCCAGCCATCGCCTGGCATGGAGCGCTTCATGAATTCATCAAACAAAGGAACGGTAAACGCGGTGTCCCCATGACTTGGACTCCAAATCATGCCTTTGACGATCAGGCCGCTACGAGTCGGGGCCAGTGAGGTCACGTCACGTTGGAGCTGCTCGGCGATGTTTCCCGACCGGTGCGGGCCAGGGCCGAGTTCCGCCATCGCCCGGAGGTAGCGCTTTTCCGAGGGGGTAAGGCGGTCGAAACGCACCCTGAAAAAGCTTTCGTCCAGCGCGGCGATGGCTGACGCCGTGGCACGATCGACATCGTGTCGAGTAATGGGCGATTGGTCCGCAGCGTCCCAGGAATGCTTGCCCCACTCTTGAAGAAAGTAAGGATAACCCCGGGTCTCACGCAGAATGCGATCGAGAGCGCCGGGTTCAAACACCACACCTTCTTTCTCTGCGGGTTTCGTGATGGCCAGAGTTGCGGCGTTCGTTGAAAGCGGGCCGATCTGTGGGAAGTCAAAAAGCCGTTCTGCATAAGACTTCGCGCGTCCCATTTTTCCCGGCAGCTGTGGCAGCCCGGCTCCCACAAGCACGACCGGCAGGCTGCGCTGGGCCGTGCGATGCAGCGCTGTAATCAAGGATGCCAGTTGCTCTTCTTCCACATATTGAAGTTCATCCACGAACATCACCAGTGCCGTGCCTGCTGTTTTCGCGGCCGCACCGACGACTTCCAGCAGCGCCTGGAGGTCATGCTCCAGATCGCCGTTATCCGCCAGCCCTGGCTCGGGTTCAAAATCCAGGCCGACTTCAATGTCCTCATATTTCATCTTGAGCCCCTTGGCGAATCCCGCCAGTGCCCGCAAGGCTCGTTGGGCGAGGTCCTTTGCCTGGTCGTTGCGTGACAGTTTGAGCAAGGCCTGCCTGAGCTGGGGGGCCAGAATGGCGGGCAGCGAGCGGTTTTCGGGAGCTTCCACGCGAATCGTCTGGAGCCCGGCTCCCTCGGCATCTTCGCGCAATCGGTCCAGCAACACGGTTTTGCCCACCCCCCGAAGCCCGACCAACAGGATGCTTTTTGCCGGACGTCCTGCCTTGATTCGCTCCAGGGCAATATGCACCTGCTGTCGCAAGTCATCGCGACCGGCAAGTTCAGGCGGTGGAGTACCGGCACCTGGCGTGTAGGGGTTTCCGATCGGATCCATGGGTGCATTTATATCAACTTTAGCCAGTTTATCAAGTTTTTATAAACTGGCTAACTTTCATCAATTTGACGCTGAATCAGACCCGAGGCTCTCATTCCCGCCCCCCTTCGTCAGCTCTCCCCCAGGAGAATGGCACACCTTGAAGGCCCTTTTGCGCGTTGTTCGATCTCTTGAAGCGCCATCGGGATTCCAGGGCATCCAGGATTTAGGAGGCGATTTCGGCTTTGAGGGTGGTCTTGAGGTCCTCGAAAAGAGGTTCAACTCACTGCTCGAAAGCGAACCGGAGGTTCGCGAGAAGATAGCCGGTGCGTGAAGCGAGCCACGGCGAGCGAGAACCACCGGACTCCAGTGCACACCCACACCCCCTTCACCGCGCCCTGGCAGGACGCGAGAAGCCATCGCCCACCCTGTGTGCCCCCTGGGCATGGCGTTCTGCGATTTATCAGAGCACGGGGAAAGGAATGACCAAGGCCCAGGGGCCAATGACCAAGGAAGTCCCAAGATCCATTTTTCAGGGCACCCCATCCCCCATCTCTCATCCCCCTCGGCTCCCGCCGAGCCGAAGGCTCGCGAGAAGGTAGCCGGTGGTGAAGCGAGCCCCGGCGAGCGAGAACCACCGGAGCCAG
>CAZXPU010000203.1:0-6094 GCA_964642905.1 uncultured Prosthecobacter sp.
GAACAAGCTCGACCACCTCGCCTACACCGTGCAGGTGTTCCTCGGCACCAGCATCGTCTGCGCCCAATGCCACGATCACCCCTTCGACAAGTGGTCGCAGATGGACTACTACGGCATGGCCGCCTTCACCTACGGCATGAACACGCGGGGCGGCGGCAACGACTATCTCAAGTTCAAGAAGCCGGGCGAGCTGGACAAGGAGGCCATGAAGGCCATGACCAAGGAGGAGCGGAAGGAGTACACCCGAAAGATGCGCGCCGACAAGGAGCAGCAGCCCAAGGTGGACAAGGAGCAGCTGAACCAGGTGCGCCAGGTCATGAGCGACGTGATGAAGCCGCTGCGCTACACCAATGTCAGCTGGCAGGACGGCAAGCTGCCGGCGCTGCCGCACGACTACAAGTACAGCAACGCCAAGCCCGGCCAGCAGATCCAGCCCAAGGTCATGTTCGGTCATGAGGCCGCGCCGCAGGGCGGCGAGACCACGCTCACGGCCTTCGCGCGCTGGATGACCAGCCCGGAGAACCCGCGCTTCACCACCGTCATCGCCAACCGCATGTGGAAGAAGGTCTTCGGGCTCGGGCTGATCGAGCCGGTGGATGAGATGACAGACTCCACCGTCGCCTCCAACCCGGCGCTCATGGAGTACCTCACGCAGCTCATGGTGGAGAAAAAGTACAGCCTGAAATCCTTCCTGCGCGTGCTCTTCAACACGGATGCCTACCAGCGCATGGCGGGCACCCAGGAAGTCGCGCTGGGCGACACCTCCCACTTCACCGGCCCGATGCTGCGCCGCATGAGCGCCGAGCAGGTCTGGGATTCGCTGGTGACGCTCACCGCAGGCAACGTCGATGACATGGTCGACACCGACAACGACCGCCTGCACCAGTACCTGGACGACCTCGCCTTCTTCCTGAACACCGTGAAGTCCAAGGGCGTGGAGGGGCTGATCCAGGTTTCCAAGGACGCCTCCGCACGCCTGGCGGCCAATCAAAAGGAGCTCGCCGAGATGCGCGCCCGGCTTGCCGCTGAAAAGGAGAAGGGCGGCATGAGCGAGGTCGACAGCAAGCAGCTGGCGCAACAGGCCAGCAAGCTCCGTCGCGAGGCCGGTCGGGACATCCTCGAGGCGCTGCTGGGCGAGGATCGTGCCAACGATCTGCGCCGCGGCTACAACGCCAAGCAGCAGGACTCCAAGAAGACGCCGATGATCGACAAGGAGAAGCTCGCCAGCCTCGGCAAGCAGGAGAGGAAGCTCTACCTGGAGGAGATCAAGAAGACCGCGAAGAACGTGCAGGGGCTGAACGTGCGCGCCTCCGAGCTGCCGAGTCCGGCCCGTGCCGGACACCTGCTGCGCACCTTCGGGCAGAGCGACCGCGAGGTGATCGAGAACGCCAGCGCCGACGCCTCGGTGCCGCAGGCGCTGACCCTGCTCAACGGCCCCATCGTCCAGGCCGTCACCAGCCCGGTGTCCAACCTCAGCGTGCATCTTGAAAAGGCCGGCTCTGCCGAACAAAAGATGGATCTGCTCTACACCGCGCTGCTCAGCCGCAGGCCGTCGAGCCAGGAGCGCGCCGTGCTTTCCGGCGTGATCACCGAACGCGGCTCCAGGGCCGTCGAGGACGTCACCCATGCGCTGCTGACCGGCTCGCAGTTCCTTTTCATCCAGTAATCAGCGCAAGCCTCGTTCACTCAACAAGGACCCACCCATGAATCCGACACGCTACACCCACAATGACTCCGGCCGGCGCGACTTCGTCCTGGGGCTCGCCAAATCCTGCCTGGGGGTCTCCATGCTGCCGTTGCTGGAGGGCAGGGCGGGAGCCATCTTTGACGGCAGCTCCAAGGCGAAGCAGGTGCCGACCGCGCGCAACGTGATCTATCTCTACATGTCCGGCGGCATGACGCATCTCGACACCTTCGGCTGCGTGCCGGGCGCCGACACGATGGGCGAGACGCAGGCGATCAAGACCAGCGCCGACGGCATCCTGATCGGTTCGGGGCTGCCGACGGTGGCGAAGTACATGCATCACGCCACCCTGATCAACGGCATGTCCAGCACCCAGGGCGCCCACGAGCAGGGCAATTATTTCCAGCACACCAGCTACACCCTGCGCGGCGGCACCCGGCATCCGTCCATGGGCGCCTGGCTGCAGAAGTTCCAGGGCAAGGGCAATCCCGACCTTCCGGGCACGGTGGTGATCAGCGACAACAGCAAGCACCCCGGCGGCGGCTTTTTTGAGGCTGCCTTCCAGCCGCTGTTGATCAACGACCCTTCCACCGGATTGCAGAACAGCCGGCGGCTGGCCGGCCTTGGCGAGGGTGACTTTGACTACCGCCTCGGCCTCAGCGCACGCCTCAATTCCGGGTTTGAGAAGACCTACAACCAGTCCTCCGTGCGCGCCTACGCCGACGTCTACCGCGAGGCGGTCCGGGTGATGAAAAGCGCCGACCTCACGGCCTTCGACCTGTCCGGTGAGCCTGCGGAGCTGCAGGAGCGCTACGGTGCCGGCAAGTTCGGCCAGGGCTGCCTGCTGGCCCGCCGTCTGCTTGAACACGGAGTTCGTTATGTCGAGGTCGGCAACGGCGGCTGGGACATGCACCAGGAGATCTACTCACGCCTGCCGGAGAAGATCGCCGAGCTTGACCAGGCCCTCGGGGCGCTGCTGGGCGACCTGGAGTCTCGCGGCCTGCTGGAGGAGACGCTGGTGGTGCTGACGACCGAGTTCGGCCGCACGCCGAAGATCAACCAGAACGCCGGACGTGACCATTACCCGAAGGCTTTCTCCAGCGTGCTCTGGGGCGGTGGTGTCAAAGGAGGTTATGTCCATGGCAGGACCGACAAGGGCATCGAGGTCACCGAGGGCAAGGTGAACGTGCCCGACTTGAATGCGAGCATTGGTTACGCCCTGGGCCTGCCGCTTGACCAGGTGCTGTTCTCACCCAACAAGCGCCCCTTCACCGTTGCGGACAAGGGACAGCCGGTGCTGGAGCTGTTTGCGTGATCCACCCCGCACCGCCGCATTTCATCTTGTCGCAGGCCGCCTCCCATGCAGCCTGGGGGCCTGTGTTTGCCCTCTACCGAACCGTCCTTCTTGTCACCTTGTGCCCGCTGCTGGGCGGCTGTGGTTTTCTGCCACCTCTCGGGGCGCGAAGGATCGGGGCGGATGTGGAGAAGCTTCATGCCACGGCTCCTGAAAAATGGAGCGCCCTGCCCAGGATCGATGGCGCGGCGGCGACCGGGTGGCTGGGGGAGTTCAGCAGCCCGGAGCTTCGGCGGTTGGTCGACCGGACGATTGAGGCGAACCCGAGCCTCAAGGCGGCCGCCGCCCGTCTGACCCAGGCCAGGGCGGAGACCGTGCAGGCGGGCGCCGCCCTTTACCCGGAGATCGCCGGCAGCTTTGCGGCCAGCCGTCAGCAGTCGCCGGCGGGCCAGCGCTTTTCAGGGCTGAATCTCATCAACAACCGTTTCAGGCTGCCGCTGAACGTCTCCTGGGAGGTCGATCTCTGGGGAAGGGTGGCCGACCAGCGCCGTGCGGCGAAGGCGCGCCAGTATGCCGCCGAGGAGGATTTTCACGGCGCCCGGCTGTCGCTGGCCGCCAACACGGTGAGAACGGCGGTCACACTGGCGGAGGCCCAGGCGCAGCTCACCCTGGCCGAGGAAAACGTCAGCACCCGCCGGATGCAGCAGGCGATTTTAGAACGGCAGATGGAACGCGGGCTGGATCCCGACCGGGCGGCCCTGGACGTTTCCCTGGGCAGGGCGGACCTGGCCCGTGCGGAAGCGACCGTGCAGCAGCGCCGTGCGGCGGTGGACCAATCCCGACGGGCTCTGGAAGTACTCATGGGCGGCTATCCCGCCGGAGCCGAACGCGGCCTGGGTGGCCTGCCGTCCCTGAAGCGGGCCGTGCCCGCCGGGCTTCCCTCGGAACTGCTTCTCCGCCGGCCTGACCTGCGCGCCGCCGAACGCCGCCTGGAGTCGGCGCTGAACCTGGAGAGCGCGGCCAAAAAGGCCTTTTTGCCAAGCATCCGCCTCACCGGAGAGTTTGGCCGGACCTCGCAGCAGACGGACGATCTCCTCGTGCCCGAGGCGGCCATGTGGAGCATCGCCAGCAACATCACCCAGAGCTTCTTTCAGGGCGGGCGGATCCTGGCCACGGTCAAGCAGACCCGTGCCCGCTACGAGGAACAGCTGCAGACTTACACCAACAGCGTCCTGACGGCCTTCCGCGAGGTCGAGACAGCGCTGGCGGCAGACGTCTTTCTCAGGGAGCAGGCGGAAGCCCTGGCCCGAACCGCGCAGGAGGCTGAGCGGGCGGAAACCCTGGCCCGGGGGCAGTATGAAAAGGGGCTGACGGACGTGCTGACCCTGCTCGACGCCCGGCAGAGAGCCTTTGACGCCCGCAGCGCTCTGAACGCCGTTCAGGCGCAGCGCCTGCGTAACCGGGCGGACCTTCATCTGGCCCTCGGCGGAGAGTTTTAAAGGGTGGAAAGTTTTCTCGAAAACGAGGAAAAAACTCTTCCCGGCTGGCATGGGCTGTGCTCTATCGAAGAATCGCTTCTACGGGGGGGCTTGAACCAACCCGTCAGGCAACCTCAAACCCAAGTCGAAACACCACAACCATGGCCAAATACAAACTCGAATACATCTGGCTCGACGGCTACGAGCCTGTCCGCAACCTCCGCAGCAAGACTCAGATCAAGGATTTCGCCAGCTTCCCGAAGCTCGAAGAACTTCCGAACTGGGGCTTTGACGGCTCCTCCACCCAGCAGGCCCCCGGCGGCAGCTCCGACTGCGTGCTGAAGCCCGTTGCCGTGTATCCTGACAGCACCCGCAAGAATGGCGTCCTCGTCATGTGCGAAGTTTACAACGCGGACGGCACCCCCCATGCCTCCAATGACCGTGCCACGATCGTCGACGATCCGGGCGCCTGGTTTGGTTTCGAGCAGGAATACTTCCTCTATCAGGACGGCCGCCCCCTCGGTTTCCCTGAGTTCGGCTATCCGGCCCCGCAGGGCCCTTACTACACCGGCGTCGGCTACAAGAACGTCGGTGATCTCGCCCGTCAGATCGTTGAGGAGCACCTCGACATCTGTCTGGACGCCGGCATCAACCATGAAGGCATCAACGCCGAAGTGGCCAAGGGCCAGTGGGAGTTCCAGATCTTCGGCAAGGGGTCCAAGACCGCCGCCGACCAGGTCTGGGTGGCCCGCTACCTCCTGGTTCGTCTTTGCGAGAAGTACGGCATCGATGTCGAGTTCCATTGCAAGCCCCTGGGTGCCACCGACTGGAACGGCTCCGGCATGCACTGCAACTTCTCCACCACCCACCTGCGTGAAGTGGGTGGCAAGGAATACTTCCTCGCCCTCATGGCCGCCTTCGAGAAGAACTGCCATGAGCACATCGCCGTCTACGGTCCGGACAACCACCTGCGCCTCACCGGCCTGCACGAAACCCAGAGCATCGACAAGTTCTCCTGGGGCGTGGCTGACCGCGGTGCCTCCGTCCGCGTCCCCCACAGCTTCGTCAACAACGGCTACAAGGGCTACCTGGAAGACCGTCGTCCGAACAGCCAGGGCAACCCTTACCAGATCGCCTCCCGCGTCCTCAAGACGATCGCGGAAGTGCCGACGAAGTAACGTCGCCCGGGCTCACAAGCCTGCCTCCCTCAAACGCCGCCTGGAAACAGGCGGCGTTTCTTTTTTCTACCGCTGTCCGAAGGCAGTGTGTTGAAATCTCCGTGCTTCTGCCTTCGTCTCCATCCAGGTCTTTCTTTATGCGCATCCTGGCCCTCCTCGCTTCGCTTTCCATTCTTTGGAGCCCCGTTTCCGCGGCCTCCCGGCCCAACGTCCTCTTCATCCTTTGCGATGATCTCCGTCCCGATGCCCTGGGCTGCTACGGCTCCAGGCATGTGAAGACGCCGCACATCGACCGTCTTGCCGGAGAGGGCGTGCGTTTTGCCAACACCTTCTGCACCACCTCCCTCTGCTCGCCGAGCCGGGCCAGCATCCTGAGCGGTCTTTACGCCCACACCCACGGCGTCACCAACAACTTCACCGAGTATCCCGCCACGATGCCGAGCTTTCTCGGCATCCTGCA
>CAZXPU010000204.1:0-5946 GCA_964642905.1 uncultured Prosthecobacter sp.
GGCCTGAGCCCCGAGCAGGGCTTCCAGATGTTCAACGACCTCAAGGGCAAGTAAGATGACACGGGCTTCACGGCCCGCCTTCCCCCATCAACATCCACAATCCGGGCGGCCTCATGGCCGCCCAACCTTCAATCAACACCATGGAACTCAAGCCCAACCAAATCCGTCTCATGATGCTCAAGGTCGCGGATGCGATCATCGCCGCCGAGCCGATGCTGTCCCAGGCAGACCGGGATCTCGGCGACGGAGACCACGGCCTCGGCATGAAACGCGGCATGGAGGCCGTGAAGGCCCAGCTGGAGACGCAGGAGCCCAGCAGCGTCGAACAGGTTTTCGTCACCGTCGGCACCGCCATGATGACCAGCATGGGAGGCGCCTCCGGAGCCCTCTTCGGCACGCTCTTCCGTGCCGGCGGCAAGGCCCTCGCCACCGCGGGCACATTCGACCCGCCCGACCTCCCTCTGTTCCTCGACGCCGCTGTCGAAGGCATCATGAAGCGCGGCGGAGCCAAGCCGGGAGACAAGACCATGCTTGACGCCCTTGTCCCGGCGGCCGCCAGGGCCAAGGAAGTCACCCAGCTCCGGCTTCCCGAAGCTCTCGCCGCCATCGCCGACGCGGCGGAGTCCGGCAAGGAGGCCAGCAAGGCCATGATCGCCCAGTTTGGGCGCGCCAAAACCCTTGGCGAGGCCTGCCTTGGATTCCCTGACGCCGGAGCCTGCTCCGTGGTCGTCATCCTGCGGACCATGGCCGACTTCGTCGCCCCGGCCGCCTGAGCGGCTTGCCGGATCTGACACAGCTTTTGCCGTCATTTTAGGCCGTGCGTCGACGTTCAGACGCACGGCCTCTTCATTTCAGCCAACCAACAACCTCATGAAATCACTCCTTTTTCTCTCACTCATCACCCTCGCATCCGCCTCGGCGCAGGATGGCTTCAAACCTCTCTTCAACGGCAAGGACCTGGGCGGCTGGGATGGCAATCCCGAACTGTGGAAGGTCGAGAACGGCGAAATCATCGGACACACGACAGGGCCGGAGCAGCTGGCCTACAACCAGTTCCTGATCTGGCGCGGTGGCGTCGTGAAGAACTTTGAACTGCGGGCCAAGGTGAAGCAGAGCGGCAACAACACGGGCATCCAGTACCGCAGCAGCGAGAACGCGGACAAGAAATGGTCCGTGCGCGGCTACCAGTGTGACATCCACCCGAACGTCCCCTACCGCGCCATGATGTACGAGGAGGGCGGACGCGGCATCGTCGCCCAGAACGGCCAGAGCGTGACCATCGACCCCTCCGGCGTGAAATGGCTGGTCGCCGAGCACGACCCGGTCAACGCCGATGTCGCCGAATGGCATGAGTACAGCGTCATCGCCCAGGGCAACCACCTGGTGCATAAGATCGACGGCAAGGTGACCATGGAACTCACCGATCACGAGACCGCCAAGCGTTCGCTGGAAGGCCTTCTCGCCTTCCAGATCCACCGCGGGCCCGCCATGGAGGTGCGGATCAAGGACGTCATGCTCAAGGAGCTTCCTGAAGGTGGCGTGAAAGCCTTCGAAAACGACCCCATTCCTAGCGATGCCCAGGTCATCGAGGCGAAGGCGCCCAAGGCCAAGGGCAAAGGCAAGGCGAAGAAGGACGCCAAATAAAAGCCGAAACGCCTCCTGAGAGAGAGAACAGGCCGTGCCTGATTGCAGAAACAGGCACGGCCAGCCATTGCCGGATCCGACACAGCTTTTGCCGGTAGTTTTCAGAAGCCGCGGACGTTAATGGTCACAACCCCGCCATGATCCGCCTGCCACTCGCCACCCTGCTTCTTTCCGCCCTTACGCTGCCCTTCTCGCTGCTGGCGCAGCAACCCCAGGCCAAGGGCAAGGCAAAACCGAAGCGCCCTGACGCCGTCGGCCCGGCCATCGGCGAAAACAAGGCCACCCCGGTGTCGCGCATCAAGACGCTGCCCGGCTTTCAGGTGGAGCTGATCTACAGCGTGCCCGGCCAGGATCAGGGTTCCTGGGTGAACCTGACCACCGATGACGCCGGCCGCATCTATGTCAGCGACCAGTACGGCATGCTTTATCGCTTCAAGGCACCCGCCCCGGGCCAGACACTGAGCCAGGGCGACATCGAAAAGGTGCCCGTCGACATCCGCGCTGTGAACGGCATGCTTTTCGCCTTTGGCGCGCTGTATGTCGGCGTGAACGACTATGAGAAAAAGATCCCCAGCGGCGTGTATCGCATCAGCGACAGCAACAGCGATGACATGCCGGACAAGGTGGAGATGCTGCGCGAGTTCGACGCAGGCAGCGATCACGGCGTGCATGCCATCCTGAAGACGCCGGATGGCAAGGGCTTGTATCTTATCAGCGGCAACAACGCCGTTCTCAAGGAGGGTCCCAAGGCGGGCACACCGGACAGTTCTCCCGTGGCGAAGCTGTGGGGCGATGACCACCTGCTGCCGCGCATGCCCGACGGTCGCGGCCACAACCGCCATGTCATGGCCCCCGGCGGCATCGTGTATCGCTTCACGCCGGATGGAAAGACCTTCGAGATCTTCGCCAGCGGATTCCGCAACATTTATGACGGTGGCGTGAACCGGGATGGCGAGCTCTTCGTCTATGACGCGGACATGGAGTACGACTTCAACACCTCCTGGTACCGCCCCACACGCATCAACCATGTCGTCAGCGGGGCGGAGTTCGGCTGGCGCAACGGCGCGGGCAAGTACCCCGAGTTCTACATCGACAATCTCCCCGCCACGCTGAACATCGGCCCCGGCTCGCCCACCGGCTGCACATTTGGTTATGGCGCGAAGTTTCCCGCCAAATACCAGGAGGCCTTCTACGCGCTCGACTGGAGCTGGGGCAAGATCTACGCCGTGCATCTCAAGCCTCAGGGCAGCACCTACACCGCAACCAAGGAGGAGTTTGTCACCGGCGGCCCTCTGCCGGTCAGTGATGCGATCATTGGCAGGGATGGCGCGATGTACTTCACCATCGGCGGACGTCGCGTGCAGAGCGGGCTGTACCGGGTGAGTTATACAGGCGGTGAAAAGATCCATGTCACGGATCCTGGTTTTGGCAGCGGCTCACGTGGCATGGATGGAAAAGTCGTCCCCGAGGCTGCTGCTCGAAACCTCCGCCGCTCCCTCGAGGCCTTCCATGGCAAACAAGACCCGAAGGCCGTCGAAACAGCCTGGCCTCACCTTGGCAGTGCCGATCGCTACATCCGCGCCGCCGCCCGCACGGCGCTGGAGCACCAGCCGCTGGATCAGTGGCAGAACAAGGCGCTTCAGGAGTCCAGCATCACGGCGCAAATCGAAGCCCTGGTGGCCCTTGCCCGCCGCACAGGTGTGTGTCCGACCCATCGCGAGGCGAATCACGTCGTGAACACGGCCGCTCGCGACGCCATCCTCGGCGCGCTGCTGAAGCTCGACTTCGCCAGGCTCACGCAGGAGCAAAAGCTCGGTTATGTGCGACTCATCGAAATCGTCTTGCACCGCTTTGGCAATCCGGACGAAACCACGGTCGCCTCGATCATTGCGAAGCTCGACCCGGCCTATCCTGCGGACAATTTCGAGTTGAACTGGCTGCTGACCGAAACGCTCGCTTACCTCCAGGCGCCTAACACCGCCGCCAAGGGCATGGCCCTGATCATCGCTGCCGAAAGCCAGGAACCTCAGATCGAATACGCCCGCAGCCTGCGCTTCCTGAAGACAGGCTGGACCCAGGAGCTTCGCACGCAGCAGCTCGAGTTCTTTCTGAAGGCAGCCAGCTACAAGGGCGGCGCCAGCTTCACCAAGTTCCTCGAATTCATCCGCAATGACAGCCTCGCCACCTTCAGCGACACTGAAAAGAACGGGCTGGCCCAGTTGATCAACAAGAAGCCCGAGGTGAAAGGCGCCATCGAACTGGCCGGGGCCGTCTTCGTCGGCCGCACGCCGACCATGTGGACGCTCGAAGATCTCAGCAAGGCCGCGGCCACGGGCATGAAGAATCGCAGCTTTGAAAACGGACGGAAGATGTTCAGCGCCGCCGCCTGCTTCACCTGCCACCGCTTTGGCAACGCCGGCGGCATGACCGGCCCCGACCTCACCGGCGCCGGCGGCCGCTACAGCCCGCATGATCTGCTCGACCAGATCATCAATCCCAGCAAGGAGATCAACGAGCAGTTCGCCCCCATCGTGGTCACCAAGAACAACGGTGAGATTCTCAGCGGTGTCGTCGTCAACCTCAGCGGTGACAACGTCACGCTCAACACCGACCTGAGCAACCCCGACCAGCGCGCCAACATCGACCGCAAGGAGGTGAAGAGCATCGAGCCGAGCAAGGTCTCGCTCATGCCGCCCATGCTTCTCGCCTTGCTCACCCAGGAAGAAATCCTGGATCTTGTCGCCTACGTGCTCAGCGGCGGGGACAAGAACAGCGAGATGTTCACGAAATAGGCCAAGGCATGCTCTGAACGCCTCGACCGGCCGCCGATCAGGCGGCCACGAGGTCGTAACCACGCCATTCCTTGATGGTGACGTCGGCAAACTGCCCCACGGGCAGCTTCTTGTTCACGAACACCGTCGTGTCGATGTCCGGAGCGTCCATCTCACCGCGGGCGACTCCGGGCTCCTCGACCAGGACACGCATCGTCCTGCCGACATGACGCTGGTTCACATGCTGCACGTTGCGCTCGATGGCGCGCATGGCCTCGTTCCAGCGCGCCTTGCGGGTCATGTGATGAATGTGCCCCTCCATCTTGTCCGCACGTGTACCTTCTTCGCGGGAGTAGTTAAAGATGCCTGCGCGTTCGAACTTCTCATCTTCGATGAACTGGAGCAGCTCGTTGAAGTCGGCCTCGGTCTCACCGGGGAATCCGACGATGAAGGTGGTGCGAATGGCAATGCCTGGAATGCCCTTTCGGATGCGCTTCAGCAGGTCACGAATGTAGCCGCCGGAGGTTTCACGCCGCATCAGGGTCAGCATGTTGTCACTGATGTGCTGCAGCGGAATGTCGATGTAACGGGCCACCTTCGGGCTTTCGGCCATGGCCTGGATGAGGTCGTCACTCCAGTGCGCCGGATGGGTGTAAAGCAGGCGGATCCAGAAATCCCCGGGGATTTCATTCAAGGCGCGGATCAACGTGCTCAGGGACTCGCCCTTGGTGCTGTCCACTCCCGAGGTCGGCCTCGGCCTCTCACCTTCCCACTTGTCCATGCCGAAGTAGGTGGTGTCCTGGGAGATCAGATTGATCTCCTTCACGCCGCTTTTGACAAGCAGCTCCACCTCCCTGACCACGCTTTCCTGAGTGCGGCTGCGATGTCTGCCGCGGATTTTCGGAATGATGCAGAAGGAACAGGGATGGTTGCAGCCTTCGGCGATCTTGACATAGGCCATGTGCTTCGGCGTCAGACGGAATCTCGGTGTGTTGTAATCGGGGATGTATTGAGGCCCCTTGGTCACGAGATTCTCCTGCTCGTGCGCCTTCACCCCGACCAGGTTCTGAATGATCGGCGCCACCTGGGTGATCTGGTCCAGGCCAATGAACGCGTCCACGTCTGGCATCAGGTTGGGCAGCTCCTCACGGAACCGCTGGGAGAGACAGCCGGCGACAATGATCTTCTGCTTCTTGCGCTTTGTGGACTCGCCGCGGGCGTCCACCGCCTCATGAATCGCTCCAACCGACTCCTTTTTGGCCATGTCGATGAAGGAGCAGGTGTTGATGATGAGCACGTCGGCCAGATCGGCCTCAGGCGTCATGGTCATGCCCGCCTGCTGGAGGTGGCCGACCATGATTTCCGAATCGATGAGATTTTTGGCGCAGCCAAGAGAGACAAGTCCGACTTTGATCATAAACGGGAAAAAGGGGCTGTCAGAATACGACCAATCAGCCGGGAAGAAAGGCTTTTTACAGCTTCAGCCGACCTTGTCGATCTTGAGGTCGCGCAGCGAGTAGAGCTTCTCCTC
>CAZXPU010000205.1:0-5940 GCA_964642905.1 uncultured Prosthecobacter sp.
ATCCCCAGTGGTCTAGCTCATCAAAACGACATGAAAAGTCTTTTCTACAGAGCAATGCGCTATCAAGGGCAGTCTCTGCAATGGATCGAGAGCGACATGCGAGACACGTTCACGATCTGGTCAGGCATCGTCGAGGTGAAGAACGGTCAGATTGGGACGGTTTTCATTCCCATCAAACAGAACGACTGGAAGGTTCACGGCAAGATTTCCCAGCAGAATCAGCAAGCAACACCTTCAACTGGCGACGGTGCAGCTCCAACATCTGTGCCGAGCATACAGCATCCTTCAGCTATCGAGGACGGCAATCAGCCAGCCGACAAGACTTACCAATGGAACATCGATAACTAAACCCCGAACTTTTTGCCGACTATGAAAACGCTTCTTTCCTCGCTTCTTCTGACCACTGCAACTTGCGGTGTGATGGCGCAACAGAACCCATCAAGCGCGGTTCTAGCCGACCGCTCTCGTGGAATTGCACAAATTGCGGATGAACTTACGACCCAACCGGAGGTCGTTTCGTCACGTTGCTACGCGACGATTGAATCTAGCAGCATCGAAACGGCCCCAGACCTTCAAGAGCGACCGCTCAAGGGCGCAAAGTCCAGTGAAGTAGTCGAAGTCCCGCATAGAGCTTCATACAAGCTGTTGCCTGCTGGATTCGGCGGTGTGGTGGCTGCAGGAGATGCATCATCGATAGTGTGGCGCCGCGACTTTGCCGAACGGATACGCAAGTCCAGCTTTGGTCGCACATACACTAACCCGAAACAGGCAGTTCTTGGAAATGCGCTGGCACAAGGAAATCTTGTGTCCTTCAAAGGCACCAACAAGGCAGGGCGTGATCAAGAAATGACTTCGCTCATCGTGCTGCCACCCAATGCGATTGATGAAATCAAACAGGCGAAGGAGTGGAGAGCTACACAGCCGTTGTTGTTCACCGAAACCACTGCTGATGATAAGGAAGCGATTACCGCCTTAAGGCAATCGCTTGTATCACCAAACCCATATCATAGGCTGGCCTCCATCGCTCGCCTTCGTGATGTGGCAAAGCTGGTGCCTAGCGATGTTGAAGTTGCAGTCGTTGCGGCTCGATCTACCGAAGAAGTAGCAGCAACCGCATTGCTCATCATCAAACGCGCACCAGAGCTGGCAGACACATTGGTTGTTGCTGCTAGTGGAACGAAAGCGGGCCGCTTTGCGACTGACGGCGTGGCCCTCGGCGCAGCCGTTCACTTCTTCGATCTTCCTGACAGTGATAAGCTGCTCCGCAGGTTGCAAGCCATGCAGTTCACCGAAAGCCCATCGAAGGACGAGCACCTTGAGCAGACCGTTTCATACCCAGTGCTTCGTAAATTGGAGCAACAGGCGTCTCCAGCGACCAAGCAAGCGAGCTTGGTGTTGCAGCAGATGCTTACTGCAATCGGCAACGCGTCGAAGTGAGCGGTGGGCAAGTGCAACGCTGCTCCGGACTGCGATGCGTCTGTCCACCCCGGCCGGAGCCTGAGCTGGGCAGTCATTGACAAGGCCAATGACTCGTAGCGTAGCAGGTAACCGGTCTCCCGCAAATCCAGCGCTTCACAAAGCTCGCGGCTCCGCACCGTTGCCCACCACCGACGATGCTCCGCGCCACTCCTGCCCCTGCCGCAAGGGAATGTGTGGCTTTCCGTAACGCCGTAGATTGACTCGTTCGCTTCGCTCATCTCGCCCTTCGGGCAACTCGTTCCTCGTTGTCTCTCGGCTTCGCCTCCGATTCCCACTCGGTGGAACCAACCGCATCGAGTGTTGCTCGCACAACTCGCCAGCTCCGCACCCTGGACGGTAACTACGACACAATGCGGAGCAGTGTGCAGTAGGCCGCCCCCAACCTTCGCTAAAGCCACGGATGGTACCCGGCGGCCAGGTGTGTGCTCGCAAAGCCTCGCCGCATTACACGCCATTGTGCGCACTTACCCGAACCACGCGACCAAGGAGGATGCTGCCTGCTTCATCGTGACAGGCACAGTGAATCCGAACAACTCGCCAAACGCGGAATACGACCCTAAGAAGGACATTCGTGAAATGGCGAAGAAGTAGGCTGATGCGACTGGCCCAGCCCACAACTGCACCCGTTCCAACCACTGAGGATGCCCCTACCCCGCCCAGGCTGCAGCGCAGAGGCGGCTTTCCGTGACGCCACCGGTCGGAGTGTGGCACCTCTCCGATTCGTTTCTATGCGAGCGACTTTCACTCAAGGCTTGAGCCCGTTCCCCCGTGTTTGCGCCACCCTCTTCAGGATGACTTTTCCAGCATCTCCCGGAACTCCGGCTCGGCGATGACCTTCACGCCCAGCTTGGTGGCCTTGTCGAGCTTGCTGCCGGCGTCGCTGCCCGCCAGCAGGTAGGTCGTCTTGCCGCTGACACTGCTGCTGACCTTGCCGCCGTGGCTTCGAATGGTGTCGGCGATCGTCTCCCGGTCCTCGCTCAGGGTGCCGGTGATGACCCAGGTGCTGCCCGCCAGACGGTTGCTCGCCGCCGCGACCTCCTTCTGCGCAAAGGTCAGGCCGCTCGCCTTCAGGCGGCCCAGCAGGTCCTGGTTCACGGGGTCCCGGAACCATTCATGAAGGCTCTGCGCCACCACCTCGCCGATGTCGGGACACTGGACCAGCTCCTCCACCCCGGCCGCAGCGACGGCGTCAATACCGCCAAAATGCTCCAGCAGCTTGCGCGCTCCACCGGCTCCGACATGCAGGATACCCAGGCCAAACACGAGCCGCCAGGCGGGCTGTGCCTTGCTCTGTTCGATGGCCTTCAGGTAGTTGTCGATGCTCTTCGTCCCCACCCGGTCGAGGCGGGCGAGCAGAAGCTCGTTCAACTCATACAGGTCGGCCACGTCTCGAACCAGCTTGAGATCGACAAGCTGGGCGACCACGGACTCGCCCAGGCCGCTGATGTCCATGGCGCCACGGCTGACGAAGTGCTCGATGCGCCGCTTCACCACCTCGGGGCAGTGCGGGTTCGGGCAGCGGATGACCACCAGCTCCTCGTCCCGGTGCACGGCGGTGCCGCAGACCGGGCAGCAGTCGGGCGCGACCACCGGCTTCTCCTCGCCGCTGCGCTTTTCGGTCTTCACGCTGACCACGGCGGGAATGATCTCGCCGGCCTTCTCAATGATGACGAAGTCGCCGATGCGGATGTCCTTGCGCTCGATCTCCTCGAAGTTGTGCAGCGTGGCGTTGCTGACGGTGCTGCCGCTGACAAAGACCGGCTCAAGCCGCGCCACGGGCGTCAGCGCCCCGGTGCGGCCGACCTGGATGTCCACGGCCAGCAGGCGCGTCTCCGCCTGTTCCGGCTGATACTTGTAGGCGATGGCCCAGCGCGGCGCCTTGCTGGTGAAACCAAGCTCCCGCTGGTCGGCGAAGCTGTTGACCTTGATCACCGCACCATCGGTTTCGTAGGGCAGGCTGCGGCGCTTTTCATCCAGGTCACGGATGGCGGCGATCAGCTCCTCGGCCGAGCTGGCATGCCAGATGAGGTCGGCCTTGCGCAGGCCGGCGCGATCGAGCAGGGCATGCACGTCGGTCTGCGACTCCACCGGCATGCCGGAGGCGTCGGCGAGGCCGTAGAAGACGATGTCGAGCGGGCGCTTCGCCACGATCCTGGGATCGAGCAGCTTGAGCGTTCCGGCCGTGGAGTTGCGCGGATTCGCAAAGGTGGCCTCCCCGGCCTCCTCACGCTCCTGGTTGAGCCTGGCAAACCCGGCCTTGGGCATGAACACCTCGCCTCGCACCTCAAAGTTCTGGGGGGCGTCGGCAGGCAGGCGCAGGGGCAGCGACTTGATGGTGCGGAGGTTGTTGGTCACATCATCCCCCGTCTGCCCATCGCCACGCGTGACGCCGTGTTTGAGCAGGCCGTTTTCATAGCGGATGCTGATCGCAACGCCATCGACCTTCGGCTCCAGGACACAGTCGATTTTCTCTCGGCCCAGGCCCTTTTGCAGGCGCGCGAAGAAGGCCGTCATCTCCTCCTCGGAGTAGGTGTTGTCGAGGCTCATCATCGGCACCGTGTGCCGGATCTGCACAAAGCCCTCCAGCGGCGCCCCGCCCACGCGCTGGCTTGGCGAATCCGGGGTGAGCAGGTCAGGAAACCGTGCCTCGATGCCCTGCAGTTCCTTGAGCAGCGCATCAAACTGCTGGTCGCTGATCACTGGCCGGGCCTCGACATAATAAAGCCGGTTATGCTTGTCGATTTCCTGGCGGAGAAAGGCGGCGCGGCTGGCGGCTTCGGCGTGGGTCATGGTTTCTGATTTAGCGGTAAAGCCGAGGAAGGAAACGCAAAAGACGCCTCCGATGATTGACCGGCCGCCGGAGACGGTATTGAAGCTCTGCCATGTCCCAGCCCCTGCTCCCTGAAGGCCATCTCGAACGCCGCCTCGGCCCCTGGTCGGCGACCGCCCTCAACATGTCGAACATGATCGGCGTGGGCCCCTTCATCACCCTGCCCGCCCTCATGGCGACCCTGGGCGGACCGCAGTCGATGCTGGGCTGGCTGGCCGCACTTCTGATCACCCTGCCGGACGCCCTGGTGTGGAGCGAACTCGGAGCCGCCATGCCTGCGAGCGGCGGCACCTACCAGTGGCTGCGCACCGGCTTCGGCGCGGAAAAGTGGGGGCGCCTGATGTCCTTCCTGTTCATCTGGCAGCTCATCCTCAGCGGACCGATGGAGATCGGCTCCGGCATCATCGGCTTCGCCCAGTACCTTGACTACCTCATCCCGGGCATCGCCACCAACAACCTGCGCACACCGGGAGGCGTCCTCGTGGTGCTGCTGGTGGTGGGACTGGTGACGCTGCTGCTGTTCCGCCGCATCGGTCATGTGGCCAGGCTGACCCTGGCCATCTGGGCCGGCGTGATCCTCACCGTCGGCACGGTCATCGTCACCGGCATCCTCAAGTTCGACTCCAGCATCGCCTTCGATTTTCCCAAGGGTGCCTTCACCTGGGAGTGGGGCTTTCTTCTCGGCCTGTTTCAAGGCGCACGCATCGGCATCTACGACTACCTGGGTTATTACGACATTTGTTATGTCGGCGATGAAGTGCGCGACCCGGGCCGCACCATCCCGCGCAGCGTGGTGACCAGCCTCGTGGTCGTGGCCCTGCTCTACATTGGCATCAACCTTTCCATCATCGGCATCGTGCCCTGGCGCGAGTTCACCCCGATGCCGGGACAGCCCGAGCCGGAGTTTGCCAAATACGTCGCCTCCATCTGCCTCGAACGCGCCTGGGGCAGGCCCGTGGCGGTCGTGTTCACCGTCATGCTGCTGTGGACGGCGCTGGCCTGTCTCTTCGCGCTGCTGCTGGGCTATTCGCGCATCCCCTATGCCGCGGCCCGGGACGGCACCTTCTTCGGCTGGTTTGGCAAACTGCACCCCACCGGACAGTTCCCCCACCGCTCCCTGCTGCTGCTCGCCGTGCTCTCGGCGGCCTGCAGCTTCCTCAGCCTGGGCTTTGTCATCGAGACGCTCGTGGTGCTGCGCATTCTCATCCAGTTCGTCGGCCAGATCATCGCACTGGTGCTGCTGAGAAAAAACCGGCCCGAGATGCCGCGCCCCTACCGCATGCTGCTCTACCCGCTGCCCCTGATCGTGGCGGGGGCCGGCTGGCTGGCGGTGTTCTGGACCTCGGAGGACAAACGTTGGTATGCCCTGGGCAGCCTGTTCGTCGGCGGCCTGTGCTACCTGGTCTGGTCGTTCGTCACAGGCCGCTGGCCCTGGTCGGCGGAAGCCGCGGCGTCCTCCCCGCAGCGATAACAAAACAGGGTGTCGGTGCTGCCAGGGAAGATGACATCCCCGCCGCGAACCAGCGCCCGCCACTCCACCATCTGGGTCCTGCTGCGGCCGTCATAAAAGGCCAGGCCCCGCGAACTCTGCCGCAGGCTGTTCCAGGCCCGCAGGCTGTCTCGTGCCCGGG
>CAZXPU010000206.1:0-5828 GCA_964642905.1 uncultured Prosthecobacter sp.
TGAGGAGGACGGGTGACGGTTTGCCCCCGGGACCATCCCCCGGCATTCAGCGAACCACCACACCGGCACCAAGCGCCCATCGTGCCGCAGCTTCCGGCGCGCTCAGCCGCCATTGCTGATAAAGCTTTCCGGCCACCATCGCCTTGTCCGCAGGAGTGCTGAAGGGCAGGCCGTCTATCCATCGGGCGCCGTCTTCAGGAGCCGCTCCTTGATGCTGCACCCACCCTTCCGCCACACGGTTCACCGCGGTCCAAAGCAAGGCGCCATTTTCATGATCCTGCCGCCCGGAACCGATCGTCCGGTACTGCGGCAGCTGGGTGAGGCGCTGGATGATGTCCTGACTGGCGTGCGTGGCGTTGTTGATGTCAGGCATCGCGGACCGGATCAACGCCGCCTCCATGTCGCGGTCGAGCTGGCTCATCAGCGTGTTCATGGCACTCTGGTAATTTTCAGGACTGAGCTGGGCCAGGGTCAGCGGCAGGGCGGCCTCAAAGTCGGCGGGTGATTCCAGGCTGTTGACCCATGCCATGAGGGCCGGCTGGTCTGATCGCACCCAGCGTCGTGCCAGCTCGGAAATCGCATAGGCTCTCTGCCGCCCTTCCAGCCGACCGATGACCTCGATCACTTCGCTGACATGCGAAGACCTCTCCACAAGGTAATGCATCGTGTCCACCAGGGTATGGGTCAGCAGCTCGGGATCCTGAATCTGGCGCAGGAGCGCCGCCGTGTCCTCCGCCGAGGTGGCGCTGAGCTTCTGAGCCAGCCTGGGCAGGAGGATGCGCTGCTCCGCCAAGCCCAGGTTTTGCAGCACCCAGCGGGCGGCCTCCCCGGCCTGGGCTTTCGGCCAGGTCTCCGCCAGCAGCCATAGCCGCTCACGACGTGCGCCCGCATCGGCAGTTTCCGCCAGGATTCTTGCCGCCTCCTTCCTCGGATCCTGCTGGGCCCTCAGGGCAGAAAGCACCAGCTCGCGCCGAGGCCCTTCGGGCAGGAAGGCATCCACCTGCTCCGCCGTCAGGCCTGGATAACGGCGCATGACCTGGCTCAGCCCGGTCATCATCATCAGAGGCGACCTTTCTTCACACATCGCCATCCAGGCCAGCAGGCTGGCAGGCTGTTGGTGCCCGAGATAACCAAAAATGCCGGCTTCCAGCCAGGAGGGGTTCCGAAGGCAGCTTTTCAAGTCGGCGGCCGTCAACTTCAGTCCAAGGTGCAGCCAGAGCTCTGCGGCCACCTTCTCCGGATCACGCAGGTTGTAGATTCGGAGAAGGAAGGCCTTGAAATCACCGGGCTGGCTCAGGCGCCTGAGCCTGGCCAGGCTGACCGATGAAGGTGGGGTCAGCAGCGGGACAGATGAAACTCGTGCCTTCGTCCCCGCTTGCTGCCAGGCCTGCAGGTCAGGCGCAGAAGACTCCTTGGATCCACCTCCCTCCGCCACCTCGGACACGGCGACGGCAGGCACCTGTTTCGTCGAAGCTCCGGGCACGTCGGCCATCCGGCTGCCAATGATGGTTCCTGTCAGCGTCGCGAGGGCGGCCAGAAGCATGAGCACGGTTTTGATGTTCATGACCAGTGGAGGCAAAAGCCCTGGCAGAAAGCATGCAGGGACTGTGGCAGGTGCTCCCCCGGCCGATCCAAGCCGGCTCAAGGACGAAAGCCACTGGGGGGATGCGGCCTCACTCTTCAGCGCCACCAGGAGGGCGGCCAAACCTGCACCGCTGAGCATCGGCCGGCATTCCCTGAGGCGGGCCAGCATCAAGGCAAGGCCGCGTTCCAACAGGCGGGAGACGCTGGCCTGGCTCTGCCCTGTCCGCCTGGCAATCTCCTGCTGTGTCCGCCCCTCCAGGTAATGCTCAACAAGCACCACTCTCATCGAATCCGGCAGGGCGGCCAGGGCCCCATCCAGGTCCAGCAAGGCCCCGCCTTCACCACCCTTGTTTGGGTCCATCCATTGTTCGGCCGCCGCCGCTTCGCCCGCCTGCCGGCGTGACTCGCTTCGCACCGTCATCTGCGCCTTCCGCAGCGCCGCCTGATGCAGCCAGGCCCCCACGCAGCGGATCGGCTCCCCATGATGGCGGGCCAGCGCCAGAAAGGCCTCCTGCGCCACATCCATGGCCAGGGAGGAATCGGGCATGACCCGGCATGCGGTCGCCCTGACCATGGCGCCATGGGCTTCAACAATCTGGCGGAATGCCTCAGGGTCATGATGACGCTGATATCGGCGGAGCAGGGCAAGGTCGGTGTCCATGATGATGGGCGGCTTGGCTTTGGATGCCTTCACCTCACCGAATGTTGCCGGAAGGGTCCTTTTTTATTCACCCACCTGCATGAATTCGAAAGTTGCCCCGTCGAAAACGACCGCCATCAGGCCCCCCCCACCCCGCCAGGCTGACTCGATTCACGGCGCATCTCGCGGATCCATTCCGGTGCCACGCCCTGGCCGGGGACTGAGCTGTCGGGCTGGCGCTTCACGCCCAGGGTCTTCTCCAGAAGCCATTCCAGGCCTGACCAAAAGTGCAGCGTGTCGAGCACCGGATTCATGACATTGGTCACCGGGCAGTAGTGCACGTCCTTGGGATTCGTGTGATGAATGGCATGATGACGCGGCGTCTGCAGAAGCCGCAGGTCCTGCAGCCAGGAGATCAGCCGGCCGTTTTCCTTCCGCGTCCGGTGCGACCACTTGTGCACCTCGTTCGCATTGCCGCAGACCACGGCAAACAGCCAGACCTGCCAGGTCAGCCGGCCCACCAGCGCCGCCACGGCCACCACCAGGCCCATCACCAGCATCTGGTCCCAGTTGCTCTGCCACCAGGAGTTCTGCGTCATCCGGCGCGGCAGATGATGATGCAGGGTGTTCGGCCTTCCGATCCATGCACCGATCCAGGGCGTGTCTTCACGGATGTAGGCGTCTTCGATCCAGTGCACCAAACCGGCGGCGAAATCTGCAGCCAGGATGACACCGGCTGCCTGAAGTGAGAGAAGGAGGAGGTCGTTCATGACCCCGCCGTTCTGCACCAAGCCCCTTCACGAAAACCATTGATTGCACCGATGCCGGCATTGAACGGCCCGATGCTTCACACAGGTCGTTTTGACATCCTTGCGCACAACATCCCGAGCGGCTGACACCCATCCTCCTCCCAGTCACTGCCGTTCGGCGCACCTCACGGCCAGCCCTGCGTCCTTGATGGCATGCTGGCGGGTTATTTCACCGGCACGACCTGGACGGCATCGAGGTGGACGTTGCCCTGGGCACCTTCAGTGCGGAAGATGACGGCGGCCTCCTCGCCGGCGTTGAACTTGAAGGTGCCAAGGGTTTCGGCGCCGTTCTTGCCGGAGGCGGGCCGGGTCTGGTTGACGGTCACGGTCTTCTCGCCATCGGCGCTCAGGATGGTGACGGGCACGCTCCTGCCGCGGTTCGCATGCGGCTGCCAGTAGGCGCGGACTTCATAGCTGCCGGTCTGCTTGACGGCGAAGCCGAAGCGGGCGCTGGCACCCTTGGCACTCGCATAGCTGTAATGGTCGCCCACAAAGGGCTTCAGTCCTTCGCCCTTGCTCCAGACGCCGGTGAGTTCGGCGTCCGCGTCGTCGATGACGATGCCGTCAAGCTTCTTCGGGTCGATGCTGTCGGTGACGATCTCGGGCAGTTTCTTCGCGTTGGCGGGCAGGTGGAGCGCGGCCTCCAGGCTGTCACGGCGCATGGCGCCGGGCTGGTTCATGAGATCCTTGAGGATGTCGAGGTACTGCTCATAAACGCCGCGCGGCGTGGTGTGGTGGCGGACGCAGATCCAGGCCGCCTTGCCGACCACCTCGCCCATCATGCCGCAGGTGCGCATGACACGGGTGGAGCCGAGGGCGTGGCGCTCGACGCTGATGGTGCGGCCGGCCATGAAAAGATTGCCGATGTCCTTCGAATAGAAGCAGCGGTAGGGGACCGGATAACCATTTTTGCGGTCGGTGTGCTTGCCAAACTCGGCACGGCTGATGAAGGGGTTGTCCGGATATTTCTTCATGTACTGCTCCTTCGGATAGTGCAGGTCCTGGTCCCAGGTGGTGGGCACGCAGCCGTCGGGATGGATGACGCCCTTCACCATGTCCTCGCCGTTGAGGATCATGTCGCCGACAATGCGGCGGCTCTCACGCGGACCGCCGATGTAGGCCAGCCACTGCATGTCATAGGGGGCGTATTTTTCACCGCCCTGGGTCTTGAGGGTGGAAACGGCGCCGTAGACGGCGCGGAAGTTGTGGTCGCGGATGAGCTCGAGGTCGTTGAGGGGATGCTTGTCGAAGCCGCTCTCCCAGAACCATTCACCGTGCAGGTATTCCTCCATGTTGGGCGTGGGCGTGTAGCCGAGATCGAAGCCGGTCAGGTTGGCCTTGTTCTTCACACCCACGGGCTCCATGGCCTGGGGCTCGGGGAAGTCGCCCATGTCCAGGGGCAGCGCCCACGGGGTCTTGGGCCAGGCCACGGCCTGGTCATGCTTTTTGAGCACCCACATGTTGCTCATGCCCATGCGGCCCTTCTCCTCCATCATGAACTCCGCACCGGCGAGTGCGCCGACGCTGCCGTGGCCCGTGCAGTCCACAAACAACTTGCCGACGAAGCGCGTCTCCCTGCCGCTGCGGGTGTCGAGACCGACCACGCTGCGGATGGTCTTCTTGTCGGCGCTCATCTCCACGCCATGGACGTGGGTGTTGAGGAAGAGGTCGATGGTCTTCTCCGCCTTGACCGTGTCCTCCTTCAGCCTGTCGTTGAACTCCGACGGATCGGCGGCCGGGCTGTTGCTGGCGCGGTCGGCAAACTCCTCGACGATCTCTCCCAGATGAGGGTAAAGGCCGCGGCGGGTGCCGCCCATGGCCCAGACCTGGATCTCACTGGAGCCGTTGCCGCCGAGGACGGGACGGTTTTGAATGAAGGCCACCTTGAGGGCCTGGCGGGCCCCGGAGATGGCGGCCCCCATGCCGGAATATCCCCCGCCGACGACGACCAGGTCATACTCCTGGGTCTCGGGCGCCTTCTCGGGCAGGCCGAGCAGCTTGCGACGAAGTTGGTTCGTCGCCGCGAGGTCGGCCGGCGGCGTGAAACCCTCGTCGCTGCTCAACAGGACCGCATCCACGCGTCCGTCGAAGCCCGTCAGGTCGTGAAGGCCCAGCTTCACCCTGCCGGACTTGACATGGGCCTGACCCGCCTTTTCCCAAGTCCAGTCCCTGCCTTCGGTGCCGAGAACTTTGCCGAGCCTGGTTCCGTCAACGCTGACCTGGAACCTGCCGGGGGCTTCAGCCGTCACGCCGAAGGGCGCCACCCAGTTCTTGGTGCGCACCCAGACCGTGTAGGCGCCGGCAGGCAGGCTGGCTTCGGTTTCGGCGTCCTGGACGGCCTTGCCCATGCCATGAGCCATCAGGTAGGGTGAGCCCATGATGTCGATGAACTGCGTGTCGAGCACCCATCCGCCTGGGTTGGTGAAGGATTCGGCCTCGACCCAGACCTGTTCGGCGGAGGCGGGGACAGACAGGGCGGCGGCGGCAAGGCTGAGGATGAGGCGTTTCATGAAGGAAGCACGGATGAAGACCGTGAGGCATAAACGAAAACCGGGTGCTGGCGCAATCATTTCGAATCTGTTACGGTAACATCTGATGAGATCTCCGACCCTGCATGACATCGCCAGACAGTCCGGCGTCTCCAAGATGACCGTCTCAAGGGCGCTGCGCGGAGAGCCTCATGTGCGGGAGGATCTGAGGGCGAAAATTGTCCGGATGGCGGAGGAGATGGGCTACCGCCCTGATCCGGAGTTTGCCAAGATGATGACGCACCTGCGGCGTGGCAGGGCACGGTC
>CAZXPU010000207.1:0-5510 GCA_964642905.1 uncultured Prosthecobacter sp.
TGGTGGTGAGTTTGGGAGGCATGGGGAGGGCGGTGGCGGTGGTTGACGGTGGTTAGGAATGTGGGTCGGCTCGGCGTAGTTGGGATTCTCGAAGGTTGTGAATCCGAATGCCCAGGTCGTAGGCTTGCGAGAGGATAGGATCCGTGACGGTTTCTGTGACGAATCCAAGGTCCGTGGCAATGATGAAATCCGAAGCGGTCTCCATCAATGACCCATGAGCCTGGTTGGAATAATTGGCCTGCTCCTTGAAACTTGCCCGCCCTGAACCTTCCGCCAGATTGTTCGCGACGGAGACCGCCGCACGAGTGAGCTGGCTGGTGAGGCCAAAGCGCTCCTCCTTCGGGAAGCTGCGTGAACAATCATAGACTGACACGACCAGATGACGGGCCTCCTGCCAGACTTCGAGCTTTTCGAACGGAAACTGCTTTCTCATGAGGCTGAAATTGATCTACGGGGTGGACGAAAATGTGATGGCGCAGGCACTGGGTCCGGCAACCATGGTCAACAATCGTCAACCATCGTAAACAATTGTAAACCAAACCCTCAGGCCAGCAGCGGCCTCAGCATCTCCAGGATCTTCGGCACTTCGACAAAGGGATCCTTGGCGACTTCATACTCGAGCGTGAACCAGCCCTGATAGTTGGCGTCGCGCAGGATCTTCAGCAGGCGCGGCACGTCGGCGGGCTGGCCTTCGCCCTTCTTGGTTCCCTTGGGGCTCATCTCCATCTTGAGCTGCACGTTGATCGCATAAGGGGCGATCTTGGCGAGGTCGCCATACGGATCCTCGGTGTGGAAGTTGCCGCTGTCCCAGTTGATGCCTGCCCAGGGGCTCTTCGCAGCCTTCACCATCTTCACGAGGTTCTCGGGTTCGGAAACGATGCCGCCATGGTTTTCCAGGCCGAGGAAGATGCCTTTTTTCCCGGCATATTCGAGGCACTCCTGGTAGGCTTCCTGGCAGTTCGCCACGGCCTCCTCCTCGCTGAGGCCCTTGGGCTGGGGTCCGGCGAACACACGAATGTGCGGGGCGTTCATGATCGCCGCGTAATCAATCCAGCGTTTCACGTCGGCGATTTCGGCGCTCAGCTTCTCGCCCTTGGGCAGGGCGAAGTTGTTGCCGACGGCCGTGCCGGCCAGCTGCACGCCGCGCAGGTAGGCCCGGCGTTTCACCTCTAGCAGGAACTTCTCATCGACGTCCGGTGGGAAGAAGTAGCTGGTCACCTCGGCGCCGGGCACGTTGTTGTCGGCGCACCAGTCGATGAAGTCGAGGATGCTCCAGGGCTTGCGGCCCTCCTTGGCCTTGTTTTCCTTGCCGCGCATCCACTGGAAGTATTCACGGAAGCTGTAGGCGGCGACGCCGAGCTGCATGCGGCTTTTCCCCGGACGGTTGATCGGCTCGATGGCGGGCAGGGTGGAGACGCTGAGGGCTCCCAGGCTGGTGGAAAGAAAATGGCGGCGGCTGATCATGAGAGGTGAAAGAACGCCCCAGGATGGCGGGGCTATCGCAAGAACCCAGGGGATTTTCGTTTCCCGAGGACTTCTCAACTTTGCAAAAACGAGGGATGAATGCTGATCTGAATGGGGTGGTTTCAGGAAGGCGGGGTCAAAAAGTCGGGCTGCATCTGTGTTTTCAGCTTGCCAGCCGGGCAAAGATGAATACTAAACGCCCCCCATCCGCGCGGGTAGCTCAGCGGTAGAGCAGTTGGCTTTTAACCAATTGGCCGAGGGTTCGATCCCCTCCCCGCGTACCATCGGTATTGTATCATATTTGCCCCGGTAGCTCAGTTGTAGAGCAGTTGGCTCTTAACCAATTGGTCGTGGGTTCGAATCCCTCCCTGGGCACCATTTTCCGGGCGCCTCACAGAACACTCTGTGAGGCGCCCTTTTTGTTGGGCCTGTGCCCTTTACTTCAGGCTGCGAAGGTAGGCCACCAGGTCGAGCAGCTCGCCCTCCGGCAGGGTCTGGTCCAGGCCCATGGGCATGAGGCTGGTGGTCAGCGTGGTGTCGCCGGTGATGCTCTGGTGCGGCACGGTCTTTTCCTGGCCGGCGATGTCCACCACCAGCAGCCCCTCGGCGGTGTGGCTCTTGATGACCCCCAGGGTCTGCTGGCCGTCGGCGGTCTCGATGATGTGCGCCTCATAGTCGCGGGCGAGGGTGTTGCTGGGGAAGAGGATGCTTTCCAGCAGGTCGCGCTCGGTGCGGATGGCGCCGATCTTGGAGAGGTCGGGGCCGATGGCGCGGCCCTGGTCGCCGATCTTGTGGCAGGCGATGCAGGTGCCCTTGCCGGCGGCGAAGGCGGCCTTCCCCCGTTCGGCGCTGCCAGAAGCCGCGACCTTCTCAGCCAGCGGGCTGAGCTGGCGCTTTTTCAGCTCCTGGGCCTCAGTCGCCCGGGTGTAGGCGGGATGGATGATGGTTTCAAAGATGTCCACCGGCAGGTCGGCGAGGGCGGTGCGGTAATGGCTTTCCTGCTGGCTGGCGATGGCCGGGTTTTTGGCGATCTCGGCGGCGATGCGCCGGGTGACCTCGGCGTCCTTGGATTTCTTCAGCAGGGGCAGCAGGGTTTTCAACTCCACGGGACCGAGGCTGGCAAACAGGGGCGCGGTTTCGGCGCACTGCTCCGGGGTCATCGGCGCGGCGACTAGCATGCCGGCCGCCTGGATCTTGGCGGCGGCGGAGGCGGCGGGATCGGCCAGCACACCTTTCACCATGGCGAAGGTGTCGCCGGTCAGCTTGACGCTGCGGGCGGCGTCGAGCGCCTTGAGACGGATGGCCAGGGGGCGTTGGGTGTCGGCGGCGAGGGCCTGCAGGGCGGGGTCGAAGTGGGTGGAGCGCAGCTTTTTCACGGCGTCCAGCACCAGCGGCGTCGGCGTGGTGGCGAGGATGTGGTCCAGGGGCGCCAGCCAGGCGTCGTTCACCGCTCCGGTGGTCTGGGCGGCCAGCACGCGCAGGGCGATGGATTCAGCCCCCGCCTTGCTCAGCATGCGCCCAACCAACTTTTGGGTCTCCGGCTTGCTCAGCAGCGCCGCGCAGAAGGCCTCGAGGGCCGCCTGGCGTTCGCCGGACAGGCGGCCGTCGTCGAGCCACTTCATCAGGCGCGGGGTGATGGATTCATCGGCATCCTCGTGGCTGGTGACGATGCCAAGGGCGGTGCGGGCGAGCGCGGCATCCGTGGAGTCCAGATGCTTCGCGGCCACGGTCATGCTCAGGTTGAGGCTGGAGGCATCGTCGGGCACGAAGCTGACCAGCATCCGCCGCAGGGCGGTCGAATCGGTCTCCTTCTGGAGGTCGTCGAGGCTGACCAGGCCGGTCTGCTGGGCGAGCTGGAGGACGCTGTGCTCCAGCGTGGGATCAAGGCTGGCGCGCAGCATCTGGCGGAGCTGGCGGGCGATCACGGCGTGATCCTTGGAGGCGTCCTCCGGCATGTCCTGGGCGAGCGCTTCGAGGGCGCGGCGCCGGACCTGGGGGGATGGCGAGCCGAGCTCGGCGATGAGCGCCTGGGTGTTCTTCCGTAGCGTGCCATGTCCTGCGGCCACGAGATGCTTCAGCGGCTTGACGGGCTTGATGCGGTAGATGGCGCCGAGGATGTCCGACTTGGCCATCAGGCTGCTCGGGCAGCCGATGCGGAACCAGCCGCCGGTGTCGATCAGCAGCAGCGATCCGTCACGCGGATCCTCCATGACGTCGGTGAGATGGATGTCGGGGGTGTGCAGCTTCAGGAACTCGTTCTCCACGGCCTTGTAGGTGCTGCCGTCGGGCGTGAGCTCCATGCGTACGAGCCGCTGGGTGTTGAAGTGCGTGACCATGAAGCTGAGCGCCTTGCTCGAACCGAATCCATTCCAGAAGCAGGCGCCGCTGACGGCGACGTGGCCGAAGTTGTACATCACTGGCATCTTCTCAAGCGTGCGCGGCAGATGCTCGATGGCCTTGAGCTGGTCGGCGCGCTCATAGACGCCGCCGTAGAGCCAGTGGATGATCGTGTCGCCGCGCGGCTGGGAGTAATAAAGGTTCTGCACGCCGATGACGTCGCCCTCGGGTGTGAAGTCCACCTCCACGGGGTTGTCGCCGCAGCCGAGAGAGTGCCACTGCACGTCGCCGCCGTCGGGACGGCAGCTCCAGATGCCGCAGGCCAGGGATTCATCGACGAGCGTGCCGTCCTTCTGCGCCACCTTGTGGCCCTTGCGCCCGTGGCACCAGTAGAGGCGGCCGTTGACGGGGTTCAGGAAGGGGCCGTGGATGTCGGCGGCATTGCCGGTGTAATCAAAACCGGTGACGATCTCCTCGCGCTTGTCCGCGACGCCGTCGTTGTCCGTGTCGGTCAGCTTCCAGAGGGAGGGCGGCGACCCGACATAGAGGCTGCCGTTCAGCCAGCAGGCGCCCTGGGGAAAGGTCATCTTGTCGGCAAAGACGCTGCTCTTGTCGTAGATGCCGTCGCCATCGGTGTCCTCAAGCATGAGCACGCGGTTCGGCGGCGCTTTTTCAAGCTGGGCCTTGTTCCAGTTCACACCGACGGCGTCACCGACAAAGAGTCGTCCGCGATCATCCAGGCAGCCCATGATGGGATGCGTGACCAGCGGCGAGGCGGCGGCGAGCTCCAGGGCATAGCCTTCCGGCAGGTCATGCTTCGGCAGGTTTTGCGCCATCTTGGCCGTCACCACCGGCGGGCGTTTGCCGGACTCCGGGATCTCCAGGCCCTTGTCCGGCGGAAGATCGGCGGCGGCAAGGATTCCAGACGCACACAGGCAGGGCAGGAGAAAGGCTTTCATGGGTCGCCTTTCAATACCCTGCCTGCGGCGGAATTATTGCATGAGGGCGTCTTCATGCGGATTCGCCGCATGCTCCTCGCCGCCTCCGTCCGCTCGGAAATTTCGGACGACGCGCAGGTCGTCCCTACCGTGGGTAGGGCACCGCTGCGTCGGGGCCGAGGTTTCAGGGGCGAAGGGGGGGCTGCTTCGACGGTGGTGTGGAAGGAACGGAGGCGGGTGCCGGGGAAGCGGATGCCGCAGGCGGTGTGGACGTTGCGGGTGAGGCGGGCGCCGCAGGCGTGGGTGAGGCCGTGCCTGCAGGTGCTGCTGGCTGCGCGGCGGGTGCTGCGCCTGGACCTGTTGCTGGCGTGCCACCCGGGGCCGGTGGGGTGCCTGCTGCCTGCCCGGTGACTGCCACAGGTGGAGGTTCGGGTTTCTTGAACGGGTCCGCCCAGCGGTGCAGTTCATGGCCGCTGCCCGGCGCGCCAATCTCCTTGAGATAGGCGGAACATTTTTCATGCCAGCGGTCGAGGTTAGGCGGGCTGTTGGGTTTCTCGGCGGTGCCGGGGAAGATGAGGTAGGTCACCTTGAGGTCGCTCTCCGGCCGACGGTAGGGCGTGGCCTGCGGATTGACGGCCTTCGCCATGAAGAGGGAGGCTTCGCCCATCTTTTGAGTCGGCCCGTAATCGCCGCAGATGGCCGGATACATCTTGTCACCATGGATGACCACCGCGTAGTCGCCGATCTGCGGCGTGAACTTGTTGGTGCCTG
>CAZXPU010000208.1:0-5458 GCA_964642905.1 uncultured Prosthecobacter sp.
CGAAGTCCGAAGTCCGAAGTCCGAAGTTTTCTTCCGAGCCGGAGGCTCGAGAGACGTTAGCCGGTGGTGAAACGAGCGCAGCGAGTGGGAACCACCGGACTCCAGAACACCGGCGTTTCACCTTCACTGCGTCCTGGAAGGACGCGAGAGGCCATCGCCAACCCGCGCAACCGTGATGGCCATACGCCCCTTCTCGCGCCCTTCCAGGGCGCTCCCCAGATTCGGTGATCGTTGTTCAGCGCCGATCCGGTGGTTCTCGCTCGCCAAGCCTCGCTTCACCACCGGCTAATCTCTTCCGAGCCTCCGGCTCGAATCTCAAAGACCACTGCATCCTTCACCTCCGGCTGACCTCCTGCGCGCTTCCGGCTCGAATCGATGAATTCGCCAATGTGACCGAATGCCGGATCCACCTTTTCCCCGGTTGAGGTGGATGCGCTTTCACGGTGCCGGATGAATCCATTCGGATTTTTGGCCTTGGGCGTTGGTAAAAAAAGACGGCGTGGTTTGGGCCACGCCGTCTGCAAAGAAATGAGGAGGTGAATTATTCGACACCCTTCCAGGCGCCGAAGCTCGCGCCGGACTCGATCCACTTCTTGATCAGGGCCTGGTTGGCGGCGCTGACGCGGTCGCCCTTGCCTTCCGGAGGCATGGCGAGGTCGTCGGACTCAGGAAGCGCCATGGTCTTGAGCAGCCAGGAGGCGTCGGGCTTGCCGGCGACGACGTTTTCATCCGGATACTCCTTGCCGCCCTTCAGGATGGCAGCGGCGCTGTCGAGGCGGAGGCCGCCCTTGGGCTTCTTGATCTTGCCGTTTTCCTCATGCTCCTTCTCGTGGCACTTGAAGCAGCTTTCCTTGAGGACGGGAAGGATCTGCTTTTCGAAATCAACGGCTCCATCCTGGGCGGAGGCGATGTTCACGGAGAAGGCGGCGACGAGGGCAGCGAGGGTGAGTTGGGTCTTCATTGGGGTGGGTGAGGAATGGTGTTCTCTGCGTGTGGATTGGTCAAGCGCGAGGAAGTTCGATCTCGAAAACAAGTCCCTGCGGGCTGTTGGCGGAAAGGCTGACGCTGCCGCCGCAGGTTTCAATGCAGGTTTTGACGATGGCCAGGCCGAGCCCGCTGCCACCCGTCTGACGGTCGCGGCTGGTGTCCACCCGGTAAAACGGCTCAAACAAACGTGGCAGGCTTTCCAGTGGCACACCGGGGCCGTTGTCGGCGATGCGCAGGAGGATGTGGTCGCCCCGGCGTGTGGCGCTGACTTCGACGATGCTGTCCGGAGCGTGGATGCAGGCGTTGCGCAGGAGATTGCCGATGGCGCGGCGAAGCAGGTCGGGAATGCAGCGGATGACGAGGTCGGCAGGAACCTCGACGCGCAGTTTCTGAGGCGGGATGGCCTCCATGCCGGCCACGTCGTCGATGAGGGTGACCAGCGGGACGTTTTCCAGCGGCTTCGACGCGGAGGCGAGGGTGCTTTTGGAGAAGGAGAGAAGCTCATGCACCAGCGTGGACATCTGGCGCAGCTCCTCGCGCGCGTCGGCGAGGCGCAGGGCGTCGTTGTCGGTGAGACGCTCCTCGAGAATGCCGAGGCTCATCTCCATGCGTGCCATCGGGCTGCAGAGCTCGTGGGCGATGTCGCCCAGGAATCGTTTCTGGCCGCGCACGATGCCGTCGAGCTGGGAGGCCATCTGATTGACCGCATGGGAGAGGCGGCCGAGCTCGTCGCTGCGGCTTTCGGGCACGCGGACGTCGAAGCGGCCGCGGGCGATCTGCTCGGTGGCGTTCATGTTGGCGCGCACGCTGCGGGTGATGCCGCTGACGAAGGGCAGCCAGAGCAGGGCGGAGGCGGCCATGGCGCCAAACAGGCCCCAGAGCCAGGGTTTGACGTCAAAGAACAGGCCGCCGCCGGTGATGCGGTGGGTGACGATCATGAAGATCAGCGGGCCGTCGCGACGGCTCCAGTCAGGCACGAGGGGCAGGCGGATGCCGGTGTAGTAAACCGGCGGCGTGCCGACAGGCAGCATGAAGGTGCCGAGCTTGATCGGCATGCTGGCGGTGGTGTCGTCAAAGACCGGGCCGTTGTCCGGCCTGGGCGGCGGGCCGTCATGCGGAGGCGGGCCGGGAAGCAGGTCGTCGCCGAACAAAAGACGCTCCAATTCATCCCGGGGAGGCGGCGGGCGGCCTGCGTCCGCGCCATGCGGCGGCCGGCGGCCCAGTTCCGGGTGCATGTCCTGCAGCATGCGCTTCAGCTCCTCCGGCAGGGTCACCCGGGTTCCGGCGATGATCCGGTCGGGCAGGGTCACCAGGGCGGCCTTGACGTTGTGCCGGGCGCTGAAGTCGTTGAAAAGCCGGTCCCACTCGTCCCTCGGCCGGGTCATGAGCTGGCCGTGGATTTCGCGGCCGATGGCCTGCAGGCGGTCACCGACGATGCCGCCCAGGGCCCCTTGTAGGCCTTCACGGAACTGCCACTGCAGCACGGCCCAGAACCCGGCGCCCAGCACCAGCACGTTGACCAGAAGCCAGAGCAGGATGCGGGCGTAGAGATTGAAGAAACGACGGGGCATGAGGGCGCCTCCAGCCTACTCCGGCGGCGGCGCCCGTGGCAAGGCCTGGCAGGAGATTATTCCTGCAGCAGGACAAACACGCCCATCTTGTTGCCGACCACGACGTCGAGCTTGCCGTCCTTGTTGACGTCGCCCGGGGTGATCTCGGTGCCGACGCCGCTGGCGTCGTCGATCAGGTGCGGGATGAATTCCGCGCCGCCCTTGCCGTCGCGCTTGATCTCAAACCAGTACAGCACCGGGGCCGCCATCGGCTCGTCATCCTTGAGCGGGCCGTGCGCCCAGCGGCGCTTGCCGGTGACCAGGTCCAGCACGCCGTCGCCGTTCATGTCGGCGAGCTGCATGGCATGCAGCTGGCTGAACTTCACGCCGACCTTGCTGTCTTCCACGGTGGCGCCCATGAGGTCGTGGCGGACGAAGCTGCCGTCCTTCTTCTGCTCAAACCAGCCGAGGCCGTAGCCGTGCGCGTCATAGCCGGTGATGACGTCGTTGATGCCGTCGCCGTTGACGTCGTAGACGAGGATGAAGCTGCCGCCGCGCATGCCTTCCTTGGTGAAGAGGTTCGGGTGGAACTTCCAGTCGCTGTCCTGGCTCATGTCGGCGGGCTGCTCGCGCCAGCCCTCCTTGTCGAGGATGTCCGCGCGGCCGTCGCCGTTGACGTCGCCGAAGCCATAACCATGAGTGTAGCGGAAGTACTTCTTGTCATTCTCCTCGCTCACCGGGGTGATGGGGCGGAAGCGGGCCTTGCCGAAGGGGTTCTTCCAGTCGATCTCGGCATAGCCAAGGCGGCCGCCCTTGGAGGGCTGGGTGCCGTTGCTGGTGTGGCAGATCAGCTCCGGCTTGCCGTCGCCGTTCATGTCGCCCAGGGTCGGGGACTCGTTGTCGGTGATGTCAAAGATGGTGTGGCGGGTCCAGTCGCCGCCCTTGCCCTTCGGGTTTTCAAAGACCCAGGTCTCCTTGCCCGGCCAGGAGAAGGCCAGGATGTCATGCCAGCCGTCGCCGTTGAAATCGTAGGAGTAGGTCAGGAAGAAGTCGCTGTAGCCCTTGGCGGGGTCGTAGGGCTCCTTCTCGAACTTCGGGGCGAAGCTGACGCGCTCCTTGAAGTCGGGCCCCTGCCAGATGAAGCGCCCGGCGCAGACGTCGTTGTCGCCGTCGTGGTCGAAGTCCGCGAAGTGCGCGCCCTCGGCGACGAACTCGTTGGTCAGGGTGATCTTCTTGAACTTGAGGTCGGCGGCGGGGGAGGCGCCGGCGGCCAGGGCGAGGAGGGTGGGCAGAAGCAGTCTCATGAGCGGGCGGGGTTGGAAGGGAAGAGGGTCAGGCAGGGAACAAGGCGAAGACCTGTGATCTTGCAGAGGAGCCGCGAAGCGCAAGAAAAGAGCGCACAAAGCCGGAGGCGGCCAATGAGAGGGTAGGGCCGACCTGCGTGTCGGCTGAAAGGTGCGGGGGAGGGGGCTTTTGCGCATCCGAATGCCTCCCATCTCCACAACACAGCTTTTGGCATGCTGTCGCTGAAGAATGAGGAAATCAGAACAATGCAAAAAAATGGCCGTTATTTAAAGTGCGCTTCATGCGGTCTGCCTGCTAGCCTTGAGTGCCCGAGTTGCCATGCAGCTTCAGTCCATGGGTGTCGGATGCCCCGAACTGGCTGGACGCACGTCCTTGAATCTTCATCGAACAAATTGTCTCGAAAATGAAAATCGCACCCCTGGCTCTTCTATTCCTGATCGTCTTGGTCGCTTCTGGCCAGGATCCGTTTACTGATGGCAAACCGGACATCCCCCAAGCCGAGGCCGAACTTCGGGAGGATGATACTTTCAAGGTGTTTCCAGACCCGGAGGGCAGGGGATATTTTCCCAAGGGAAAAGAGGGCTATTACACGAAGTATCTTTCCGTGATGAAGGAGCCGTCCGTCATGGCCGCACTAAGTCAAGGCGTCACGCGAGTCTTTCGATTCACCTACCTGCGGAGTTTCCATGATCCTCTGGTCTTCCGCATTGTTGACAAGGAAGGTGAACTGACGGCGACGTCTGTCCGGCTCCGGAGAGACCGTGAAATGATGACGGTCAAAGTCGATTTTCAGAAAACCTGGAGCTTGCAGGCTGATGTCAGCAGGAGGATCAGCTCCCTCATTGTGCAGAAGGATTTTTGGAAGCCGCTGAACAAGGATGAGGACAAGCTTGCTTCAAGCGGACTGGACGGCTCGCGTTGGATTTTTGAAATTCATGACAAGGATGGCTATCGACTCATCAATGTCTGGTCGCCTGACGCAATGGTCGGGACGGAGAATGAAATGAGGAACGCAGGGCTGGATCCATCCAAAATTCGGAACTTTAGAATCTACCGGGACACGGGTTGCAGCCTTCTTGAAATTGGCGGGATTCTGCCGGTTCCGATGGAAATATACTGAGGTCACGGGTCGGGCATTCCAGCCGCTCCCTTTATTTCACTCAGACCCTTCCAGGTTTAGGGGGGACAGGTTGTCAGTTTTTCCCAGCACGCATCCATCCGATCAATCAAAAATGATCACGCCTCAATAACACCCAAGGTCATGATGCTGCGCAAATCGATTCACCCGGCCAGGTGAAAACATATCAATATCACCCGGGAAACGGGTTGATCCGGTGTATTGTCAGGATGCCGGAATCATCAAGCCGAGCCGGAGGCTCGCAGGAGGATAGCCGGTGGTGAAGCGAGGCTTGGCGAGCGAGAACCACCGGATCCACGAGGCGTCACGTTCGTCGAATCCGGCGAGCGCCCTGGAGGGGTGCGAGAAGGGCACGATTGGACCACGACGATTGCGCACAGAGCTTGCGAAGGCTTCTCGCGTCCCTCCAGGACGCAGTGAAGGTGAAACGTGGGGGTGGCTGGGTTCCGGTGGTTTTCGGCCGCTTCGCGACCTGCAC
>CAZXPU010000209.1:0-5364 GCA_964642905.1 uncultured Prosthecobacter sp.
GCAGCCTGCTGCCGCTTTCCTGGAGCCAGCCCTGCTGGCGTGAACCACCCTGGAATTTCGATGGTGTCACTGATCTGCGATCCGGTGGTTCGGAGGCTGGGGGTGGAGCGGAGTCCTCTGCCATCGCAGCAGGGCTGCGGGTTGAAGGCGGCAGCAGGCTGCCGCAGTCCAAAGCGGCTGCCGCCGCCGGGGCCAGTGAGGTGAACGTCAACCGGGGTCCGGGGGTTCACACTCACTTCGCTCGTTTCTCCACCGGCTGCTTTCTTTCGAGCCTCCGGTTCGGAGGTAGCTAAGGCGTGCAGCCTTGAGGCCAAGCAAAAACGGCTCGAGTCAACTGGACATGCCGCCGTGGCAGGGGAGGCAGCTGGCACCCAGGAAGGTGGCCTCGGCACCCAGGCTGCGGCCGATGCGCAGCACTTCGTTCCATTTCACCATGCGCTCGCTTCTTGAAAAAGAACCCACCTTGAGCTGGCCGGCGTTCGTGGCCACGGCCAGATGGGCGATGAAGGCGTCCTCGGTCTCGCCCGAGCGTGCGCTGATGACGGGATTCCACCCCGCCTCCTGCGTCAGGCGCACGGCCTCCAGGGTTTCTGTGACGGTGCCAATCTGGTTGAGCTTGATGAGGACCGCGTTGGCAAGGTTCTCAAGGATGCCCTGGCGGATGCGGGTCAGGTTTGTTGTGAAAAGGTCGTCTCCAATGATCTGCACATCTTCACCAAGGGATTGGCGGATCTTCCTCCAGCCTTGCATGTCCGTGTCCGCCATCGGGTCTTCAATCGACACAATCGGGTAGCGCCTGCACCAGCCGGTCATCAGCTCGACAAAGGCGTCGGAGTCAAAGGCTTGGTTTTCCAGCCGGAAGCGGTACAGCCCCTGTTTTTCATCGTAGAGGTCGCTGGCCGCGATGTCGAGGGAGATGGAAGCCTCGACGCCAGGCGTGTAACCCGCACGCTCAATCGCCCGCATCAAGGTCTCGAATATCTCCTCGTTGGAATGAAATTCCGGCCAGTAGCCACCTTCATCCGCCACGCCATGGTAGATGCCGCGTTCACGCAGAAGGTCACCCGCCGCGCGAAAGACATTGAACGAGACCTCAAGCGTTTCCTCATAGGATTTTGCAGCCGTTGGCATGATGAGGAAATCCTGCACGTCCGTGCGCCAGTTGGCATGCGCACCGCCGCCGATGATCTGGACTTCGGGCATGGGAAGCAGGGTGCCCTTGCCTAGCGCACGAAACAGCGGCAGGCCCTGTCCCACAGCCGAGGCGTTCGCGACGGCCATGGATACGGCAAGCAGGCAGTTGGCCCCGAGGCGGCTTTTGTCGGGCGTGCCGTCAAGATCCCGAAGCGCCTGATCCAGGCCGCGCTGGTCCGTTGCATCGCGGCCCATGAGGTTTGGTGCGACTGTGCGGCGGATGTTTTCCACGGCCTTGTGGACGGACAGACCGCGGAAATGTCCCGGGTCTCCATCGCGCAGTTCAAGGGCTTCAAACTGCCCCCTGGAGGCTCCCGAGGGCACGGTCCCGCGCCCTTTGGCGCCACCTTCCAGGGTGACCTCGGCCTCGACGGTCGGGTTGCCGCGGGAGTCAAAAATCTGGTAGGCGTTGATGCTTTGAATCTTCATTTCAGTGAATGGGAGTGGGTTCAAGTTCGGGGCCTGGCGACAAAAAATCACCCTGCAGTCCCGCAAACCAGAGGGATGTCAGAAGCTCCAGTTCCGGAGAACTTGAACAGGTCAGATGTTCGGTTGCAAACCTGCGGATGAAATCCTGCCTGCGGGGGGCGCCGGCAAGGTATTCCACAGGTGATTTTCCATCCACCCGGGCGAGCATCAGCATCAGCAGAAGCCTGGCGACATGAGCCCTGAATACCACAGCATCCGATGCATCCAGCCGGCGTTCGGCCAGGTAGGATTCACGGGCTGCCGTGACCAGATGGATGGCTTCTGCCGAATTCGGGGCATGCAGCAGCGCCTTGAGGTGAAGGTGGCTGAGCAGGAAGGCCAGGTCGAAGGATGGGTCGCCATACCAGGCCACCTCGCAGTCGAGAACCACAAGCCTGCCGTCCCGGACAAGCATGTTCTTGGGGCTGTAGTCCCCATGGATCAGGCACTGACGCGTCGAGGCAATGCGCTCCGCCTCGGCGGTGAAGAGACTCTGAAGCGAGGGGTGACGACTGCCCGTGGTGAGGAGATAGGGGCTCAGGCGGAGCTGGTGGAAGTTGCTGGTCGAATCAAAGGTCTTTTCCAGCGCAGGGTCTCCATGAGTGTTTCGGTGAATGATCCCCAGGATTCGGCCCGCTTCCCGGGCATGCTCACGGCACCAGGAGCCTTGAAGCAGGCATTGCTTCCAGTTGTCCCAGCCATCGCCAAGCCATTCCATGCAGAAGTAGCCCTTTCGATCATTGACATGAAGAACCTGAGGCACGGCATGGGGCAGAAAGGCGGAGACGCATTCCATGTAAAGGTGCTCGTACCGGGTTCGCCCCACGTCAGCAAACCAGCTGTCTTTCACCTTCAGCTTTTCCAGCGCACGCTTGACGACAAAGGTCCTGTCGTCGCAGTCCACTCGGACCACGTCGCTCGAAACGCCGCCTGAGAGCGGCGTCAGCCTGGCTCGCGCCGGATCCATCCATCCATCCTCGGCCAGCAGATGCCGAAGCTGCTCGATTCCAACAGAGGTGGCCTCGGGCTCAAAGGGGGCGGGCGATGGTCTGGTCACGCAGGTAGTCTTGGAGTGTTGCCGGGCTGTTGACGCCGCCTCCCAGCCCGCTGCGATTGACGCCGCCATAGGGCAGGCCGTAGGCGAACACATTATGCGCGTTGATCCAGCCGTTGCCAGCCGCCAGTTTTTCCACAACCCGGCTGGCACGGCCCAGGTCGGCGCTCCAGACGCTGTTGGCGAGTCCGTAGTCCAGCCGGTTCACCAGAGCGATCGCCTCGGCCTCATCACGGAACTTCAGCAGGAAGGCCGCCGGTCCAAAAATTTCCTCGCGGCAGCAGATGTTGTCGGGTGATCCGGCCAGCAGCCAGGGCTTGACGTAAAAGCCCGCACCTGCCGCACTCACCTCGGCGGGACCTCCGTCGAGCACCACCTCCGCGCCTTCTTCCTTACCCTTGCCCAGGTAGCCAAGAATGCGGTCGCGCTGAACGGCGCTGACGGCAGGTCCCATCTGCGTTCCCGGATCCAGGCCGGGGCCGATTTGCGTGGCGCTCAGGGCGCGGCTGGCCTTTTCCACCAGCTCATCATAGATGGCCTCATGCACAATCCAGCGCGTGGCGGTGCAGCAGACCTGGCCTGTGTTGAAGGTGATCGCCCCGGCCAGTTGTGCGGCCGTCTTTTCCGCATCGGCGTCTTCAAAGACGACTGCAGCACCTTTGCCGCCCAGTTCCAGCTTGCAGGGAATCAGGCGGCTCCCGCATGTCGCGCCGATTCTCCTGCCCACTTCGGGGGAACCTGTGAACGACATGCGTCTGACCCGTGGGTGAGCCGCGAGCGCCGCGCCCGCTGTTCCATCTCCGGTCACGACATTGAAAACTCCCGGAGGAAAGCCTGCCTCCGCCGCCAGCCTTGCCACAAACAGCGTGCTCAATGGCGTGACTTCCGAAGGTTTGACAACCACGGTATTGCCCGCCGCAAGGGCAGGAATGACTCCCCAGAGCAGAAGGTTGAAGGGGAAGTTCCAGGGGAAAATGAAACCGCAGACACCGTGAGGAGTCCGGTGAATCCTTGCCTCCATGTTCTTGATCGCGAGAGGGGTGTCGGTCCTCAGGCGCGCCGCCAGATCGGCAAAGTAGCGAATGCATTCAATGCCAAAAGGGATGTCGAAGGACTCCGTGGCAGTGATGGCCTTGCCGACATCCAGGCTTTCAATCTGGGCGAGCACGGATGCCTCCTTTTCAATCCTATCCGCAAGCCGGTGCAGGAGGATGGAGCGTTCGACCGCCGGCCGCTCCGCCCATGAGGCAAACGCCTGGTGAGCAGACGCTACGGCGAGGTTGACCTCCTCTTCGCCGCCGCAGGCGACCTCAGTCAGAACAGAGCCATCCGAGGGGTTGATGACCTGGCGCAAGCTGCTTCCAGGATGATCCTGGCCGCCGATGAAGTGTGGGATCGGTGAATGGCCCAGGTAGGCGGATACGGAGGGGTGAAACTGTGCTTTCATGAATAAATCAGGAATATGGTCGTGCATCAGCTCGGATGTCTAATCAGGCACCCATGGCAGCGAGTGATAAAAAAAGTTCTGTGCTCAGCGGGCTTTCCTTAGGTCGACAACAGTCAGGCCGGTGGCTTCCTTGGTGACTGAATAGACCACATATAGGCGGCCGTTGTGCTCGACCGCGCTTGGATAACCCCACTGAGAACGCTTTGCCCCGCTGGGCATACGCACGGGAGGAGATGGTTTGTCAATGAGCCTGTACATGCGTTCGAACCGAAAGTTGCCAGGTTGAGTGAGTGCCAGCACCAGCGTGTTGCGAGTGCGAATGTTCGCCACGAGGTAATGTCTCCCATCGGCCAGACGCCCCATCACGGGTCGGCCACCTCCATGTGGGATGTTGCTCTCGCGCAGTTCGGGCCATGTTTCACCATGGTCCGTGCTGATGGAATGCCAGAAACCGATGCCGCCCTTTTTTCCGTTGCGAACAATTGCAAGCACCCTTGTGCCCTCAACCGTGATCGTGGTCTCTCCCCACATCTGTTCAGGAGGAAGGTCGGAGGGGTGTGGGATGACCCTTTGTCTCCAGCGTGTGAGTTGATTGTCTTCGCTAATGGCCACTGCGGAGAGGACGGTCTTGTGTGCGTTTTGCGCTCCGGCCATGATCCACTTGCCGTTGGCTAGGCGCGCCGGTTTGCACAGGGGCCAGAAGCCTTCGAGGCCGGTGACCTTTTGGGCCTCCCACTTTTTTGTGGCAGGTTTCCAGACGAAGGCGTCCGTGCACAGGCCGGGAAAAAAGCCGTTGGGCGTTTTTTGTTGCTGAATCTCTGAGTTGAACGTCAGCAGCCTTCCGGGCTCTGAATGAAACACGCCGCTTGAGTGGAAGCCAGGTCCTTCGAATCCAGGTGCGATAACCTCGCGAGGCCCCCAGGTTTTGCCATTTACTGAGCGGCGGCCACGACTAAGGCTTTCCGCATCATTTTCATGTTCCTTGCTGTTTGCCCATTGCGTGAAAAATTCGCCTTCATGAAAGACGATGTCAGCACCCAGGGTGAATTGGTACTCACCTTGGGTGCATTCGTCGATGATGCTGTGCTCGGCCTTCAAAAAGGGAATGTTCTCGTTTTTCGAGAGGTCAGTGGTTCCCACCCAGAGGGGGGCCTGCCCCTTCAGGAGGCTGGCTTGGATGAATAACAAAGAAACAATGGCA
>CAZXPU010000210.1:0-5271 GCA_964642905.1 uncultured Prosthecobacter sp.
GATGAGCGTCTTTTGTTCCGGAGTTTGTTTGGCCACCGGGGTGTCACGGGCGACGCGGAAGGCGGCCTGCTCGGCTTCCGGAACCTTCTTGATCTCGACCTCGAAGATCTCGTCGAGGAACTTTTTGCTCATGGCCCGCGCATCAGCCTCGATGGCCTTGGCCTGGGCTTCGATCTCGGCGGCCCGGGCGCGTTCCTGCGGTGAATAAAGCGAGTAAAGGCGGCTGTTCGGGGCGCGCCAGGACTCCCAGTGATAGGCGGGGTCGAAGATGGCGCGCAGGCGGTAGTAGTCGGCCTGGGTGATGGGGTCGTAGCGATGATCATGGCACTGGGCGCAGGACAGGGTCATGCCCATGAGGGAGGAGCCCAGGATCTTGATCTGCTCGGCGATGACCTGGTTCCTGGCGAGCTTGGCGTCGTCGATCGTGTCGCCGGTGCCGTCCGGGGCCATGCGCAGGAACGCGGTGGCGATGAGTTGTTCGGTGCGGCGTGGATCCAGCACCGCCTGCTGGTAGTCGGCGTGGGTGGCGGCGGCCAGCTCATCACCGGCGAGCTGCTCCTGGATGAACTGGTCCCAGGGCCTGTCCTCATTCATCGAGCGGACGATATAATCACGGTAGCGCCAGGCGTGGGGCCGCAGGCTGTCGGCCTCGGTGTAGCCGTTGGAGTCGGCATAACCCACAACGTCGAGCCAGTGACGCGCCCAGCGTTCACCGTAGTTCTTCGAGGCCAGCAGGCGTTCGACAAGCTGTTCGTAGGCGAGGGGGGAGCGGTCGTTGACGAAGGCCTCCACCTCCTCGGGGGAGGGCGGCAGACCGGTGAGATCCAGCGTCACGCGGCGGATGAGGGTGCTGCGGTCGGCCTCAGGGGCCATGGAGAGGCCCTTGCCGGCAAGCTTGTCGAGGATGAATGCATCGACGGGCGTGCGGACCTTGGCAGGCGCCTGCAGCGGCACGGAAGGACGCTTGATCGGCTGGAAGACCCAGTAGGAGCGGTCCTCGTCGGAGATGAGGGGGCCGGGCGCGAGCGCGAGAGGTTCGGGGCGTGCTGTTTTTGCACCCTGGCCGATCCATTTTTCAATCACCGCCAGCTGGGCTTCGTTGAGGGGCTTGCCTTTTTCAGGCATCTCTCCGGAGCGGATGACCTCGACCAGCTTGCTCTTGCCGGGCTGACCCGGAACGATGATTTCATCCATGAAGCGGCGCAGGCGCAGATCCACGCCGCCTTCGGGCTTCTCCTCCTCGCCATGGCAGTGGGTGCAGTGGGCCTTGACGATGGGGCGCACGTCCTTTTCGAATGTGAGCAGGGCCTCCGCGCCGGGGGCGGCAAGGGGGTGGGCGAGCAGGAGAACAACAGCGGGCGTCAGCTTCATCACGGGGGCTGAGACCTACGGGATGGGGAGGGGGTTTCTAACCATCCTTGCTTCAAGAAAACACACGGCGGCATGGCCGTGGGCCGATGCCGCCGCGCAAGAAAACGACGGGGCCTTGAATCAAGGGCTGAAGGCCCATTCGGGGGCGTTGAGCACGGCCCAGAGGACGTCTTCAAGACGGCCGCGCCAGCTCGCGTCGAGCTTTTCCGTGGGGGGATCGCCACGGCGTGCGGCCTTTTCCTGCTCCATGCGCACGGTGGTGGCCTCGCCATCCAGGTGATTGGACCAGCTCACGTATTTTTCAGGGCTGCGCGTGGTGGGCTCGGGGGCGCGCCGAGCCGAGTCGTTGAGGATGCGCTTTTCAAAGCCCTCGGAGAGGTGGCGGGTGTAAATCTCACGCTCCTGGGCGGAGGGATGGCGGGTCAGCAGCTTGAGGAAGAGCTGGTCGATGAACGCGTCGAGCTTCTGATCCTTCAGGGCCAGGGCGGTGACGCCATGGTCATCGCTGAGCCGGGTGAGCCAGATGCCGACGGTGCCGTTGCTGAGGATGGCGGGCTGGAGGACGTTGGGGTCGGTGTCGCGCTTGCTGATGGGGTCCTGACGCGAGCCGCGCCAGCCGAAGGCGCTGAGGACGTCGGCAACGGCCTGGATGCGGGGAAGGGCGAGGCTGGGGCGGTCGCGCTCGTTGCTGGTGCTGGTAAGCATCCAGGAACGGTAGGGCTTGCCGAGGTGGATCGCGTTCTTCAGGTCGCGGGTGTTGTCGATGTCGAGGCAGACCTCCTCGGTGCGGAGGGGCTTGTCGGTGGCGGCGAAGAGGCTGTCCACAATTTGTTCGGCCTGCAGGCGGCGGGGCGCGGGGCTGGTGAAGAGCGGGCTGGTGTTCTTCAACTCGCTGTCGGTGGCGCGCTGGTAGGCCTGGCTGTTGAGAATGATGCGGGCGAGCTTCTTCACGTCGTAGCCGTTGCGGACCAGTTCGCGTCCGAGCCAGCGGATGAGCTCGGGGTGGGTGGGCCTGCCCTTTTCCCAGTCTTCGACGGGTTCGACGATGCCGCGGCCCATGAAGCGGGCCCAGACGCGGTTGGCGGTGACCTGGGCGAAGCGTTCGTTTTGTGGCGCGGTGATCATCGCCGCGAGGACATCGCGGCTGTCCTCGGGAAACTCGGCGAGGTCGCCGGCGGATTCGTCGCAGAACTCAGGGAAGGGCCATTTGGGCTGGACCTTGGTGCCGGGCTGGAGGGTGACGGCGATCAGCGGCTTGCGGCCTCCGGCGTGGATTTTGTCCATGGGGACGCTGCTGGTCTTGGGCACCTCAAGCGGGCTGGAACCCATCATGGCGGCGAGCTCGAAGAGGTCCTGCTGGATGGACTTGTGGGTCGGGCTGTCGTGGCAGCGGGCGCATTTCATCTCGACGCCAAGAAAGGCCGTGCTGACGATGGTGCCCTTGGCGGCGAGGGGGACGTCGTTCTGCGAGGCGGTGGCGAAGCCCGCCGGGCCGCCGAGGCGTTCGCTGCCCTTCATGCGCAGCAGCTCCGTGACAAAGAAGTCCATGGGCTTGTTGTCCTTGAGCGACTCATAAAGCCACCAGCGGAAGGGGCCGGTGTTGTTGAGCGTGGGGTTGAGGATGTTGGGGTTTTCGGCCAGGACATCCTGCCAGTAGCCCATCCAATTATCCGCCCAGCGCGGGTCCTGGAGGAGCTTGTCGATCAGCTTCACACGGTCCGGATTTTTCTGGAAGGCGGCGATTTCAGCGAGCGTGGGGGGGACGCCGAGGGTGTCGATGTAAACCCGGCGCAGGAAGGCGAGGTCGTCGGTCAATGGCGTGAGGGTGAGGTGATCGGCCTGAATGTCAGGCCAGGTGGCGCCTTCCTGGATCCAGGTGGTCAGAAGGGCGACCTCCTCCTTGCTGAGCGGCTTGCCCTTGGGCGGCATGATGGCATCCTCGTCGTCGGTGGTGATGCGGGCGATGAGGGCGCTGTGGTCGGGCTTGCCGGGGGCGATGGCGGCGCCGTCGGACTCGCCACCCTTGAGGGCGTCGGCGAGCGTGTCGAGACGCAGTCCGCCCTTGGCCTTGGTGCCGCGGTGGCATTCGGTGCACTTGGCCTCCAGCAGCGGCTGCACCTGCTTGAAGTAGTCGATGCTGCCCTTCTTCGCGCTCTGGGCGCTGACGGCCGCGATGCGGGCGCCGATGAAATGATCGATTTCGTTGTTGGCGGGGAAGCCCTTGGGCAGTTCCGGAACCTTCACGGGTTCGGCCTTGGCGAGCCAGGCCTTCGCAGCTTCGCGGCGTTTGGCCCAGTAGGGCTCGGTTTTGGCGCGCAGCTCGGCACGGCGGGAGATGTTCATCTCATTGTAATGGGCGTTGCGCTCCTTCTCGTAGGCTGCCCAGCCCTGGTCATTGTAGCGAACACTGCGTTTGCCTGGGCTGACGAGCTGCCAGCTGTCCGTGCCCTGCTTTGACCAGGCGACCACGGTTTCACCGAGCTCAGGACGGCGGACAGCCTTGCCGACGTAGCTGCCAACGAGGGTTTCCAAAACGAGGAACTGCGGCTTGCCCGTGCCTTCAAACTCGCACCAGGATTCGCGGTTGCCGGGAGGGGCGAAGCGGAAGTCGGGGCCGAGGTCGAGGTAGTCCTTCTGATCGGCGACGAGATGATGACCGTCGCTGTCCTTGGGCGGGAAGGGCGTGGTGAGGACGGACTTGCCGTCGAGATGGAGATTGGTGGCGCCGCGTGCGCGCAGCAGCAGGCGATGCCTGCCTTTCGGGAAGGTCACAGAGGCCGCGGCGCGGTAGAGGAAGGGGATGTGACGGTCGCCACGCACGCCGGTTTCCACATACTTCTGGGGGAAGTCGAAGAAGCCAAACACGTCCTCCGTGAAGGTTTCGCCGACCTTCGGTGGTTCACTGGGCCAGGCGTTGGCGTCGGGCATGCCTTCTTCGGCGATCTGCACCAGCACCTTGCCGGCGGGAACCTGCTTCTGGGTCACCGGGGGTGGCGGAGGAATGAACTGGTACTTGGCCTTGAGGGCCTCGGTGTCGATGGGGCCGCGGTAAATCGCCACGTTGTCGAGCCAGCCGTTGAAGCTGTGGGAGGAGGCCAGGGTGGAGCCGCTGCCGATGACCAGGGAGTCGCCGTCGGTCACCGGGGCGCGGTCGGTGGCGCCGCCCATGTCCCAGGTGCCGTCGGTTTCACGGCCGTCGATGAAGCCCTTGATGCTCCGGGGCTGGCCGTAGGTGTAGGTCACGGCGATGTGATGCCAGCCGCTGGTGGGCACGGTTTCCTTCGACCACCAGCGATGCCAGTCGCCCTTTTTGCCGGGGACGTCGGCGCTGCGAAAGAGGAAGCCGATCTGGGTGCCGTCCTTGCCGTGCTGGAGGCGGAAGGCGTAATTTTGGTTATCCTGGCCGAACTCCTTCGTGCCAAGCCTGCCCTTGCCGAGGATGTAGGGGACGCCGGAGGCCTCCTGGGGCTTGACCCAGGCCTCGAGGGTGATGGTTTCGTTCAGGCCGAAGCGCAGCTCGGGGCTGTCGGGGACGGTGATGGCGGACTTCTTGGCGTCGCCGGTGAAGAGCCGGGCGGTGTTGGCCTGGGAGAAGCCGGGGAAGGTGGGGGCGCGGGGGCCGGGGGCTTTTTCGCCGTCAAAGCGCCACTGCATCACCGGCGTGGCCACAGGCTTGTCCGCGACATCATTGCCTCCGGAGTCGTTCTGGGCGTGGGCGGAGGCGACGAGGAGTAAAAGAGGGACGAATGACAGACGGGTCATGCTGTATCAACGCCAGGACCGGGCCCTTTTCAGCAAGGCAGGCCCCCCACTTTCGTGAGGGGCGTGTGCCCTAGAGGGGGCAAGAATGCCCCCATTACAGTAATCGGGCCATTCTTGGCCCGTCAGAGAGGACAGGAA
>CAZXPU010000211.1:0-5263 GCA_964642905.1 uncultured Prosthecobacter sp.
ACAGGTCATTGCCAAGGTCACGGATCACCTCGCTCTTCTCGCGCACCGCCTCGGGAATGGCCACCGCCGGGTTGGCCAGAAATTCACGGCTGACACGCGCCATGGCGTCCTTGTTCGGGCAGACGTAGCCGGTCCACTCCATGTTTTCGGCCGCCACCACGCCATCGAGCAGGAAGTTGATGAAGGCGTGGGCCAGCGCTGGCTGGCGGGCGCTGCGAGGAATGACAAATTCATCACAGGCCATGACGACGCCCTCCTCCGGGACCAGGATGCCCACCTGGTCGTTTTCCTCGACCACCTGGAACAGGTCGCCGCTGTAGCCGTGAACCAGCACGAACTCGCCCGAGTCGATGGCGCTCTTGTACTGCTCGTTGTCAAACTTTGCGACGGCCTTCTTCCAGCGCTTCACGACCTCGCCGGCCTTGGCGAGCTGCCCCACGTCCCGTGTGTTGACGCTGAAGCCGAGGTGGCGCAGCGCGGCGCCCAGGGTTTCACGCATGTCGTTGAGCAGGCAGGCCCTGCGCCTGACATCGGCGGACTCCAGAGCAGACCAGGAGGCGGGGGGAGATTTGAAACGATCTTTTCGATAGGCCAGCACGCCGTAACTGGTCGCATAGGGCACGCTGTGCGACATCGCCGCGTCCTCCAGCTTCGAAAGAACCTCCGGGTCGATGTTGACCGCGTTCGGGATCAGGCTGCGGTCGAGCTCACGGATCAGCCCCTGCTGCCACAGCAGGCCCACCATGTAGCTGCTCGGCACGAGGATGTCATAACCAGCCGCCCCGGCACGGACCTTGGCGTACATGGATTCGTTGGAGTCGAAGGTGTCGACCACCACCTTGCAGCCATGCTTCTGCTCGAAGCTTTCGATGAGCTCCGGCTTGATGTAGTCGGCCCAGACGTAGACATGAAGGGATTCTCCGGCGGCCTGGAGCGACACCGTCAGGAGGAATGAAAGCAAAAGGGAGTTGAGAAGCTTCATGCGGATTTTGGCTTGAAGAAGCGATGGCCTGCAAGGGCGGCAAGCAGGGTGGCGAGGATGAGGATTGTGGAAAGCGCGTTGATGACCGGCATGTTCCGGCTTGTCCTGGCCATTGCATAGACCTTGGATGGCAGCGTCGCCCCGCCAGGACCGGAGACGAAGAAGGTGATGACAAAATCATCCACGGAGAGGATGAAGGCCATGAGGCCGGCCGCGATCATGCCCGGGAGAAGCACGGGAAGCACGATGCGCAGAGCCACCTGCACGGGCCCCGCGCCCAGGTCACGCGCGGCATCGAGAAGCTGCATGTCAAAATCCTGCAGCCTCCCGGCCATCAATGCGGTCACATAACACAGGCAGAAGGTGACATGGGCCGTCAGCACCGTGCCGAAGCCAAGCTCCCAGCCTGTCTGGATGAAGAAAAGCTGAAGCGCGACGCCGATCCAGATGTCAGGCACGGCAAGAGGCAGCTCCGTCACCACCAGGTGCAGCGACTGCAGACGCGACCGATAACGATGCAGGCACCAGGCCGCCAGCGTGCCCAGCAGCGTCGAGACCCCGGTCGCCAGTGCCGCGATCTTCAGGGTGCTGCCAAGGGCCGCCAGGGTCGCCTCATCGTGCACAAGCCTTTCATACCAGCCCAGTGTGAAGCCGTCCCAGCGCCCGCCATATTTCGAGGCATTGAAGGAGTTCACGACCAGCACGATCATGGGCAGGTAGAGGAACAGCAGCACGCCCAGGAGCACCAGCCTGGAGAACCACGGGCGACGAACCTTTCCGGCGATGCTCACGAAGGCTCCTCCTTTCGGCGGCGCAGGCTCAGCCAGACCAGCGGCATCGCCACCAGGGCCAGTCCTGAGGCCAGGGCCGCGGCCTCCGGCAGGTTACGGTCGGAGAAAAGACGCTGGCCGATTTTGCTGCCCAGCATTTCAGCGTCGATGCCTCCCACCATCTCAGGCACGACGTAGGATCCCAGGCTGGGCACGCCCACCAGAAGGCAGGCGGCCACGATGCCGCCGCGCACCGACGGAACCACCACCTGCCAGAAGGCCCGGAGCGGACCCGCGCCCAGATCTCGCGCAGCTTCGTAGGTGCCGAAGTCAAACTTTTCCATTGCCGCATGCAATGGCAGGACCGCCAGCGGCAGACAGGTGTAGATCATCACCAGCACCACGACATAGGGATTGTAGAGGAGCATGCCGCCATCCTCCAGCAGCCCCAGCTCCGTCAGCAGCGTGGCCACAGGTCCGGAGGACTGGAGCAGAGCGCGCCAGGAGAACACGCGCACCAGAAAGCTTGTCCAGAAGGGCAGCACCAGCGCCAGAAGCAGCCAGGGACGCTTGGAGGGTGCTGCCAGCAGGATGCACCAGGCGGCCGGCAGCGCCAGAATCACGCAGCCCGCCGTGGTCGCCAGCGAGATGCCCAGGGTCCTCACCAGCACCTCCTGATAGCCCGGCTCGGCAAACACACGCCAGGCATCCGTTGTCCATCCCGAACCCACATCCCCGCTCACCTCCGCAGGCCGGAAGGAAATCAGGAACAAGTTCAGCGCAGGCACCGCGAAAAACGCCGCCATCCAAAGCAGGGACGGCAGCGTCAGCCAGGTCTCATGGCGGCGGCTCTGGGTGAAACAATCAGGCATGGGGATCAATGGAAGGCTACCCTACACAGCACCCAGGAAGAATGCCAGCGGCTCCATTTTCAACAAGACATGCCTTCTCATCCTCCATTCCTTGCCTCGTTCAGCAGCTTGAGCGCGGCCTCGACGAGACGTTCGCCGCTGCCCGGGGCGCAGCGGGCGCTGACCACCTCGTAATTGCCCTGCGGCCAGGCCTCACGGTTCGGAACGTAGCCGATGCTGCCGTTCGCCAGCTCGGCGATGAAGGTGTGACGGAACGGCGAAGCCTTCTTCAGGGCCAGGCCGAGCTCGACAAAAATCTCACCCGGCAGCGAGACGACGGCCAGCTCGTCGCTGATGGCGATGACCTGCACCTCCGCCGTCAGCGGCACTTTTTGTTTGTCCAGCGTCTCCATGACGCACACCGCCTCGGCCATCGGCACGGTGCCGAGGTTTTCGGTCATCATGCGCGAGACAATGTCCCTGGCCTTCGCGGCCTGCGCCTCGGAGACGGCGCGGCGTTCCAGCGTGACCTGGGTGGAAAGCACGCGCGGCGCAAAAGTGCCCAGCGGTTTCAGCCGAGGCCAGGCGGCGTCCACCGCATCGGCCAGCGCCGTGCCGAGCTCCAGGGTGCTGCGGCGTCTGCCGGTGATGTAGTCGCCATGGTTGATGTTGCCGCAGCAGCCGTTGGCAAAGACGGAGATCATGCCGGGGCCATGGCGTTCGCTGACCAGGCGCGTGAACACCCCCGGGTAATCCGCGGAGATCTTGACGCCGCCGCCCACGGAGGTGGGATGCATGGCAAAGTTCAGCAGGCAGGCCAGCGGCGACGCATCCGCTCCGGCACCATGAAAAACGAGCATGCCGACTTCAGGATCCACGGGGCCCGCCGGCCTGTCGGTGGCGAGAAGTTTTTTCGCCTGCCAGATCGCCTCGGTCTGGCCTTCACGCAGGATCCGGCGGTTGAAGCTGATGCCCTCGGCGCGGCCGATGACGGCGGAGGCGCTGGCAGGGGCCAGCCTGGCCTTCGCCTGTTTCACGGACTCGGCGATGAGACCCGGAAGGGCGCTGATGTAGGCGACACCGGGAGGCGTGTTGACCTTGGTGATGTCATCCATGAGCGAGCCGCGCGGCTGCTGGGGGCCGGTGTGGGTGTGCGTGCCGGAGATCAGCACATGATCACCCTCGATGCCGCATTGTTCCTGGACGGCCTTCCGCGCCGCCTCCACGACCGGCCGCACCGTTCCCGAAAGGTCGAGCACGACGATGGCCGCATGCACGCCATCCTTTTCCATCACGAGGGTCTTGGCATAAAGCGGGTCCAGCACCCCGGCGGAGCCACGGAATCGGTAATAGCCGCCGAGCGGCGTGCCGTCCTTGGGCGTGATGTCCACGCGTGCCGCACCGACACGAAATTCGCCGGCCCTGAGGAAGGCGGGCATGGAGCAGAAGAAGGCCAGGAGAAGCAGCGAAGAGAGCTTGGCGCGCATGAGCTGATAACGTATGCCGCATGAAGCATCCTTCGTGCGGCCAGGGATGGCGGCGGTTGCCAGGGCCGGATGACAAGCGTATCAGCTCGCATGAACGTCCTTCCCCGACTCGTCCGTTACGGCAGCATTGCACTGGCCGTGGCGGGCGTGTGGCAGATGACCCAGGTGATGGAGGTGATCCGCGCCCAGGAGACGCCGGTGACACCGCCGCCGGTGGCTCCGCCGGAAAAGCCCTTCGCGCGAGGTCTGGCCGCCACGGGCATCCTGGAGGCTCTGGAGGAAAACATCAACATCGGCCCGCCCGTCCCGGCCCTCGTGACCGAGGTGAAGGCCAAAGTCTGGCAGAAGGTGAAGGCCGGAGACCCGCTTCTCCAGCTCGACGATCGCGAACTGCAGGCGCAGCTGATCAGCCAGGAGGCGGCGATCAACGTGAACAAGGCCGCCCTGGAGATCGCCCAGGCTCAGCTGGTGAAGCAGCAAGACATGCTGGAGCGGCTGAAGTCGGTGCCGGACCAGCGCGCCATCACGCAGGATGAGCTGAAGAACCGAACCAATGATGTGACCGTGGCCCGGGCTCAGGCCGCCCAGGCGCAGGCCCAGCTGGACGCCGCCCATGCCGCCGTCAGGCAAACCCGCCTGCTCATCGAGCGCATGACGGTTCGCGCGCCCCGCGCCGCCACCGTCCTTCAGGTCAACATCCGCCCAGGTGAATACGCGTCGCCGCAGAACCGGCAGCCGGCCATGGTGCTGGGGGAGATCGACACCCTGCAGGTGCGCGTCGACGTCGACGAGCAGAACGCCTCCTCCGTCCGTGAAAAGATGCCGGCCAGGGCCTTCCTGAAGGGCGATGGTAAAAACGGCCATGACCTGGAGTTCATGCGCATCGAGCCCTTCGTGATCCCCAAGCAGTCCCTGACCGGGGCGAGCACGGAACGGGTGGACACCCGGGTGCTGCAGGTGATCTACAGCCTGAAGGCCCCGGACAAGTCCAAACTTTATGTGGGGCAGCAGGTGGACGTCTTCCTTGGCGAAATGCAGTCCCCCTGAAACGCCCTTGGTGCCGGAACCGGCGCTTTGACGCAAGGAGGGGGCGGTGCGGCCGCGTATGCTTCCACCCCCCCCCCGGCGCCACCCCCACCCCCACACAACCAGTTTTAAACAGTCCTGGCAGCG
>CAZXPU010000212.1:0-5135 GCA_964642905.1 uncultured Prosthecobacter sp.
CAGGAATGTCCCCGTTACTGCCAGGCAGGGGGGCAGGAATGCCCCCATTACTGACAAACAGGTCGGGCAGGAATGCCCCGGTTACTTTGCCTTCAGGATTCCGCGCATGATGATGCCGTGGCCGGGGAAGGAGCAGATGAAGGGGGCGTCGCCGGGGCGGGCAGGCCGCAGCTTCCTGCCGGCCTTCACGCGGATCGCTGGCGAATGCGGGCCATTCCTGGCCCCTAAAGACGGTGCGGTCATGCGCCGGGGACGCAAGGTGCGGGGATTTGCCGCATTTCAAAGCGGGCGTGGATGGCGAATCAGAAGGTGTCATGGACTTCCCTTCATTTTACATGGACCACCTCGCGGGTGGACGGTTGATCATCGGACTCATCGCCAGTCTGCATGTGCTTATCAATCACCCGCTGGCGGTGGGTGCCTATCCGCTGCTGACGTGGATGGAATGGTGGGCTCACAAGAACAACCGGCCGGACATCGACCGACTGGCTTATCGCATCACGTTCATCGTTTTCATCGTCACGACGACCGTGGGCGCGATGACGGGCGTGGGAATCTGGCTGTCAACCTCGCTGTTCGCGCCGTTTGCCATCGGATCGCTGCTGCGGGTGTTCTTCTGGGGCTGGTTCGCGGAATGGCTGGTCTTTATCAGCGAGGTGGCGCTCATCTGCTGGTGGTTCCTGAGCTGGAAGAAGGCGGACACGCCGGAGAAGAAGAAAAAGCACATCAAGATCGGCGTGGCACTGAGCATCATGTCGTGGCTGACGATGGCGCTGATCGTGGCGGTGCTGGGCTTCATGATGAAGCCGGGCGAATGGAATCAAACACGCGCCTTCCTTGATGCGATGACGAATCCGCTCTACGCGCCGCAGCTCGGCTTCCGCACGTTTTTTGCGCTGATGACGGCGGCAGTCTTCGTCTGGTTCGCGGCGTTCTTTTTCACCAAAACGACCACGGTGGGCGATGACCGTCCGCAGAGGCTGCGTCGATGGATCGTGTATCGCATGTCGCATGTGGTGCTGGTGAGCCTGCTGGGCGTGTATCTCTTTGGCACGTGGTATTGGAACTGCATCCCGGAGACGATGAAGGCGAACAGCTCGGTGGCTTTGCTGACGCAGGAGTTCATGAGCTGGCACGGGCAGTTTCAGTCGCTGCTGGGCTGGACGATCGTCGCCTTTGTCATCATCGGCATCGGCGGGCTGAGCGATGCCTTCATCTTGCCGCGCTGGGCGCTGCTGATCCCGAGTTTCATGGGCATCTGGCTGCTGGGGCACTTCGAGCGGGCGCGTGAGTTCATGCGCAAGCCCTGGGTCATCGGCGAATACATGTATTCGAACGGCATTCACAAGGACGAGCTGGCCTTCCTGCAGAGCGAGGGCCTGCTGAAGCATGCCACGTATGTGAAGCACCGCGAGGTGACGGAGGCGAACAAGGTCGAGTGCGGCAAGGATGTCTTTATGATCGCCTGCTCCCGCTGCCACAGCACCACGGGGCTGAACAGCGTGCTCGACAAGTTCACCGCGATGTATGGCGGCGGCAAGCCGTGGGACCCCGCGGGCATGACGCTCTTCATCAAGGGCATGCACCAGACACGCACCTTCATGCCGCCCTTTCCGGGCAACGACAAGGAGGCCGAGGCTCTCGTCGCCTACATCCTGAGGCTCCGCGAGAAGCCCGAGACGCTACACGGGGCGCAGACCGAGGGCATCACCTTTGCCCCGGCGCTCAAGACAAAGCCCGCGATGACCGTGCAAACCAACTCCACCCGCTGATTTCGACCTCATGAGCACCTTCTTTGCCGCCACGCCCGTGCCTCGTAACCTGCCTTTGCCGCTTCCCGTGCCGGAGTGGCTGCTGGTGGTCTGCCTCGTCGTTTTTTTCCTGATTCACATCCTGTTTGTGAACCTCATGGTCGGCGGATCGCTGGTCGTGGTGACGCTGGAGTGGATGGGACTCAAAGACAAGCGCTGGGACGTCCTGGCGCATGAGGTGGCGCAGACCATCACCGTGAATAAAAGCCTCGCGGTGGTGATGGGCATCGGGCCGCTGCTGTGCATCAACCTGCTCTACACGATGCAGTGGTATTCTGCGAACGCGCTCACCGGGCACGCGTGGCTCATGATCGTGCCGCTGGTGATCGTGGCTTTCCTGCTCACGTATCTGCACAAATACACCTGGGACACGTGGACCAGCGGCAGCAAAAAGACGCTGCATCAGCTCACCGGCCTCGGTGCGGCGCTGCTGTTTCTTTTTATTCCGCTGATCTTCCTGGCAAACGTGAACCTCATGCTCTTCCCGAGCGAGTGGGAAAAGGTGAAGGGTTTCTTTTCGAGCCTGAGCATCGGCAATGTGCTGCCGCGCTACCTGCACTTCATGGCTGCGAGCGTGGCGATGACCGGCTTGTTCCTCGCCGGATGGTTCGGGCGCAAGAACGCCGATCTCTCCCATCTCGACGGCTTCACGAGGCCGGAGCTGCGACGGGTTTTCTACAAGGTGTGCGCCTATGTCACGCTCGCGCAGTTCGTGCTCGGGCCGCTGCTGCTGTTCACGCTGCCATCGGTGGGCATCACGACCGAACTTTATGTCATCATCTCCAGCGGTGCGGCGGTGGGGCTGCTCACCGTGTGGCTGCTGTTGGGCGAGGTAAAGCGAGATGACACCCGCATCGGCAGCCGCTACTTGCTCATCGTGACACTGTTTTCGCTCGTGGTGCTCGGCATGGGCGGCGGACGGCATGTGTATCGGAAGGCGGCGCTGGCGCCACATCAGGCGGAGATCAAAAAACGCACCGAGCGCTATGCGGCGGCGTTGGCTGATTTTAACAAAAACCTCGCCGCCGCGCCCGCCCCGGCGGAGCAGAGAGCCGAGCAGCTCTTCATGAACTGCGCCGCCTGTCATGCGCCGAACGTGAAGCTTGTCGGCCCGCCGCTCACGGAGATCGCTCAAATCTACGCGGGCAATCCCGATGGCATCGTCGCGTGGGCGAAGGCTCCGGGGAAGAAACGGCCGGAACTGCCGCAGATGCCGGCCTTTGCCCATCTCGGCGATGCGAGCCTGCGCAAGATCGCTGAGCTGATGCTGGAAAAAGGCAAAGGCGCGAAGTAGTGGGGGCATTCCTGCCCCCTTTTCAAAGACGGGCCAGGAATGGCCCGATTACGGCCACCGCCACTCTCGCGGGCCAGGAATGGCCCGAATACCATGCCTCACGCCACTCATCCTCCCTCACCCATGCCACGCTGGCAGCGATGGCTCGGACTGAGCGAGGTGTGGGCCGGTGGAGCGCTTTCCGCCCGTGTGCTGGTGCTGCTGCGGTGGCTCGCGGCATCGGGGCAGGGCGCGACGCTCTACATCGTGTGGAGGCTGGGCGTGGAGGTGCCGTGGTGGCAGTGCGGCGGCGCGGTGGTGGTGACGCTGATCACGAACGCGTTGCTCGAATGGTGGCTGCGGCAGATCCGCTGGGAAATGCGGGATGGCTTCTTCCATATTCTGCTTTGTGACTCGCTCACGCTCACCTTTCTGCTGCACTGGACGGGCGGCTTGGTGAACCCCTTCGCGCTGTTCTACCTCGTGCAGCTCACGCTCGCGGCTGTGGCGTTGCGATCCTCGGCGGTGGTCAGTCTCGGGCTGCTGATGACAGGCGCTTTTCTCTGGCTCTGGCAGTGCGCGGTGCCGCTGCGCATGCAGGATGGCTCCGCAGTGCCGGGAGAAAGGCTCACGCAGGGCTTTCTCACCGCGCTAGTGCTCTCAGGTGGCTTTGTGCTCACGCTGCTGCTCGCCTTGCGCCGCCGCTCGCATCGTCTGCAAAAGGAGCGCGAGCGTCTGCGGTGCGAGCTGGATGCCCGCGAGCGTTTTCTCTCGGTCGCGGCACTGGCGACGGGTTTTGCGCATGAGCTGGGCACGCCGCTCGGCACCATCGCGCTGGCGGCGGAGGAGATGAAAGCACAACCCGATGCGGAAACGGCGGCCATCATTCTGCGCGAGGCGGAGCGCTGCCAAAAAGTGCTGCAGCGCCTCCGCGAACTCGGCCAGGAGGCCACTGGTCGCTCCGCCGAGCCCTGCGTCGTCTGGCGCACGATCGAGGCCACGTTGAACGAACTGCCGGAAACGCAGCGCCAGCGTGTGAAGCTCGATTTGAAGGCCCAAGAGGCTCCGGTGGCCTGCGCTGGCCTGCGCGAGGCTTTGCTCGTCCTGCTGCGAAATGCGCTGCTGGCCTCTGCGGATCATGAAAAGGTCGTTTTGCGTGTCGAATCGGCTTCTGAGGCCCTGCGTTTCATCGTCGAGGATCGCGGCACGGGGTTCAGTGACGAGATGCTGCGCCACTGGGGCGAGCCCTTTCGCAGCACGCGTGATCCCGGCCGCGGCATGGGCCTCGGTTTGTTCTTTGTGCGCCGACTCGCCGCTTCGATGCAGGGTAGCGTCGAGGTCGAAAACCTCGCCACCGGCGGTGCCCGCGTGACGCTGACACTGCCTCAACCACCTCCCGCCCACTCATGAATGTGCTCCTCATTGAAGATGACGACGGGTTTCGGGCCACGCTCGCCCTCGCGTTGCGGCGTCGCGGCTTTGACGTGTTGCAAGCCGCCGGCAAGCATGAGGCGCTCGGCCTTGTCGAGGCCGGCGGCATTCACGCCATCGTGCTCGACATGCGCCTCGGCGCGGTGGACGGCCTGACCTTGATCCCCACGCTGCGTGAGAAGCTGCCGCTGGTCCGCCTCATCGTGCTCACCGGCTATGGCAGCATTCCCGGTGCCCTCGAAGCCGTGCGGCTCGGCGCCGATGACTACCTGCTCAAGCCCGCCAGTGCTGACCAAGTGCTCGCCGCGCTGCAAGGCCGCGCCAGCGCCTCGCCCCGCCCCTCCGCCAACGACGTGCCTAGCCTCGCCAGGCTCGAATGGGAGCACATTCAGCGCGTGCTGCACGACTGCGGCGGCAACATCTCCCACACCGCCGAAGCTCTCGGCATCGATCGCCGAACCCTCCAGCGAAAACTCGCCAAGATGCCGCCCGAGGTGTGATCGGGCCATTCCTGGCCCGCGGTTTGGGGAAATCGGGCGATTCCTCGTCCGTCAGAAGGGGGCAGGAATGCCCCCATTACAGTAATCGGGCCATTCTTGGCCCGTCAGAGAGGACAGGAA
>CAZXPU010000213.1:0-5079 GCA_964642905.1 uncultured Prosthecobacter sp.
AGCGCAACACCGCCGATATCGGCTTCATCGAGCTTTACGATCATGAGAACGACCCGAACGAGACCGTCAACCTCGCCGCGAAGCCGGAGCACGCCGAGGTGATCGCCTCGCTGCAAAAGCACCTCCCGCCCACCGGCAGCGACTTTCAGCCAAAGAGGAGCGGCAAGGTCGCCAAAAACGTCGGCGGCAGCAAAAGCAAAGCCTACGACCCGAACGAGCCGCGCGACAAACGCTACGACCGTCTCTATCCCGGCAAGCCGAAGCTCACCGAGTCCGAATACCTCGCCGGCCAGGGCGGCGACAAAGCCGAGGCCAGGGCCCGCTTCGCGAAGCTCGACGCCGACAAGGACGGCTGGGTGACCCGCGACGAGTTCATCAGCAGCGGGAAGAAGAAGTGAGGGTGAATGAGGTGGGTGCCGTCGTCCCGACGGCGTCTGATCAGCCGGAGGCCCCGGGCACAAGGCCCGTCTTGACGGCCTGACGCTTCACATGCTGTGATGCTGCCATTCCAGTCCGGCACCCCGTGCTCAGCCAACAGCGGGGCATTTTTTTACTTTTTCTGTCCTTATGGCAGCACCCTGTTCGTCGATGCTCTGACAGGAAAACCCGGTCATCCAACCTTCACCCCGCCCGCCCATGATCAAGCTGCCCCATTTCCTCACCGTCGCCGCCCTGGCGATTCTCACTTCATGCCAGACCGGACCGACGAAACAGGCCGCTTGTGCCGACATGCCCCCTTACAAGGGCTCCGAAGCCTTTGAGCGCATGAAGTCGCTGGTGGGCAGGTGGTCGGGCGAATCACCCGAGATGGGGACGATGAAAACTGAGTTCCGCCTCATTGCAGGCGGCTCGGTGATCGAGGAGCGTTTCGCCGAGGGCACTCCGATGGAGATGCTGAGCGTGTATCACGACATCAACGGCAGGCTCGCCATGACACACTATTGCATGCTGAGGAACCAGCCACGGATGAAGCTGGTGAAACAAACGGCCAGCTCGCTGACCTTTGATCTGGCTCCAACCCCCGGCCTGAATGCAGCCAGGGAGATGCACATGCACGGAGCCACCTACACCTTCCTCGATGCAGACCACTTCCAGCTTGAAGGCGTCTCCTGGAAGGATGGGAAAAGCGCCCCCTGCGGTCGTCCGGTCATCTTTAGCCGCCGGTGAGCGATGCCCGAACTTCCTCGCCCCCACTCTCATGAGCCCAGCCGCCAAAAACATCGTCTGCCTCTGGTTTGATCACGATGCCGAGGCCGCCGCACGTTTCTACGCCGAGACATTTCCCGATTCCACCGTCGGTCCGGTTCATTGCTCCCCGGCCGACAATCCCTCTCGCAAGGAAGGCGAGGTGCTGACGGTGGAGTTCTCCGTGATGGGCATCCCTTGCCTCGGACTCAATGGCGGGCCCGGTGTGCCGCACAACTGGGCCTTCTCGTTCCAGGTCGCCACCCAGGACCAGGCCGAGACCGACCGTTACTGGAACGCCATCATCGGCAACGGCGGCGAAGCGAGCCATTGCGGCTGGTGCAAGGATAAATGGGGGCTGCATTGGCAGATCACGCCCGTCGTGCTGACCCAGGCCTTCACGCATCCGGACCGCTCCATCGCCAAACGAGCCTTTGAGGCCATGATGACCATGTCCAAGATTGATGTCGCCGCCATCGAGGCGGCCGTGCGCGGCTAGCAGCGCCTATCTCTCCTTCACACCACAGCCAACCCGTCGCCGCCATGATCAGAAAAAGCCTCATCCTCATCACCCTCCTTGTCCTCGGCCTCATCACTGCAGCCCTGTTGAAATCGCCGGATTTCCGCGTTGAACGCAGCATCACCGTCGCAGCGCCACCGGAGGCGGTGTTCGTCTGGTTCAACAGCCACAGGAAGTTCAACGAGTTCAACCCCTGGCTGAAAATGGACCCGGGCGCCAAGGTCGAATACCTCGGGCCGGAAAGCGGGGTCGGCGCCGCCTCAACCTGGCAGGGCGGCAAGACCGGCAAAGGCAGGGCCACCATCACCGAAAGCAGGCCTAACGAATTCATCCGCCTGCGCATGGACTGGATGGAGCCGATGGAGGGCGTCAGCACCGTGGATTATCTTTTCAATTCCGACGGTGGCAAAACCACCGTCACCTGGGCCATGCATGGCAGGAACGAAGGTATGCTCGCCAGGATGATCAGCCTCGTGATGGACTGCGAGTCCATGTGTGGACCCGAGTTCGAAAAGGGCCTCGCAGACATGGCGAAGCTCGTCACCAAACCCGAAGCAAAGTGAAGCTCATGAGCACGCCTGCCAGCAACAATTACCTCCTGCTCTCACGCGGTCAGTGGGATAAAAACTCAAGCAAGGACGACATCGAGGCGGCCATTGAGCGGTTCTATACCTGGTATGAGGCGAACCTCGCCAGCGGCGTCTTCAAGCCTGGCTCGCGCCTCACCATGGAGGCAGCCCTCGTCACCCGCGAGGGCATCCGCACGGACGGCCCCTTTGCCGAGGGCAAGGAGGTCATCGGCGGTTACTGGATCATCGTGGCCGAGAGCCTTGAGGCTGCGGCGGCCATTGCCGCGCAGAACCCGGTGCTGGCCCATGGTTTGATCTTTGAAATCCGGCCGCTGGAATCCGAGCGCGGCTCCGCCTACCGCCACACGAACGAAACGCCACTTTGAATGAATCCGAACCATCAACAATCGACCGGCGAGCACCTGCTGCTCATCCGAGGCACGCATTGGAACAGCGGCCTCTCACCCGCCGAACTGCAGCGCGTCATGACCGATTTCTACGGCTGGGTGGAAGGCCTGCAAAGCAGAGGCCTCCTCCGCGGCGCCCAGCCGCTGATGGAAGAAGGCAGGCTTGTCAGCGGCGCACAAAGCCTTGTCACCGACGGCGTGTTCGCCGAGTCGAAGGAGGCCATCGCCGGCTACTTCCAGCTTGCCGTGGCTTCCACCGATGAGGCGGTGAAGCTCGCCCAGGCTTGCCCCATCCTCGCCTATGGCGCCCAGATTGAGGTGCGCCCCATCGCCGATCTCTGCCGTCCCATGGCGGAGGTGAAGGCCATGGAATCCTGATTCCTCATCTCTCATGAAACCCGTCGTCAAACCCTGCCTCTTTTTTGCCGGCCGGTGTGAGGCCGAGATCAGCATGGTCACCGTCCCCAAAAACCCCTGAGCCGCCACAACCAGCCATGCCCACCCACACCATCCACCTCCATCGTGTGCTCAAGGCGCCGCCCGAACGGGTTTACAAGGCCTTCCTCGATCCTGACGCACTTTCCCGCTGGCTGCCGCCAAACGGTTTCCTGTGCAAGGTGTTCCATCTTGAACCGAAGGTCGGCGGCACCTTCAAGATGGCCTTCACGCAGTTCAGCAGCGGTCACGGCCATTCCTTCGGCGGCGAATATCTCGAACTCGTGCCGAACGAACTGCTTCGCTACACCGATGTCTTCGACGACCCCAACCTGCCCGGCACGATTGAAGTCACGGTGAAGCTGAAATCCGTCTCCTGCGGCACCGAGATCAACATCACGCAGGCCGGCGTGCCCGAAGTCATCCCCGCAGAAGCCTGCTACCTCGGCTGGCAGGAATCGCTGCAGCACCTGGCGAAGCTTGTCGAAGGCGGACCGCCTGCCGAAAACACGTGCTCATGAGCCAGCCCTCCGAGCGCAGCCCCAGCCTCGTGGCGGATGATCTTTTCCGGCGCGAAGGGGCAAGGCTCGTCGCCACGCTCGCGGCGCATCTCGGCACGCACCGGCTGCAGCTCGCCGAGGATGCCGTGCAGGAGGCGCTGGTACGTGCGTTGCAGTCCTGGCCCTACCGAGGCATCCCGGACAATCCGGCCGCATGGCTCGCCCAGGCCGCGAAAAATCTCGCGCTTGACTCCTTGCGCCGCGAGCGAACCTGGCAGCGCAAGGAGGCGCAGATCACCGCCGAACAGGAGCGCTGGCTCAAGCGGGAGGAACCTGCTGATGAACCGCACCTCACCGATGACACGCTGCGCATGCTCTTCGTCTGCTTTCACCCTCAGCTCTCGATCGAGGCGCAGCTCGCGCTCGCCCTGCGCACCGTGTGCGGCATGAGCCCGGCGGAGATCGGCGCGGCTTTCCTCACCAGCGAGGCCGCCATCGCCAAGAGGCTCGTCCGTGCCCGGCAGCTCATCCGCGACCTGCGCCTGCCTTTTGCCGTGCCCGATGCCGCCGAACTTCCTCAGCGTCTCGACGGCGTTCTCGCCGCGCTCTACCTGCTCTTCAACGAAGGCTACAAGGCCTCCTCCGGCGACCGTCTCATCCGCGAGGAGCTTTGTCACGAAGCCATCCGGCTCGCGCGCCTGCTCGCCGCAAATGACGCCACCGCCCTGCCGGCCACCAAGGCCCTGCTCGCGCTCATGTGCCTCAACGCATCTCGTTTGAAGGCAAGAATCGGCGCCACCGGCGAAATCGTGCGCCTGCATCATCAGGATCGCAGCCAGTGGGACATGGAGCTCATTCAAGACGGTGTCCTCGCCCTCAGCGCGGCCTCCAGCGGTGACACGATCAGCCCCTACCATCTCGAGGCCGGCATCGCCGCCTGCCACTGCCTCGCCGCCGATGAATCGAGCACCGACTGGCCTCGCATCTTGAGCTTTTACGATCAGCTGCTGCATTTGAAGCCCACATCCGTCGTCGCCATGAATCGCAGCGTGGCCATCGCCCGCGTCCACGGCCCCGAGGCTGGTCTGCAGGCCCTCGACAGCATCCCCAACCGTCACTCCCTCGAGACACAGCATCTTTACCACGCCATCCGCGCCAGCTTCATCGCCAGGCTCGGCCAGCCGAAAGCAGCCCGTGCCGCCTACCTGCGCGCCGCCGACCTGGCCCCCTGCGAGGCGGAGCGGGAGTTTCTGCGAAGCCAGGCTCACGCATCGTGATTTGAGCGCGGCGCCCGTCAGGAGTGTGGTGCAGTCGTCCCGACTGCCTCTGATGAGTCCGGAGGACTCAACCACACTGAGAGATTCCTCACCTGACCGCGTTTCATCGGCCTCATGCGCTTTTTGCCCGCCCTGCTTCTTGTCGTCTCCACCTTCGCCGCCGAGCCGGTGGTGACGAAAAACCAG
>CAZXPU010000214.1:0-5054 GCA_964642905.1 uncultured Prosthecobacter sp.
CCCTTGATGATCTTGGCATTGAAGCCGCGGCCGTGCATGGAGAGCACGTGCTGTCCCTGGATTTCATCGCAGGCACGGACACAGCGGGCGCAGTTGATGCACTTGGCCAGCTCGCTGGTCATGTAGGGATGCGAGCGGTCCTTGGCTCGGTCGAGATGGTTGGCCCCGGCAGGATAACGCACGCCGCGGATGCCGACCTTGGCGGCCACGGTCTGCAGCTCACAGTTGCCACTGACCTCGCAGGTCAGGCAGTCCAGGGGGTGGTCGGTGAGGACGAGTTCGACGATGTTTTTGCGCAGGCGGCGCACCTTCGGCGATTCCGTGAAGATGTGCATGCCCGGGGCGATGGGCGTGTGGCAGCTCGCCACCACGCGGCGCGGGCCGTCGGCCTGCAGGGCCACCTCGACACTGCACACGCGGCAGGCGCCGTAAGGTTCGAGCTGGGGGGCGTCGCAGAGCGTCGGCACGAAGCCACGGCCGCGATGGCGGTCGATGAACTTCAGGAGGGTTTCGCCGTTTTCAAAACGGTGCGGTTCGCCGTCGATGAACGCGGTGAGGGTGGAGAGGTCCTGGACCATGACGAAGGAAGGCGGGGCTGGAATTAAGACTGGAAGTAAGGACGAAGCTCGGCTTCGAAATGCTGGAGGGCGTTCTTGATCGGCAGGGGCACGCCGCCGCCGAGGGCGCAGAGGCTGGTGGCCTCCATGGTGTCGAGCAGATCGTTGATCAGCTCGCGGTCGATCTTGTAGCTGCTGTCGCCACGGGCCTTGGCGATGAGTTCCTTGCCGCGCGTGCTGCCGAGGCGGCAGGGGAAGCATTTGCCGCAGCTTTCATCGGCGGTGAACTGGAACAGGTGCTGGATGTATTCGATCATCGGCATCGACTCCGGGATGCTGACGACACCGGCATGGCCGAGCAGGAAGCCGGCCTTTTTGAAGCTTTCAAAATCGACCGTGAGCTGGCTGACGTGAGAGAGGGGGACGATGCCGCCCAGGGGGCCGCCGACCTGGATGGCCTTGACGGGATTTTTGAAGCCTCCGGCAAGGTCGATGACGGTCTGCAGGGGCGTGCCCATGGCGACTTCGTAAATGCCGGGCTTCACGAAGTGGCTGTCGAGCGAGAGCAACTTCGGACCCGTGGACTGCGGCGTGCCGATCTGGGCGTAGGCTTTGCCACCGATGGAGAGGATGGCGTGCAGGTTGGCAAAGGTCTCGACGTTGTTGACGATGGTCGGCTTGCGGAAGAGGCCTTCGTTGACGGGGAAGGGCGGGCGGGTGCGGACCTCGGGACGCTGGCCTTCGATGCTGGCGAGCAGGGCCGTTTCCTCGCCGCAGATGTAGGCGCCGGCGCCCTTGATGGTCTTCAGCAGGAAGTTGAAACCGGTGCCGAGAATGTTCTTTCCAAGAAGACCGGCGGCGAGCAGGTCCTGGATGGCTGCATCGACGATGCGGACGCTGTCGGGGTATTCGGCGCGGATGTAGAGGACGCCGGATTCAGCCCCGGCATACCAGCCGGCGACCATCATGCCGAGCAGCACGCTGTGCGGACGCTGCTCCATGAGGTACTTGTCGATGTAGGCGCCGGGATCGCCTTCGTCCGCGTTGCAGACCACGTATTTGACGCTGCCTTCCGCCGCCCGGCAGCCGGCCCATTTGATGGAGAGGGGGAATCCGGCGCCGCCACGACCGCGCAGGCCGCTGTCCTTCAGTTCACTGGCAAGGGCGTCGCGGCTGCCTTCGGTGATGAGTTTCCGGAACGGCGCGTAATAGGCGTCGATGCCCGGGAACTCGGCGGTGAGCAGGGCGGGCTGAAGGTTGGAGACAACGGCATAACGATCGGTGCCGTCGCCCTGGCCGGTCTTGACCAGGGTGGCGAGGGCCTCGTTGGAGAGGCCCGAGTAGTTCTGGCCGTTGAACTGGAAGGCGGCGCCTTCGTGGCAGCGGCCGAGGCAGCAGATGTGGCCGATCTCCTCCTTCTTGAAGTGGCCTTCGAGGCTGTGGTGCAGCTTGTCCTGGGTGCCGGCGCAGAGGCAGGCGCTGCCGTTGCAGAGGAAGATTTTTTTGCCGGCGTTTTCCTTCTTGAGGAAGTCGTAGAAGCTCACCGCGCCGAGCGTCAGGGCATCGCCAAAAAGATGATCCTGGCCCATCTGATGGACGAGGTCGTTCCGTTCGGCCGTGCCGTGTTTTTCGGCGGCTTCGACCATGCGTTCGAAGACATTTTTTTCGATGCCTTTGCGGAAGGAGAGGGCGCTGAGATTTTTGGACATGCGGGGGGCGGGAATTCTAGGCGGCAGGACCCGGGGCTGGCGAGAAGAAAAGCCTGGCTGCGGGGTTTACGAACGGGGGGCAAGGAAACGCGACTTTTTCACAAGGTGTACAGCCTTCTTCTGCTTATTGCTTGTAGGATAAGACGGCGCCCGCCCCGGCGGAGAAGGCCCCTCCAAGCCTAGGGATGACCTCGGGCTCGGGCAGGATCCAGACGTGGCCGGGATGATTCTGGCGACGCTTTTTGAGCCGTTTGAAGAGCAGTCCCAGGATCGCGAGACCTCCGATCGCAGCCATCGGCAGGCTGGCTGGCAGGAGATAACGGCTGACAAAACTGGCGGCGGATTCCTGGGAACCCGTGACTTCCTGGAGCGAGGGTGTGGTGTTGACGACGCTGCGCATGGCCGGGTCGGGCAGCTTTTTCTGCAGCCAGTAGAGCCGGGTGCACAGGCGGATGGTGTAGCGCTGAAGCTGTTCGGAGGGTTCGTCCGCCTCCTGGGCGTCGCGGATGCAGTCGGAGGCCATGTCGGCGAGTTCGTCCGCCGCCGCTGCGTGATGCAGAGTTTTGGAGAGGAAAATCCGCGTGCGCCAGGGTTCGCCGAGAGGATAGACCGCGAGGCAGGAGAGGTGCCGGGTCAGGCTGCCATGGGCAAACTGGAGGGGATCCGCCGAGGCGGGCAGCTTTTGATCGGCATCGAGTACCAGCACATGCAGGCGGATACGGGCGTCGGAGGCATGAAATTCGAGCAGCCTGTCCAGGTCGCCCCGAACGACTTCGGGCACGAGGTTCTGGGGGTCGGCCAGATATTCATTGGCGGGGATGTCGGCGAGGGCGGCGACCTGGTCAGGCGGCAGTTCCTGGATTGCCAGGGCCGGGGTGGGAACGCGAGGCGCCTGGGCGGGCCGGGCATTTTGCAGAAGGCTGCCGTGCAGGAAGAGCGAGAGGTCGGTGGGACCGATCTGGGAGGAGAGGCCGGTGGGTGCGTCATCGAGACGAGGGCCGAGACGCTGGACTTCGGAACTGTCGGTGAGCGCCGGGAACAGGGCGCCGGGCAGGAGGTTGTTGAACGGTCCGCCGGGGTTCAGGGAATCCAGGCTGGGCGGCGATTCCTCCCAGCGGGGAAGGGGCAGCTCTGCATCGATCGACTGGGCATCGACTGGAAGTGGCAAGGTCGGAACAAGCATCCACAGGCAGGCCAGCAGCAGAGCTGCGAGGGGACGGTGCCGGGGAGGTTTCATGGAAGGGCTCAGGGTTTGTCAGCAAGCCTGCCGGTGCCCGGCTGGTTGACACTGCGGGGCTGGCTCGGGCGCAGGCTGTGAAGGCCGAGGTCGGAGGCGTCGCCGACGCTGGCCGGGAGAGAATCCGGCTGGCGTTGTTCGCGACGTCCGAGGTTTCGGAGAACCTGGTCCACACGATGGCAGGCGGATTCAATGGCCTCGGCGACCTGGCCGCGACGCAGGGGGCGGCGCAGTTTTTTCAGGATGTCCAGCAGGACGGGTTCGGGCAGCGCCTGCTCCAGGGCATAGCCCAGGGTGATGGCGGCCTGCTGGCGCAGAGGGTCCACCAGCATGACGATGGCGAAGTCATTGCGCCGGGTGATTTGATGGGTCTGGAAGGCGCCGTGGTTGATGAGCCAGAAACCCAGGTCGGGAAGGGTCAGGGTGTCAGGCAGCACGCCGATGTAGGCGGCCATGAAGCATTGAGGGAAGCGCCTTTCGAACTCGTCGAGCACCGTTTCGAGGTGGCGCGTTTCGCGCAGGTTCAGCCGCCCCGCCACGTCCGTGATGCGCTCCAGCCGCACCCAGTCGGCCCCCAGGTAGGCGCGGATGGCGGTCGCTGAAAAACCGCAGGCCATGCAACTGGCCTGGCTGGCCGAGAGGAGGGCGGAGCAGTGGGGACACTTCATTTATTTAATTTACCTTAAGCTTTTGGAAGAGGCAAGAACGCAGGGCACGGGACCTGTTTGTTAACGGCACGGGATGGATCCCAGCCGCAGGTTCAGGCAGTCGGCAGGCTGGGGGAATCGGAACGGCTCCTCAGGCTGGCGGTCATCCAGATCAGACCTGAGAGGGCGAGCGCGCCGCCCAGGCCGACCATGGCCCAGGGCAGGTGAAGGGCGTCCTCCAGGTGCTTTTTCGAGTAGCCAAGCAAGTTGCCGACCGGCATCAGCAGCCGTGAGCCGGTGAAGTTGACGATGAAATGTCCGACAATGCCGGGCAGGAGCGAGCCGGTGCGCCAGGCCAGCCAGCCAAACAGCAGGCCGAGGGGCAGGGCCACGATGGCCTGCCAGGGGTTCAGATGGAAGAGGGCGAACAGGGTGGCGGTGAACCCGATGGATTGCGTCGGCGAATAGCGTTTGAGCAGGCCGCGCAGCATCCAGCCCCGGAAGAACAGCTCCTCGCAGAGCGGTGCCAGAACCACCAGGGCCAGCAGTGAAACCCAGAGGCTGTCCTGGCTGGCCAGGCTTCTGAAGAGGTTCTCGAAATGTTTCGGGATCGGGATGGTGGTCGCCAGCCGGTTGAGCACAAAGGTGAGGCCGAAGCAGCCGAGGAGCAGGCCTGGGAAAAGCCGAGCCGGGCAGCGGCGCAGGGCATAGCTCTCCTTCCAGGATGACCTGCCGATCCAGAGGCCGGCGGCGAGGGCGGCGGGCCAGCCGGTGAACTGGGAAACCAGGACCAGCGTCGTGTTGTCGATGGGCAGCTTCTGCAAGGTCAGGTAGATGGCCAGAGGGATGGTGGTTCCGAAGGACACCAGGTAAAAGACCAGGCTCACCAGCAGGGCCGTGCGCC
>CAZXPU010000215.1:0-5008 GCA_964642905.1 uncultured Prosthecobacter sp.
GGCTCTAGATGATTCGTTGCCCCACGGGTAGTGGCCATGCCTTCATCCCGTTCCGAAAATTCGCGGGAAGTCATCCGAAGACCTGTGCAAAGGGGATGACCCATCGTGTGCTTCTCGCTCGCCGAGCCTCGCTTCACCGCCGGCTTGTCTCTTTCGAGCCTTCGGCTCGGACGAGGGCGCGATTCACTGCGGGCCGGGTTTCCAGCCGGGGCCGCGCAGGATGTGGCCGATCCGTCTCCAGAGGGGCAGGGGGCTGTTCCAGAAGTCACGCAGCATGTCCTTCCATTCGTGGAAGACGATGTTCACGGGGCCTCGATCAGGAAGCTGCTTGGTCAGGCCGTAGCGCGGCGGGTCGGAGTCGTCCTCGGCCTGGAAGGTGCCGAACAGCTTGTCCCAGAGGATCAGGCACATGCCCATGTTCTTGTCCAGGTAGCGCGGATTGGAGGCGTGATGGACGCGGTGGTGCGAGGGGGTGACGAGGACATGCTCCAGCCAGCCGAGCCTGCGGATGCGTTCCGTGTGAATGAGGCTGCCGTAGATCTGGGTGGCGGCATACATGAACAGGACGTCGAGCGGTTCAAAGCCGAGCCAGGCGATGGGCGCGAAGTAGGCGGTGCGATAGACCGGCTGGAACACCGAGGAGCGGAAGCCGGTGGTGAGGTTGAACTCGGGCGACGAATGATGGGTGACATGCACGGACCAGAACAGGCGGCAGTGATGATCGACGAAGTGCAGGGCGTAGTAGGCGAAGTCTTCGATGACAAACAAGGCGAGCCAGTAAGCCCAGCCCTTTTCCCAGGAGACCAGGCGGTGCTGCCAGCAGAAGACCAGGACGGGCAGGACGACCGTGGCGCGCAGCAGGAGGTCGAGGCTGCCGTTGAGGGCGGCGAGGTAGAAGTTGGTCAGGGTCTCCCGCCAGGTGTAGGCGCGGATGTGGCGGAAATGCGTCACCGCCACCTCGATCAGGATGGCGAGGAGGATCAGCGGCACGCTGAAGAGCATCAGGCTTTGTTCGCGAAAGGCTTCCATGGAATGAAACGAAAGTGTCACAGAACTGCAAAGCAGGGGTGTGTCCAGAAAGGAAACGCAGAAGCCTAATCCGGGCGGGTTTTTGCATCGCCAAATGGGCTACAGGATTCACAAGATTGGCATGATTGACAGGATCGGGGAGAATCCTGGTTTTTCCGAGGAGCCGGGAACCCCGTCTTTGGAGATCATGAACCTTTAGAGACTTTCGAAATCAGAAGTGGGTCCAGCAAGAGGTGGGCGTGGGTTTCCCGGGATGACCTTCCTGAAACGCAAAAAGCCCGATCCCTGGCGGGGGATCGGGCGCTGATTGCTTGAGGGTCAGCGGCTTACAGGCCGGCTTCGATCAGCTTCTCGAGCTTGACGATGTCCTTGCCGAAGTTGCGGATGCCTTCGGCGGTCTTTTCGGTGGCCATGGCGTCTTCATTGAAGAGCCAGCGGAAGGTCTTCTCATCGCCGCCGATGCGTTCGATCTTCATCGACTGGGCGGCGGAGGCGTCGAGCTTTTTCACCAGCGTTTCCTCGCTGGACTGGAGCTCGGCGAGAAGGCCGGGGGAGATGGTGAGCAGGTCGCAGCCGGCGAGTTCGGTGATCTCACCCTTGTTGCGGAAGCTGGCGCCCATGACCTCGGTCTTGTAGCCGAAGTGCTTGTAGTAGTTGTAGATGGCGGTCACGGACTGGACGCCGGGATCTTCGGCAGGGCCGTAGTCCTTGCCGGTGCTCTTCTTGAACCAGTCAAGAATGCGGCCGACGAAGGGGGAGATGAGCTTGATGCCGCCTTCGGCGCAGGCCACGGCCTGGGCGAGGCTGAAGAGCAGGGTCAGGTTGCAGTTGATGCCTTCCTTCTGCAGGACTTCAGCGGCCTTGATGCCCTCCCAGGTGGAGGCGATCTTGATGAGCACGCGCTCGCGTGGGATGCCGGCCTTTTCGTACATGCCGATCAGGTGGCGGGCCTTGTCGATGTTGCCCTGGGTGTCGAAGGACAGGCGGGCGTCCACTTCCGTGGAGACGCGGCCGGGGACGATTTTGAGGATCTCCAGGCCGAAGAGGATCAGGATGCGATCCATGATGGCCTCGACCTTCGCGGCTCCGGAGAGGGAGCTGTTTTTGTACTCGGCGATGGCCTGGTCGACCAGGGTCTTGTACTCCGCCTTCTGGGAGGCCTGGAGGATGAGGGAGGGGTTGGTGGTGGCGTCCTGGGGCTTGTAGGCCTTCATGGCCTCGAAGTCGCCGGTGTCGGCCACGACGGTGGTGAATTGCTTGAGCTGGTCGAGCTGTGTCATGTTCTTGGATTTCAGGGGCCGCGAGAGTAAGGGCGTGCCGCCGGGATGCAAGCGGTAGTCTGGTCCGCCCCCCTGGGGGATCATGAGACTTTCTGCGGATTGCCAAACAAGCTTTTCATGACGTGACAGGTGGCGGGGGCTTGCTTCGTTGATCCCGGACCGCCAACGAATTCTTCAACCATGACCGCCCTCAACCGCCGTTCCTTCCTGCGTGACGCCGCCCTGGCCACGACCGCCCTTTCCGCCTCCCGCGTGCTCGGGGCGAACGAAGCCATCCGCATCGCCAGCATCGGCCTCGGAGGGCAGGGCATGGGCAACGCCGGACGCATGGCCAAGGTGCCGGGCGTGGAGATCGCCTGCCTGTGCGACGCCGACACTGCGGCCCTCGACAAGGCGAAGCTGAAGTTCCCCAACGCCAGGACGACCCAGGACCTGCGCAAGGTCATGGAGGATCCGACCATCGACGCCGTGGTGGTTTCCACCGGCAATCACTGGCATGTGCTGGCCTCAATCTGGGCCATCCAGGCGGGCAAGGACGTCTATGTGGAAAAGCCGGTCTCCCATAACATCTGGGAGGGGCGCCAGCTCGTGAAGGCGGCGCGCAAGCACAGCCGCATCGTCCAGGGCGGCACGCAACAGCGCAGCGACCCCTTTCATCAGGAACTGAAGGCCTACCTCGACTCGGGCGCGCTGGGCAAGATCAAGCACGTCCGCTGCAACCACTACGGCATGCGGGCCAGCATCGGCCGCCGTGACACGCCGATCACCCCGCCGACCACGGTGGACTACAACCTCTGGCTGGGCCCGGCCCAGGACATCCCGATCCTGCGCGAGAAGTTCCATTACGACTGGCACTGGAACTGGAACACCGGCAACGGCGAGCTGGGCAACTGGGGGCCGCACATTCTCGACGACCTGCGCAACGTCGTCTTCCGCGACAAGATCCCGCTGCCGAAGCGTGTGCTGGCGGGTGGCGGTCGCTTTGGCTGGAACGACGCGGGTGAGACGCCGAACACCCATTTTGTTTACTTCGACACCGGTGACGTGCCGGTGGTGATGGACGTTCACAACCTGCCGCGCAAGACGGGCATGAAGGCGTCGGACGTCTACCTTCGCCGGCGCACCAGCGCCTTCCTCGTCATCGAATGCGAAAACGGCTACTATGCCGGTGGTCGCGGCGGCGGTTCCGTGCATGACCTGAGCGGCAAGGTGATCCAGAAGTTCAAGGGCGACGGCGGCGCCAAGCATGCGGCGAACTTCATCGCGGCGATCCGCAGCCGGAAGCCGGAGGACCTGAACGGCGAGATCGAGAAGATCCATTATTCCAGCGCCTGGTGCCACCTCGGCAACATGTCCTGGCAGCTTGGCAAGGGCGGCGATTACGAGCAGGCGAAGGCCCAGCTCAAGGACTTCGAGCCCTGGCAGCAGGTGATCGATGACACGCCCGCGCATCTGGCGGCCAATGACATCACGCTCAAGCCCGGTGAACTGCGGGTGGGCTCCCTGCTGGAGATCGATTCGGAGAAGGAAACCCTGGTCGGACCGACGGCGACGCCCGAGGCCCTGGCGCTTCTTCGCCGCGAATATCGCGCAGGCTTTGAAGTGCCGGAGATCAACTGACCTCATCGACAGCCTCGCACCCTTTCCTTGAATGGAGGGGCCCTGCCATGCAGGCAGGGCCGGGATGTGTGCATGAAGATGAACTGAGATGGATCACCTGCCGCCTGCCGGGCGGCAAACGTTCTTGCAGTCCAGGCCAGGGCTTTCTATGACGGACGGGCCGTCTTCGAACGTCTTCATTTCCTGCATGACCCGCCGCCTTTTTCACCTGCTCAGACTCGCCTGTGCGGCCGTTCTGCTGGGCTGGGTGCTGCAGCGGCTGCGCTGGGAGGAGGTGATGAAGTTTGACTGGCACAAGGTGGAGTTGAGGTGGCTGGGGGTGTCGCTGCTGCTGGGCGGGCTTTCGCTGCTGGGCTGGGCGGGAAGGTGGTGGTGGTTCCTGCGGGTCTATGACCTGCGGGTGCCGTTTCGCGAGCTGCTGCGGCTGACGATGTTTGCCGACTTCTTCAATCTCTACTTCCTCGGGCCGCTGGGAGCCGACGGCGTCCGGTTGCTGCATCTGTCACGGCGGCTGCCGGATCATCGCGGTGCGATCATCGGCTCGCTGGTGCTGGATCATGTCGGCGGGCTGTTGGGTGGCATCGCCTTGTATGCCCTCTTTTCACGCGGCGGCGCCTTGCCCCAGGGGCTGGTTGCCATCATTGACCCGGTGCTGCTGCCGGCCGTTGTCCTCACCGTGCTGGGCCTGGGGGTGCTCATGGAGCCTCCGATCCAGCGCCTGTTTGCCAGGATGCCCGGGCTGCGCCGCGTCGCGGGCTGGATGTCGCCCTTGTTTGCCGGCACGTTTCGCCATCCCTGGCTGTTCAGCGGCTTTGCCCTGTCCTGCCTGAGCACGGCCTGCGCGTTTGGCGCCTTCTGGGCGGCGGCGTGTGCCGTGGCCCTGCCGGTGGACCTTCCCCTGATGCTGGGCTTGATGCCGGCGGTGGATTGGGTGGCCTCGCTGCCGGTCTTGGTGAGCGGGCTGGGGGTGAGGGAGGGGCTGCTGCTCAGGCTGCTCGAAGGGCGCCCTGGCTGTCCTCCCGTGGACGTGCTGGCGGCCTCGCTGCTGGGCTTCGCGGCCATCGGGCTCTGGGGGCTGG
>CAZXPU010000216.1:0-4987 GCA_964642905.1 uncultured Prosthecobacter sp.
GGCCGTCGTCCTCAACCCCTCCCCGGTCGCCAAGGCCTTCCCCTGGGGCGACGTGAAGCTCGACGTGGTGATCGTCAACGACCCCGAGGCCCGGGAGATCTTTGACCTTTCGCCCGCCGCCGCGGCCCAGCATCACGACTCCTGGAAGGAGCGGCTGACCGCCAAACGCATCCGCCACGTCATCATCACCCGAGGCGGCAGCCCCACCCTGCACATCAGCAAGTCCGGGGTCGAGGAAATCCCGACGCATCCCGTGCAACCCATCGACACCGTCGGTGCCGGCGACACCTTTGCCGGCGTCTTCACCACGCATTTTGCCGAAGGGGCAGAAATCGACGAGGCCATCCGCTGGGCCAACGCCGCCGCAGCCCTGTCCACCCTCAAGCCGGGTGCCCAGGAGGGCATCCCGCACCGCGGTGATGTGCAAAGCGCCCTGGACGAGGTGAAACCTTCCTCAAAAGGTCGTTAGGCCCCCTGATTGCCCTTGACGGCGCTCCGTGCCGCGCCCTCTCTCCGCCCCCTTTTATGCTCCGGTGGGAAACGCTCCTCTGGCTCTCCAGCTACATCATCCTCTGCCTTGGACTGTCCGCCTTCGGAGCGCACAAGATCAAGGTGCTTTACGGCTACTGGCGCCATCGCAAAAATCCGCCCGTCCCCCAGGGTCGGTTTGAGGAACTCCCCCGCGTTACCGTCCAGCTGCCGCTCTTCAACGAGGCGGACGTGCTGGACCAGCTGGTGGCTCACGTCAGCGCCCTGGACTACCCCAGGGACCGGCTTCAGATCCAGTTCCTGGATGACTCGACGGATGAAACCACCGAGCTGACCCGGGCTCACGCCGAGCAGCTTCGCGCCCGGGGCTTTGACGTGGAGTTCCGCCACCGCAACAACCGTCAGGGCTTCAAGGCCGGGGCCCTGGACGAGGCCATGGTCAGCGTGAAGGGCGAGTTCATCGCCATCTTTGACGCCGACTTCACCCCGGCCCCGGACTTCCTGCACCGCACGATCCATCATTTCACCGATCCGCAGGTCGGCATCGTCCAGGCCCGCTGGATTCACCGCAACCGCGACTACTCCCTGCTCACGCGCCTGCAGGCCATTCTGCTCGACGGCCACCTCATGCTGGAGCAGACTTCGCGCAGCCGCTGGGGCGAGTTCTGCAACTTCAACGGCACTGCGGGCCTGTGGCGGCGCAGCACCATTGATGAAGCCGGCGGCTGGCGTGCCGACACCCTCACCGAGGACCTGGACCTGACCTACCGTGCCATGTTCAAGGGCTGGCGCTTCGTTTATCTCAACGACGTGCTGGTGCCCGCCGAACTGCCGCCGGACATCGACGGCTACAAGTCGCAGCAGCACCGCTGGGTGAAGGGTTCCATCCAGGTCTGCCTGAAGATGCTCGGCCAGGTCTGGCGCAGCGACTTCCCCCTGCACACCAAGCTGGAGGCCACCGCCCATCTCGGCGCCAATTTCGCCAACCTGCTGACCCTCATCTCGCTGGTGCTCGTTTATCCCTGGGACTTTCTGCCGCAGAACTCCTGGCAGAAGGCGGTCTTCCTGGACCTGCCGCTGTTCTTCTTTGCCACCATCACCGTCATCGCCTTCTACCTCACCGCCCAGGGTGCCCAGCGCCCCCTGGGCTGGCTGAAAGCCCTGCCCTACATCCCCCTCTACATGGCCCTCGGCATCGGCATGACCATCAACAATGCGAGGGCGGTCATCGAGGCGCTGCTCGGTCATCAGTCCGAATTTGTCCGCACGCCCAAGTACGGCGTCAGCCACAAGGCGGAGGCCGCCGCACGCAGCTTCCACTACAAGGCGGGAAAATCCGTGGGCCTGTGGGCGGAGCTGCTCCTCGGCGGCTACTTTGGCTGGCTGCTCTGGATTGCCCTGGAGAAGGGCGACTGGGGCGCGGTGCCCTACCGCAGCCTGTTCATGGCGGGCTTCTTTTACGTCGCCTGCGGGTCGTTGTTCCGGCGGTTTTCGATGCGTTGACGACCTAAAGAAACGCCCCTCTGATTTGAGACTAACCCGGGGATTATCTTGGAAGAACACCTTGACCTCAGACAGGGCGTTTCGATATTCAGAGTTCCCCATCCCCGTTCATCACCCCTGATGCGCGGTGTCTGTCCGCCCCAGACATTCAACGGCACCTTATGGCCGTCTCCAAAAAAACAGCTCCCGGAAAACGCAAAGCCCGACCAGCCGCCTCTTCAAAGGCAGCCACGTCGTCGGCCTCTGCATCGGCTCAACATTCCCCCGTCAAACGTGGACGCGGAAGACCGCGCAAGCATCCCCTGGTCGAAAAACCTTCGCCCGAGCCCACGGTCACGGCGGAAGGCCTGCTGGTGAAGCGGGGCCGAGGCAGACCGCGCAAAACCACGGTGACGACCGCCGCCCCGACTGTTGTTTACAACGACATCAACACCCCCGAGGTGCAGTCCCGGATCCGCGGCCTCATCCGGCTTGCCAAGGATCAGGACCAGCTCACCTGGGAGGATCTGAACGACGCCCTGCCCTCCGGCATCATCACGCCGGACCTGATTGAAGAAATCATCATCCGGCTGCGCTCGCTGGAAATCCGCATCACGGATTCCGCAGATGCCGGCGCCAGCGTCCCGGCCCCGGTCGGCAAGACCGCCGCCAGCGCCCTGCCCCCGAAGGAGGAGGCACGCCTGGACATGCTGGACGATCCGGTGCGCATGTACCTGCGCCAGATGGGACAGGTGCCCCTGCTGACCCGCGAACAGGAGATCGAGATCTCCAAACGCATCGAGCAGGCGGAAAACTCCCTGCTGCAAAGCCTGCAGAACATCGGTTTCGTCGCCGCCAGCTACCTTCAGTACGCCCGCAACCTTGAAAACGGCATCGAGCGGTTTGACCGGCTCGTGATCGACCGGAAGACCGAGGAACGGGATCTTTACTTCAAGAAGCTGACCCAGCTGGCCCAGCAGGCGGATGACTCCTACCAGAAGTGCTGCACACTTTACAAGGCCATCGCCAGCGCCGCCGAGAAGAAGAAGACGTCCGCCCAGTCCGCGTTTGACGCCGCCCGCAGCGCCTACTTCAAGCTCTGCGCCAAATTCTTCTTCAAGCAGAAGATCAACGAGGACTTCGTCGCCCTCATCGAACGCAAGCTGGCCGAACTCGACAAGCTGGAGGCCGACATCAAGGCCCATCCGAGAAAGCAGGACCCCAGGCAGGCCCTGCTCAGGTTCGAGCAGGAAGCCTGGCAGTCGGCGGCCACGTTCCGCGTCAAGGCCGCCGAGGCCCGCCGCTGCGTGGCCGACTCCACCCGGGCCAAGACCGAGATGATCGAGGCCAACCTGCGGCTCGTCATCTCCATCGCCAAAAAGTACACCAACCGCGGCCTGTCCTTCCTTGACCTCATCCAGGAGGGCAACATGGGCCTGATGCGCGCCGTGGAAAAATTTGAATACCGGCGCGGCTACAAGTTCTCCACCTACGCCACCTGGTGGATCCGCCAGGCCATCACCCGCAGCATCGCCGACCAGGCCCGCACCATCCGAATCCCGGTGCACATGATCGAGACGATCAACAAGCTGATGCGGGTCCACAAGCAGCTGCTCCAGGAGCTGGGTCGCGACCCCACGCCGGAGGAGATCGCCGAAGAAATCCATCTGCCCGTCGAACGCGTCAACGCCGTGCTGCGCATGGCCCAGACCCCCGTGTCCATGCAGGCCAAGGTGGGCGACAGCGAAGGCGACACCGAGTTTGGCGACTTCATCGAGGACAAGGAGGCCCGCGACCCCATGGAGCTGACCGCCATGAACCTCCTGCGCGACAAGCTCAAGGACGTGCTCGACACCCTCAACCCGCGTGAACGCGAAGTGCTCGAGCAGCGCTTCGGTCTCGTGGACGGAGCCGGCCGCACGCTGGAGGAGGTTGGACGCCAGTTCAGCGTCACCCGAGAGCGCATTCGTCAGATTGAAGCCAAGGCCCTGCGCAAGCTCCGTCATCCGACCCGCATCCGCAAACTGGGCGGGTTCTTCGGAGCCGAGTGATCCGGCTCAATGCCTGCCCTGGCCGTAGTAGGCGCCGGGGCCGTGCTTGCGCAGATGATGCTTTTCCAGGATGTGGCCCGGCAGCGGCTGCAGCGAAGGATTCAAGCTCAGGCTGCCCAGGGCCATGTGCGCGCACATTTCCAGCGCGATGCTGTTGTTAACGGAGTCCATCGCCGTCCGGCCAAAGGTGAACGGAGCATGATGAAGCTGCAGCACCGCCGGCATTTCCAGCGGGTTCAGGCCAAGCTCGCGCAATCTTTCCACGATGGCCACACCGGTGAAATGCTCATAATCCGCCGCCACCTCCTCAGGCGTCAGGGCCCGCACCACCGGCACGGTGCCGTGGAAATGATCCGCGTGCGTCGTGCCGAAACAAGGCAGCTCGCGCCCGGCCTGGGAAAACACCGTGGCATGCAGGCTGTGCGTGTGCGTGATGCCGCCGATCTCGGGGAACTCACGGTAGAGATGCAGATGCGTCCTGGTGTCGGAAGAAGGCCTCAGGGAACCCTCCACCACCCTGCCCTCCAGATCGAGCAGGACGATGTCCGACGGAGTCAGCGCCTCGTAATCCACGCCGCTCGGCTTGATGCCCCAGAGGCCGGAGGCCCGGTCAATGCCGGACACATTTCCCCAGGTCAGACGGACAAGACCGGAAGGAACGAGGGCCTTGTTGGCCTCGCAGATCTGGGAGCGAAGTTCAGGGAGAAGCATGATGCGTGAAATCGGTAAGCAAGGACAGGCTTTGCCACAGCGGCGCGGGAATCAAGCCGTGCCTTCGCGCCAGACCACTTTGTCCAGCACCGGACGCCGGACGCTGCGCGGCCACTTCAACTCCGCCTTCGGCCAGCCCAGATAGACCAGGCCCAGGCAACGATCCTCGGCCCGGAGGCCCAGCCACTGGCGAAACGCCGGAGCCTCCAGGACCGGGGGCGAAGACCAGTAACCGCCCAGCCCGGCCGCCGTGG
>CAZXPU010000217.1:0-4849 GCA_964642905.1 uncultured Prosthecobacter sp.
TCGAAGTTCGAAGTTTCAGGTTTCAGGTTTCAGGTTTCGAGTTTCAGGTTTCACACTTTCCTCATGCATCCCGCCCAGCCCATGAAGTGGAGGAGGACCCTCGGCGCCTTGGTTGTGCTGATCTCGGGTGTTCTGCTGATTCTCGGCTTTCAGGCATGGCTGGCGAAGCAGAAGGCGAGGCATCAGCAGGAGGTGGCCCGGGTCATGACCCAGGCTTCGAGGAATCGCGGGCAGCAGGCCTCACGGCTCCCCGGCGATGCCATCCTGGAAAACTACGCCAGCGCCACCAGCCGTCCGGAGGACGACCTCAGCGCCCTGGCGAACACCTTCGCCAACCTGCTCCTGCTGCTCAAGTCCGACCGTCCCTTCCGCATGGGCGCAAACGAGGAGTTCGCCGCCGCCCTGCTCGGCAAAAATGCCGCTCGCGAAGTCTTCCTCACCGCCCCGCATCCCGCCTTGAACGACCAGGGCCAGCTCATCGACCGCTGGGGCACGCCCTTGTTTTTCCACGTTCGCGAATCCACTCGTATCGACATCCGCAGCGCCGGCCCGGACCGAAAGATGTGGACCGACGACGACCTGCATCGTCTTCAGGAAGGCGGCATCCATCACGGCCCCGAACTTCCTCAGGAACCTCGCCCCACCGCCCCCCGCTGACCACCCTGGTATCCCCGACAGGAATCGAACCTGTATTTAGAGTTTAGGAAACCCTCGTTCTATCCATTGAACTACGGGGACACTTGAAAACCAACGACTTGCAAGAGCAGGAGGCTGGAAAAAGGGTGGATTAAGAACGAACGTCAGAAACGCCGCTCGAAATTCATCATTATCTGGTCACGTCCGCTTGTCCAACGGAACGGCAAACGAATGACAGGACCAGCCCTCGCGCAGCCCTTCCTTGCTTCGCCAGGCCTGGGCCATTGCGGCAACTGGTGGTCCGAGGCGCCTCTTGTGTCCGTCCCCCTAAACCCGCCGCATGACCGTCACGGAATCAGGACGGCCAGCAGGGCGCAGGGCTTGATGCGGGCCAGGGTGGCTTTCATTTCGGCCTCGGCAAGCTGGCGGTCATAATGGCCCTGGAGATTGAGCCAGACTTCTGCAGGCCAGGAGAAGTAGCGGGAGAGGCGCAGGGCCGTGTCGGCAGTGATGGAGCGCCGGCCCTTCACGATTTCATGGATGCGGCGGGGTGGCACTCCGATGTCCTTCGCAAGCCGGTATTCAGACAGGCCAAGCGGCATCAGGAAATCCTCGCGCAGGACTTCACCAGGATGGACGGGCGGATGAGTTTTCATGGCAGCACGATCAAATTTTCGGCGCTGGCGGTCTGTCGCTGACGGTTGTCGAAGCTCAGGAATCGGGTGGCCTTCATTTCGAGGGCGCTGTCTTGGCTCCGCGTTCATGGCTGCCGTCCTGCCGCCTTCCATGCCGGGATCAATTGCTGGTTCAGCAGAGCCTCCGCCGCCTCCTGGCATCTGTCGTCCTGCTCGCCGTTGACTGATTCAAGACGTCTCGCCTAACTTCGAAGCGTCATGAAGTCCCCACCCTTTTCCGAGCACCTTGTCGAGGAAGCAGACATCGGCATTTGTGCCGACGGCTGGGACAATTTTCTTCTCGATGACGACACTTCGGAGCTGGAGGACTATCTGGCAGCGCTGCTGTTCCTGAAGGCAACAAGGTGTGCGGCAGTCATCCAGGAGCTTCTCGAGTTGGTTGCAGCCAGCAGGCCAGCCAGAGCCTTTGAGCTAACACACTCTCATAATGACCCGTTGGTCCTGCTTTGGCGCCGATACGATGAGGCGTCCTGCTTGGAGTTGCCGCAGGAACTTTCCAAGCGTGCGTTCGCGCAGGCGCTGACAGGCGACACCGAATGACAGAATCCACCTCCAACCATCACCTGCGAAGGGCCTTTCCCTTTAGGGTACAAACCTCCACGATGAGCTTCTGGACCAAGAAAGAACATAGAACGGTGTTCAGTGACGCCGAAGATCTGGCTTATCAGCCACCCCCAGCCCACGATATTGTCCGCAGGGTCGTTCACTGAACCGTCTTCTCCATGCACCCCGCTTTGCCTGTCCGGTCAATCACCCTAGCCAAGGCCCCCTTGCTCATGTCAGGACGGTGGCTCGTCCTCCTTGCGGTCGCCGTAGCTCTTTGCCAGCCCCAGGGCTGTCTTGCCGATGGATTCCAGCTGTCCTGGGCCTTGAAGCATGAGCCTCATGTCGTGCTGCGCCTCACCGAGGAGCAGGTGTCCATGGTTGGACGAGAGAGAAGGCTGGTTCTGACCGAGGCCCAGCGTGCGAAGTTGCGAAAGCATGCGAAGTCGGTTCCCGACACCTTGGGCGTTGAGTCCCTGAGCGAGCCCGACTGCAGCTGTTGCATTGGCTCCGTGCTGTGGACGGCAACGGATCAGGTCACGATCTGGACGGACAGGCTGGCGAGAGACGCCGATGGCAGCCGACGCTTTTATGAGATCAGGAAACAGCAGGGCTTCTACACGGCGGATGCTTCTGGGCAGATCTATGCTGCGGGCCGACCTTTGACATGGGAGGAGTTTGAGAAGGCCTTGAAGAAGAAAAAAGACGGGCAGTATGTGCAGTTGTCCCTGCCGCCGGTTCAACCCGCCGAGTTTGCGGTTCGAGTTCATAGCCTGAAGGAAAAGCATCCCTTTTTCTATCGCCTGTGAGCTGAGGTCGGCAACAGGACCGATCATGGGATCCGCCTGTTTTCCGGGTGGGGTGAATGGGCTTTGCTGTGACCGGGTTTCTTCCATCCTTCGGCCTCATGCCCACTTGGCTCGAGACGTAGTCTCCATAGACCTGAGCTGAGGGTGAAACGAGCATCGCAAGTGTGAACGACTGAGGCCCGGTTGACGTTCGCCTCACAGGTCCATGCAGCAGCGGCGGCGAAAGCCGCTTTGGACTGCGGCAGCCTGCTGCCGCTTTCATCCCGCAGCCTGCTGCGCTGGCCGAAGACTCCGCTCCGCGCCCCGTCTCCGAACCACCGGGTCACAGATCGGCCGCGACATCGAAACTCCTCGCGCAGGACTTCACCAGGATGGACGGGCGGATGAGTTTTCATGGCAGCACGATCAAATTTTCGGCGCTGAAGATATGGATGAGATCCAGGCTGCTGTCTGCCGTGGTGCTCATGCGCAGCGGCTGAAGCTGATGCTGTTGAGGGGGGCGGCATGAGCCATAAGTGCTGGATTTATAACTCATAGTCTGCTATTTGGTGAGTTATAAACATCAAAGCTTTGCATCATGGCAGACTGGATACAATGGAACTGGCAACAGGCTGACTGGCCTGAATTCCGCTACGACCCCGGCAAACTGGAGGCCCTGGAGGCAGCGTTCCTGCGGCAGTCGGGCGTGTTCTCAGGCTGCATCCGCCACATCAACGAAGGCGACAAGGAGCAAATCACCGTCGAGCTCATCAGCGAGGAAGCCCTCCACACCTCCGAGATTGAGGGCGAGATTCTGAACCGCGACAGCCTGCAATCCTCCATCCGCCGCAACTTCGGACTCGCCGCCGATCATCGCAAGATTCCGCCTGCTGAACAGGGCATCGCCCAGATGATGGTGGAACTCTACCGGGAGTTCGACGCCCCGATGTGCGACGCCCTGCTCTTTCGCTGGCACGAATCGCTGATGAACGGCAGGCGTGATCTTGCCAACATCGGCCGCTACCGCACCGGCTCCAATCCGATGCAGGTCGTGTCGGGTCCGCTTCACCATCCCAAAGTTCACTTTGAAGCGCCACCTTCGTCTGCCGTGCCCGCCGAGATGAAGGGCTTTAGGCAGTGGTTCACCCGCACGTCGCCCAAGGGCAGGAAACCGCTGCCCATTCTCACCCGCGCCGGCATCGCGCATCTCTACTTCGTCACCATCCACCCGTTTGAAGATGGGAATGGTCGCATTGGCCGCGCCCTTGCCGAGAAAGCCATTTCCGAGGGGTTGGGTCACGCCGCGCTGCTTGCGTTATCCCTCACCATCAATCGTGGTCGCAAGACCTACTACGAACTGCTGGAGCGCAGCAACAAGGGCAACGAGATTACCCGCTGGCTCGTCTATTTCGCCCAAACAGTCCTCGATGCCCAGGCGCATGCACAGGAGCTTGTCGAGTTCCTGATCGCCAAAGCCAAGTTCTACGAACGCCTGCGGGGGAGGCTCAACGAACGCCAGGAAAAAGTGATCGCCCGCATGTTTCGTGAAGGACCGGGCGGATTCAAAGGCGGACTCAGCGCCGAGAACTACATCCGCCTTACCGGAACCTCGCGAGCCACGGCCACCCGCGACTTGCAAGACCTTGTGGAGAAGCAAGCGCTGGGTCGCACAGGAACCCTCAAGAGCACTCGCTACCATCTTGACTTGATGCAGAAGTAGCCGGCCATCACCGGAATCGGGAGCGCCCTGGAAGGGTTGGCGGAGAAGCCGACGATGAAGGCAGTGCCGGAGGAAATGAAACAGGTTCTGGAGGAGGCTCACGTCATGAACCTTTTCCAGAGAGTGTTTCGGCAGCCTATCAGCCGTCGTTTTCTTGACACGCCATGACCTGGTGACACCCCCTACAGATGGAATGCAGGCGCTGTGGGCCATGCGCGGGCTTACATTGCAAGGCACCCATGGGTCAAGACGTCGCAGTCTGATCCCGTTTGATGCAACGGGTCTTTTCCAACGCCGCTGCCCCCTGGCATCCGCCTTGGCCTGAGAGACCTTGATTTCCGTGAAAACAAAAGCGGCCTGTGGGGTTGCCACAGGCCGCTGAAGCTGCGTTCAGCCACTGTTGGAATAGATCCTAGTTCTGCACCTTGCCAAGCGTCACGTTGCCGCTCTCGGGATCCAGGGCATCC
>CAZXPU010000218.1:0-4847 GCA_964642905.1 uncultured Prosthecobacter sp.
GCAGCGCGCAGGCCACAGCTTCGATTTCCTCGATCTCAGGAATCTTCCCGCCTCCGCCGTGACGCTCCATGACGCAGGCGATCACCACCGGAGCCAGCAGCGGGTTCTCCCCCATCTTGCGCATCTTGTCCTCGCGGAACTCCTCCGGTGGCGTGCTGTCCCGATAGGCCTTCTGCAGCTCGCCCGCCAGCAGGGCGCGCGATTCCCCCGTGAAGACCTGGAACTTCCAGGGTTCGGTCAATCCATGGTTAGGCGCCCAGGTGGCGTCCTCGATCACCTTCAGGAGCAGCTCCCGGTCAACGCCGCGCGCCGGGTCCAGGTCGGCGGGCTTGATGGAGCGGCGGTGGCGAAGCAGGGCGGAGACAGAGGCGTGGTCGAGCGGAAGCGAAGGCATCGTTCCCACCAAAGCCAGCCACCCCGAAGGATCAAGCCGTGACGGCGGATCGCACCTGCTCAATGAACTCGCGCACCATGCCCAGGTCCTTGATGCCGGGCGCGGACTCCACACCGCTGGCCACGTCCACGGCGGCAGGGCGCACTTCCTCGACCGCCTGGCGGACGTTGGCAGGCGTCAGCCCTCCGGAAAGCAGGATGCGCTTGTCCGGATACTGCTCCCGGGCCATCACCGCCAGATCCCAGGGAAAAGTTTCCCCGGTGCCCCCGTAAAGGCCGGGATTGTAGGCATCGAGAAGAATGGACTCGCAGGGAAACTCACCAATCCGCCGCAGGGAGTCACGGTCACGGATGGCCAGCGCCTTGATGACCTGAAGGCCGCGGGCCTGAAGCGCCTCCACCTCGGCCGGCGTCTCATCCCCATGCAGCTGCAGCACATGAACGAGCCGCTGATCGATCAAGGTCTCGAGGGTCCTGGCGTCCGCATTGACCAGCACCGCCACCAGCGTGGTCATGCCGTGAATCTCACGAAGCCAGCCCGCCTTTTCCATAGGCAGATAGCGCTTCGATTTCGGCCAGAAATTGATGCCCAGGGCATCGGCTCCAAGGGTGATGATGTCCCGGGCCTGCTGTTCCTGGGTGATGCCGCAGATTTTGACGGCCGGAGAGGGTTGGGAAAGATCAGGAAACACGGGGAGGCAGGACAGGCAGGGCCGGGCTGTCAGGCAGCAGCCCCTGGGTGAGCGAAAGCAGAATGTCGAGGCGGGGCGGATAAGGGATCGCCCCGCGGAAACGCGCATCACGCTGGTGGGACGACAGCTCACCGGCATCCTCGGGGCGGGCCAGGAAGATCACCGGTGGGGCGGTCAGGCTGCCCCGATGAACCAGCGGAAAGGCCCGCGCGATCAATCGGTCGAGCAGGATGCCGCTCATGTCCGGCAGGGGCAGGGCCAGGATCAAAAGCTGGTAGGGTCGTGCCAGGGCCAGCTCAAAGGCCCGTTCGGCGGTGGGGCAGTCGTCCACCTCACAATTCCGGAAGGACATCAGAGCCTCTCGGATCACCCGCCGGAAAGGCAGGCTCTCTTCAGCCAGGAGAACCCGGGCGCAGGTGGGGCTGGAGGCAGGATGGGTCAAAATGTTTGGCTCAGGGAAAGATGCAGGCTGGACTTGTGGCGTTTTTTGGAATTCTAATCAAGAGGCATCCATCCTGCTCTTGATGATCTCCTGGTACTGGCACGGCCAGGCTGGAGTTCATCCCTACAACCCCCCATTTCCCGAATCATGACCGAACTCATCTCCAAAGGCGGCCCCCTGGTCTGGCTGCTGATGGCCTGCCTGGGCTTTGCCCTGGCCATCTTCCTGGAACGCCTGGCCTACTACCACCGGGCGAGCATGAATGTCGGTGAGTTTCTTGCCGGGCTGGCCGCCCTCATCCGTCGGAAAAACTTCCCAGAGGCGCTTCAGGAATGCGTGGCCACCCGGGTCCCGGCAGGAAGGGTCATCCACGCCGCCCTGCTCCGCCACAATGCGTCGCGTGAGCAGCTCAAGGAGATTGTCCAGGAGGCCGGCCAGCTCGAGGTGCCGCGCCTGGAGCGTTACCTGGCCATCCTGAACGCCATCGCCCACGCCGGCCCGCTCATCGGCCTGCTCGGAACCGTGGTGGGTCTGCTGGACAGCTTCACCAACCTCTCCAACACCAACGGCATCACCACGCCTGCCGAGGTCGCCCGCGGCGTCTATCAAAGCCTGATCACCTCCGCGCTCGGCCTGGTCGTCGCCATCCCCGCCTACCTCTTCTACGCCTTCCTCAGCGCCCGCTCCCGCTCGATCATGCATGACCTGGAGCGCGCCGGCGTCGAGATCGTCAACCTCATCGAGGACGCCAAGTCTGCGGACAACATCGTGGAATTCCGCCAGCCCTCCGAGGAGACCCAGGCCCGCGGACGCGGCCGTAAATCCCACTCATGACGCCCCGTCCCCCTCCGCGCCATGAAGCTTGAGAGCCACCTGCCCAGGCAAAGCCCCTGGCTCTACATCACCCCGCTGCTCAACGCGATCCTGCTTCTGCTGGTGTACTTTTTGTTCAGCAGCGGCTTCGTGGTCCAGTCGGGCATCCAGGTGGAGAAACCCCGCTCCAGCAGCCGCCTCACCGGCTTTGACCGCGCCCACATCATCACCGTCGCCGGGGGCGACAACGCCTCGGTCTACTTTGACGGCAAACGCGTCAGCTGGCCCGAGCTGCGTTCCGAGCTCGAACGTCATCGCAGCGGAGAACGCCGCATCCTGCTTCACACCGACAGACTGGCGCCCTCCGGTCATTTCACCGAGATCGGCAGCATGGCCATGGAGCTTGGCTATGAGGTCGCCGTGTCAACCACGCCTGCCACGGACTCCAAGGCCGCCCTGCAATGAAGCACCGTCGCGCGGAGGACCCAGGACTGATCTTCGACTGGCACCGAAAGGAGGCTCGGGCTCCCTGGCTGGCGGCCTTCCTGCTCCTGACCCTCTTCGGCATCGCCTCACTGTTCATCATCTTCCGCATCGTCACCCCGGATGCCCCCAGAATGATCGCCAGGCCGCAGCAGATGATCCTGCTCAACCCGGAGGTGCCCGCCGAACGCGCACTCATCCACCGGGCCATGGATCGCAGCTTCACCCTGCTCCCGAACGAATCGCCCACCTTTTCCTCACTGCCTTCCGCTGCGGCCATCCCCGGCTTTCGCCCCGGCATCCGGGGCTACGAGATGAAGCTCAAATCACCGGGCAGCCAGACGCCGTCCAGCGACGACAACGCGCCTCTGCCCGTGATGACCTTTGACGACATCCTGCCCCCACTGCCAGTCGTCACCTCCAGCTCCGCTCCATCCGCGCGACCTCCATCATGGCTCAGGCTGCGGGTCACTCCCGCCTCGGGAAGAAAGCCTCTCACCAGCGCCGCCTGGCAGGACTTTCCCCTCACCGATCCTGAAAGGGTCGCCTTCCGCATCGGCATCGACGCCGGAGGCCGGGTGCAGATCGCCATGCCCCTGAACGCCTCGGAAGATCCGGAGATCATGGACCGCCTGCGCAGCGCCATCACCGACACACGCTTTGAACCCCGGCCAGCCAAGGGCGGTGACCTGGAATGGGCTGAAGCCGGATTTTACTGGGACAACAAGAAGGAGTCCGCACCATGATCCGTCTGCACCTGGGCACCCTGATCGTCGTGGTGATGCTGCTGGGCGTCAGCCTCGTCGTCGCGCTCTGGACATGGACCCTGTGGCGTGAACGCCGCCGCGAAGTGCGACGCCGCCGCATCGCCATCCAATGCCGGATCTGCAACTGCAACTACCAGCCCGCCACCACCGGTCCGACCAGTCAGTGCCCGGCCTGTGGCAGCCGCAACCAGCGGGGTGCCCTGAACCCGATCTAGGCGGACATCCCGCCGACGGCCCTGCACCGCCCAGCCCTCCCCCGTTCAACGTCCCTCTTCATGCTCAAGTCCGCCGTCATCACCACCATCCTGGCCCGCCTCGACGCCGAGCTTGAGGTGCTGCTGCGCGGCGCCAGGGCCTCCTTTGCCGCAGCGACGGATCCCGACAGCAAGGCCGAGAACAAGTACGACACCCGCACGCTGGAGGCCTCCTATGTCGCACGCGGCCAGGCCCGCAGGGTCGCCGAACTTCAGGCCGCACGACTGGACTTTGCCGCGCTCAACATCTCGCTTTCCGACTCGGTCCGGGCCGGAGCCCTGCTTGAACTCGACCAGCAGGGCGCGAACGAACTTTACTTCATGGGCCCGGCCGAAGGCGGACTGGAAGTCAGGGTGGATGGCAGGGAGGTCATGGTCATCACGCCCGCATCACCGCTGGGCGCCCGTCTCATGGGGGCCAGGGCGGGAGAGGACGTGTCGCTTCCCTCCGGCCGCAAGGCGCGCCTCGTGCAGGTGCATTGAGTGGTCAGCCCTCGGCCAGCATGGCCTTGAGCCCCGCGAAGAAGTTCGTCGCCTCCTCCTGGCCCACCGCCTCCTTCATGTGGCTGCTGTAGTCGATCTCATGCACATGGGTTCGGTCCAGCTCCTTGAGGAACGGGCTTGGCAGCTCCGTCTGCGGCTTGCCCCATTTGATGCGTGTGCGCACAAAACTGATGGTGAGCTTCTGCCTGGCGCGGGTGATGCCGACGTAAAAAAGCCGGCGCTCCTCGTCCACCCGCCCCTCCTCGTAGCTGCGCTTGTGCGGCAGGATGCCCTGCTCCAGCCCGGGAAGATAGACGACCGGAAACTCCAGCCCCTTGCTGGCATGCATGGTGATGAGGCAGACACCTTTCTTCTTCTCGATGTCATCTTTCTCCTCACGCTCGTCATTGAGCGTGATCTCGTCCAGAAAGCCCGCCAGTCCGTCCCTGCGGTTGCGTTCGTCATAACTGGTGATCTGCTTCACCAGCTCCTTGAGACCGTTGTCCCAGGCGTTGTAATC
>CAZXPU010000219.1:0-4745 GCA_964642905.1 uncultured Prosthecobacter sp.
AACCCCGGAACAAAAGGGAGATGACGATGAAGGGGTCCTTCTCGGCGATGAGGCTGCTGCGCGCCTTCATGTCCTTGATCTCCAGCGTGAGCAGGTCGGTCAGCGCCTTGAGCTCGCGGTTCTTGTCGGCGGAGAGGCCCTTGGTGGCATACTGCTCCTTCGCCTTCTTCAGCCGCTCCTCCCACCGTGGCAGCAGCGGGTTGGGGGTCTTGGTCTTCTTCGACCAGGCGTAGCTGGTGAAGGGCTGGTAGTAGTCGGAGAGATAAATGTACTCGTCGAGCGAGGGCTGGCGGTCGCCGTCGGAGCCGTCGCAGACGACGTCCATCTCGGACTGGATCAGCAGCGTGCGCCGGCTCGTGGTGGGATGGGTGAGCTCCAGGATGGTCTCACAGTCGAAGAAGTTGTGGCGGTCGAGGATTTTGTTCAGCCGGGTGATGTCGCGCTGGATGGCGCTGGTCTTGTTTTCGTAGAGCTTGTGGTAGAAGCCGGAGACCTTGGCGGTGGGCAGCATGGCCTTGAGCTCGGGCAGCAGGGAGGGCAGGGCGGGGTTGATGCGTGACAGCTCCTCGACGGTCTGATTGGCCTTCGGCACGCGCACGCTGAGCTGGAACTCGGCCTTGTAGGCGTCCGGTGCAAGGCGCTCCAGGCTGGCGTAGGTGCCCTGTTCGGTGAGCAGCTTGGACTTGATGGTGATGCCGTTGAAGAAGGTGGCCACGTCGGCGTCCTTGCGCGGGATGAAGGCTTCCGGCAGCGGCGGCTGGACCTGCACTTCCTTGATGACCTCCTTGATCACCTCCCTGGGAACCTCGACGCGCTTTTCAACCTCGCGGGTCACGACCCGTGCCTGGCCACTGCGGGCGGCGATGATCTCCTTGAGGCCCTGTTTGATCTTGCCGGCAAAGGGCGTGAAGGGCATCACCAGAAGCAGGGCGATGATCACCAGGACCAGCAGGCGGATGAGCGAGCTGAGTGCGCCGCGCTTGGGGCGTCCGTTGTCCCAGGGCGACGGTCCCTGGCGTTCGTTGCGCGTGGTGGTGTTCTCGGGGGGCGGGGGCTGCATGGGGCGTTAATCGGCCAGAACTTTGCCTTTGTTGAAGCGACGGCGCAAGAACCAGCGCATCAGCGGGCGCGGCATCAGGCGAAAAAGCGTGCCCGCCAGGGTGACGCCAGTGCCGGGGAATACGCAGGGTCGTCCGGCCGCCAGCGCCGCCAGGGCCTCCGCCACCACCCGGGAGGGCGGGATGCGCAGCAGGCCCTGGCCGCTGCGATCCGTGTCGCCGCCGTCGGGACGGCGCGCTGTTTTGCTAAAGTTGGTTGGGGTCGGCCCCGGGCAGACGCAGGTGACCGTGACGCCCTGCGGTGCGAGCTCGACGGCCAGGGCCTCGCTGAAGCTGGTCACGTAGGCCTTCGAGGCCGCATAGACGGCGAGGTCCGGCATCGGCAGCGTGCTGGCGAGCGAGCTGATGTTGACGATGCCGCCCGGGCGGCCGAGGCGCGGGATCAAGGCATGGCTGAGCAGGGTGAGGGCGGTGATGTTGAGGTCGATCTGCAGGCGGGACTTTTCCACGGCCGAGCTGGCGAAGCCGCCGTAGTCGCCCAGACCGGCGTTGTTGATCAGCAGGTTAGGCCGCAGCCCACGGGCATCGAGGAACTGCAGCAGGCCCGCCCGGCCCTCATCCGTGCTCAGGTCGGCCGTGCAGCATTCGATGCGCGCCTTTCCGGAGGGCAGGCCGCGTTTCACCTCCTCCAGGGCGTCCGGCCTGCGGGCCACGAGCACGAGTTCGCAGGCGAGCGGGGCCAGCTGGCGGGCGAACTCCGCGCCGAGGCCGGAGGAGGCGCCGGTGATGACGGCACGACAGTTTTGCAGGGGGAATCCATTCGCCATAAGATGGATCCAGACCTACCACAGCAGGATCATGACCATCAACCCGCTTTCCGAGCAGAAACCCTTCACCACGAAGGACGGCAGCACCATCCGCAGCATCCTCGACCTGACGAACGCGCCGGTGGCGAACCAGAGCCTTGCCGAGGCCACGGTGCCCGTCGGCCGGCCGACCGAGCGTCATTACCACCGGTTGAGCGAGGAGTTTTACTTCATCCTGGAAGGTGAGGGCCTCATGGAGATCGACGGCGAGGAGCGCCCCGTGAAGCCCGGCGACGCCATCCTCATCCCCCCCGGCGCCTGGCACCAGATCACCGCCACCCAGACCCTCCGCTTCCTCTGCTGCTGCGCTCCGCCCTACAGCCATGAGGATACGTATTTTGGTTAGGCCTTGGAGTGAGGTGCTCTGAGCACCTATTCATCGAACCGGGCCACCCGGCACAGAACGCCTCCAGTGAGTGCCCCAATTGGACAATGCGCAAGGAATGCCTCAATGAGCATGGGTTCACACAGATATCGGAGGAACTGAAACACTTCCTGAAGAAAGCCGATGCGACGAACTCATGAGTGCGAAAACTTTGTCAGTCAGTTCAGCCTGAACCCGTTTTCCTATCAACAGAGTGGTGAGCTTCTCTTCGAGAAGACCACCAATGGGCAGTATCACATCGCAACCATAGCGGCTTTTCAGGCGGCTGGGTTTGATCAAGAAACAGCCTTAAATTTGGCATCTAGAGCGCGCGCCCAACGTTTGCTCGATGAACTAAAAAATGTTATGGAAGTACCCAGGGGTCCAGGAGTTAAATGCCTTCAAGAGCCGACACCTTAAAATGCAAGAGTTCACAAAATCGCTTATCGCCAGCTTTGACAGAATTAGCTGGTGCAAAAATGTGGGCGGCTTTAGTAACCATGTTTGGCTCACTTGCGTTGGCCAGAATGTGAATGGAGGAAACGCAGATACACTAACGTTTGATTTGTATCTAAATTCTTACGGACCTTCTGACTTGGACGATATCATCAGCGGCCATGAATATGACCAGTTCCGAATCCTTGATGCCTTAACACCTAATGGATCAATCATACCAATCCAACCATATTGACAATCCAATGATTCTCGTAGGCACTCGACGGCATTTCAAAACGCCATTTTCAGTTCCGATGAAACTCGCTTTATGTCTAATTGCTTTTCTCACCGCAGGAGAAATTTCAAGCCAAGATGTTCCGACGCGTCGTCACCCAGATGAAGCGATGAATTTGATGAAACTACGTTCTTTGCATACATTTATTGCGATTTTCAGAAAGGCAAAAGGAATGAATCCAATCAAATTTCGAAATCTCGAAGAACATCAAAGCATTATTGATAAAGAGGTATTATATCTATCAAAGTTTTATGAAAATCCGCAAACTGGTCAGCTCGAAGCGTGGCATTTAGATGTTCTGAGGCTTGTCAGCGGTGAGGTTATTTTTGCTCACAGTTCTATGTTTGAACTTTCGGGTGTCCCTCTCATGTATGTACTCTTCGATGATGGCCGGACGGCGCGCATTAAAACAAGCGAGTTGCAGAAGTGAACCAGGTGGTCCTGATGGCATTGTGCCAAGATAAACATAGATAAGAAGGAACACAGCCATGCCATAGCCCACCAAAAATTAGGGGCAAGTGGGGGCTGTGGCTGGAAAGTAACCGTCACGCCAAGCACCCTTTGAATGCGCTGGCAGGTGTCATGGCCATATCGCAGGGGAGGTGGGGCCATGAGCAAGCAATCCATCGTTCTGCACCCTCGCGCCCGCAGGCGCGTGCCACCCGCACGTCAGGCTCAGCTTGTGCGCGAGTTTGAGCGCAGCGGGCTCTCCGGCCCGAAGTTCGCCGCCCGTGCGGGCCTGTAATGCTCCCTCAAAGTTGGACAAGAGCCAGTGTTATTCAGGCGGCTTGTTGTTGGGGTGGGTGGACTGGCCGTGATCTGGTTTTCTGTGCTGAGCGGTGCGATTTTTTAGCGATTTGCTTCTGTGATCGGCAGCCAGCCTGGGGCGAGCATGCGAGAGTAAAGCCGATGTGTCAGAACGGCAGCGGGGTGTTGGGGGCCACCGCGTCTTTCGGCCAGAGGTTGGCGGCGTTGAAGACGAGCATCTCCTCCTCGGTTTCGACCTTGGCGAAGGTCTCATTAATTTGCTCCTCCTTGGCCCAGACGCGCAGGCTGTTGAGCCCGAGATGACGGATGAAGAACGGATAGGCGGCCAGGCGCTTACTGGGGCCATAGTCGTGGCCTTCCAGCGGGAAGTGGGCGTTCACGACCTTGTCGGCGGCACCGTACAGGCTGTAGATGTGCTGGATGTAGCGGAACTCCACGTCCGGGGTGTTCTGGGTGTAGTCGGCGCCATTCGAAAGGATGAGCTGGGGGCGTGGCGCGGTCATCGCGGCGATCTCGGCATTGTTCGTCTTGTGGTTAGGTCCCCAATGAATCGGCATGCCGCTTTCACAGGGGCAGCCGCCAAAGAAGTGCGCGGACACCTGGCAGCTCGGCACCGCCACGGCGATGCGTTCGTCCAGGGCGGAGGTCAGGAACGTCTGCGTGGCACCGCCGGAGTTGCCAGTCATGCCGATGCGCTTGGGATCGACGCCTTCGATAGCTGAGACGAAATCCAGGGCGCGAATGCAGTTCCACATGATCAGGCGCTGAATCTCCGGCACCTTGCCATGATCCCAGCCCGCCTTTTTCGAGTCGCCATAGCCCACCATGTCGTAGTGGAACACCACGGCCCCCATGCGGGCCAGCACTGCGCAGCGGGTCTGCCGCGAAGGCAGGAAACGTCCGCCGTGCCCATGGGCGGACACGATGCCTGCATAGGGCGGCTTCATGTCGAGCGGTCG
>CAZXPU010000220.1:0-4599 GCA_964642905.1 uncultured Prosthecobacter sp.
CAGCCGAGCTCCCGGCCGGCCAGGGGCGGCTCGCCCGTGCGCTGGCACCACGAAAAAGCCGGCCCCGACGGGCCGGCTTTGAATCAATTGTTGGTTAGTCCGGGAAGGGCTTACGCCTCCTTCTCCCCGGCGGCGGGGGCGGCGCCCTCCTCCTTTTTCTTCTCCTTCCAGGTGCTCTGCACATACAGCTCGCGGAGCTGCTTGAAGTCCACCGTGGTCGGCGAGTCGGTCATGAGGTCGCAGGCCTTGTTGTTCTTCGGGAAGGCGATCACCTCGCGGATGCTTTCCTCGCCGGCCACCAGCATGGCGATGCGGTCGAGGCCGAGCGCGAGACCGCCGTGCGGAGGGGCGCCGAACTTGAAGGCCTCCAGGATGTGGCGGAACTTGATCTGCTGCTCCTCGGGCGTGACGCCCAGGACGCTGAACATCTTCGCCTGCAGGTCGCTTTCGTGGATTCGGATGGAGCCGCCGCCAAGTTCGTAGCCGTTGAGCACGACGTCATAGGCCTCGGCGCGCACCTTGCCGTATTCACCGGCGTCCAGCAGCGGGACGTCCTCGGCCTTCGGGCGGGTGAAGGGATGGTGGACGGCCACCCAGCTCTGGTCCTCGGGGCTGAAGGCGAGCAGCGGGAAGTCGACGACCCACAGGAAGTTCAGGGCGGTGCTGCCCTTGGTCAGGTCCTGCATGTCGGCAATCTCCAGGCGCACACGGCCGAGGATGTTGCAGGCCTCGTCCCAGGTGCCGGCATAGAAGAAGACGATGTCGTTCTCCTCGACGCCCAGCTTGGCGATGAGGGCGGTTTTTTCCTCCTCACCGAAGAACTTCCAGAGGGGGCTCTTGTATTCGAGTACGCCGTTGGCGTCGCGCTCGACCTTGATGAAGGCGAGCTGCTTGACCTTCATGCCGGCCTGGATGGCGATCTCGTTCAGGCGGATCATCTGGCCGGTGGTGATGCCGGCGAAGCCCTTGGCGTTGATGGCGCGGACCACGCCGCCGTTTTCCAGGGTGCTGCGGAAGATCTTGAACTCGGACTTCGCAAACACGTCGGCCATGTCGACGATTTCATTGCCATAGCGCGTGTCGGGCTTGTCGGAGCCGAAGCGGTCCATGGCCTCCTGATAGGTCATGCGCGGGAAGGGCAGGGGGATGTCCACGCCCTGGCCGGCCTTGAACATGTTTTTCAGCAGGCCTTCGACGAGGGCGATGATGTCGTTCTGCTGGATGAAGCTGGCCTCGATGTCGATCTGCGTGAACTCAGGCTGGCGGTCGGCGCGCAGGTCCTCGTCGCGGAAGCAGCGGGCGATCTGGAAGTAACGCTCCAGGCCGGCGACCATGAGCAGCTGCTTGTACTGCTGCGGCGCCTGGGGCAGGGCGAAGAACTTGCTGGGGCTCAGGCGGGCGGGCACGAGGAAGTCGCGGGCGCCTTCGGGTGTCGGGTTGGAAAGGATCGGCGTCTCGACCTCGATGAAGCCCTGGGCGTCGAGGTAGTTGCGGGCGGCGTTGGTGATCTTGTGGCGCTGGCGGATGTTCTTGTTCATCCGTTCGCGGCGCAGGTCGAGGTAGCGGTACTTCATCCGCATGTCCTCGTTGGAAAGCTCGCGGTCGAGCTGGAAGGGCAGCACGTCGGCCTTGTTCAGGATGTTGAAGCTGGTGACGACCACCTCGACCTCGCCTGTGGCAAGCCGGGTGTTTTCAGTGCCGGTCAGGCGCTTTTCGACACGGCCGGTGACCTGGATCACGTCCTCGTCACGCAGGTCATGGCTGCGGGCGGCCACCTCGGCGTTTTCCTCGGGGCGGAACACCACCTGGGTCAGGCCCTCGCGGTCGCGCAGGTCCACGAAGATGACGCCACCATGGTCACGGGCGGAATTGACCCAGCCAGAGAGCGTCACGTTCTGGCCGATGTGTTCGGCGCGGATGGCGTTGCAATGGAGGGAACGGTAGGCGTTGGGAATCATGGCGGGATGCTGAAGGGGCGCGGATATTCGGGGGGAAAACCCGGAGTGCAAGCGCGGAGCCAGCCTCTTTAGCAGCCCGGCAAGGGGGCGTCAGCCTGTGTTGTATCCTCGGCCTCCTCAAGGAGGCGGTCTGGGAGCCGGCGGCCTGCCACCCTCAGGGGGAGGCGGCGGACGCCGATCCCGCAGCGCCTGGAACTCCTTGATCGCGGCTTCACGATAGACGGATCTCAGTTTTTGCACGGCCTGGATGCGCTCCTCACCCTGGGTCGCCTGCACGGCCTCCAGGGCTTTCTGGACGGCTTCGGATCCCAGCAGCTTTTCGTGAAACCGCTGGGTCTCCTCCCGGCGCTCCGGGCGTGAAAAAGCCATCAGTTCGCGCCCAAAGCGCAGCAGCATGGCCTTCGGAAAATCTTCGGAATCCAGGGGGGGCAGGGGAGGCAGTTCGCGCTCGGAATCTGGATCGGAGGGCTCCACCTTGGCCAGGATCGCCGCCGCCTTGGGGTCGCTTTTCTCCAGGCTGTGCCGGATGGTCTGGCGCAGTTCCGCGTGGGCCTTGAGGGTGCGTTCCCTCGCTTCCATCACCTCCGGCCTGGACCAGACCTTGTCGAGGGCTTCGCGGATGTACTTTCGCTCCTCCTCGGGCAGCTTGTCGTATTCATCCGAGCGCATGGGCGGGCGGCCGAAGCCGGGGGAGAAGCCGCGCCAGTCCCCGCGTTCGCCGGGCCGGCGGGACCCGTCGCCTGGGGGCCTGGGTTTGCCGCCGCCTTCGGGCGGGGGTGGTCCCGGAGGCTGGCCCGGCAGCAGGGCGGGCGTCGCCAGAAGCAGGGTCAGGGCTTGGAGAACACGGAGCACTTTCATGACATCAATACTGGAGGTGAAGCGGCCGGAGGACAACGATGGATCATCAGCAAACCCTGGCCGGCTCAGTCCATCAACCCCGCAGCGCCGCCTTGGTTGCAGGTCATCCGCAGCGCCGTCTGGAAAGGGGGGGGCTGCAGACGTCTGTCCTGCATGAATTGACTCCCACAGTTGACACGCCATCCCTGCGCGCTAGTTTCCACATCTGCTGTTCACAGCACGGCGAGGTAGCAAAGTGGTAATGCACTGGTCTGCAAAACCGGTATGCGCGGGTTCAATTCCCGCCCTCGCCTCCACTTGTTGATAATCAAAACATTATCATCGTTTTGTGGCTTCGGTGGCTGCAAGCCGACTCTAGGGAGGTCAAGACACCATGAACAACGCCCAGGATCACGCGAGGTTGAATCCTGCCCTGCTGCCAAGAGCCGCAGTTTTTTTGGCGGCCATTCTTTGCGTTACTTTAACCCTCCATCCCGTTCCCGCGTTCTGCTAAGTGCCGACGTCCGGTCCGGTTTAAATGGCTGACGAGGCCTGCATGGTCCGTGTGAATCCTCTCAAGCTTGTTTTGACCGTTGCGTTGATGCTCGCAGTCGCGTGTGTTTTCGTCGTGTTTCGGCAGCGCCAGGCGCGCGTGGCGGAACACGTCCTGGCAGCCATCATTCCGCAGATCACTTCCGTGGTCGTCTACGACATCGATGACGGTTCTCACGATCCGAATGCGCTGGCTTCCGCCACGTCAGCAGATTTTCCCGTCGAGGTGTTTCGACAATCGTTCGCAACCGCCATCCACGAGGGCGGTCCGACCCTGTGGAAGGGGGCATCCCTGGCCGTTCTCACCTTGAGCGATGGCACTGTGCGTCACGCCCGCTTGAGCTACCACGGCGGGTTTTTCTCACTGGATGGGGCGGACGGTTGCTTTGTGGTTCGAGGGGGGAGTTCGTCCGAGTTTCACCGCCTGTTCCACCGCGTGATTCAGGAGCAGTTTGTTCCAAAGCGCCATGCACGAAACCGCAGCGACGCCTGACAAGAGGAAGCCTGCCTGGGGCGGTCGCACTTTGGTGATCGACGGGCCGGGGGACTGACGTTTCAGCGGACCTGTCATGAGACGCCTTTCTTTCCTCCTCACCCTGCTTGCCTTCGGGCAGGTCTTCAGCGCCGAGCGGCCGAACATCCTCTGGCTGACGAGCGAGGATCACGGGCCGCACATGGGCTGCTATGGTGACCGCTATGCCACCACGCCCAACGTGGATGCGCTGGCCGCGAAAGGCATGCTGTTCAAGAAGTGCTGGTCGAACGGCCCGGTCTGCGCGGCGGCGCGCACGACGATCATCATGGGCATGTACCCGCCCTCCACCGGGGGGGAGCACATGCGCAGCATGACGCAGCCGCCGAAGGGCACGAAGATGTACCCGCAGTTCCTGCGCGAGGCGGGCTACTACTGCACGAACAACAGCAAGGAGGACTACAATCTGGCGAAGCCGGAGGGTGTCTGGGACGAATCCAACGGCAAGGCTCACTGGAAAAACCGGCCCGCTGGGCAGCCCTTCTTCGCCATCTTCAATGAGCAGTGCAGCCACGAAAGCCAGCTGCGCAAACGCCCGCACACCCAGGTGCATGACCCGAAGGGGGTGCGTGTCCCGGCCTATCACCCTGACACGCCGGAAGTCCGGCAGGACTGGGCGCAGTATTACGACCAGGTCACGGAGGCCGACGCGAGCGCCGGGCGTCGACTCAGGGAGCTTGAGGAGGCCGGCCTCGCCGGGGACACGATCGTCTTTTACTA
>CAZXPU010000221.1:0-4565 GCA_964642905.1 uncultured Prosthecobacter sp.
GCCAGAGCACCACGACACCGACGCAGGCGCTGCAGCTGCTCAATGGCGACTGGCTGCTCGCCCGCGCCCGCAAGCTCGCCTCGCGGGTGGAAGGCATCGACGACGCCTGGATGGCCGTGCTGGGCCGCCCGCCGACCGACAGCGAACGCGCCACGGCGGAGGGCTTTCTGAAGAAGCGTGCCGGCACCACCCGGCCCGCCTCGGCCAAGGCGGCGGACAACGACGAGGATGCCGAGGCCTTCAAAGAAAATAGCCCGCACGAGCGCCTGCTGGTCAACACAAACGAGAAGGAGGGTGACGAGTTCACCGTGGAAGCGGTCGCCAGCCTGAACAGCATCGACGTCAACGCCTCCGTGCGCACACTGGTCTCACGCTGGAACGGCGGCAAGGACAGCCTGGAATCCTTCGGCTGGAGCCTCGGTGTCACCGGTGAAAAGTCACGCTACAAGCCGCGCAACGTCATCGTGCAGGTCGTCGGCGAGGATGAGAACTCCAACATCGGCTACCAGGTGGTGGCGTCGAACATCCACATCGAGCTGGGTCGTCGATACCACTTCGTGGCGCGGGTTTCCTGCACCGGCAAAAACATCACGTTCACCGTCCGCGACCTCGACACGCCCGGGGCCGCCGTGCAGTCCGCCGTGGTGCCGATGGACATCCGCTCGAAGCTCAGCCAGGGCTCCTCGCAGATCGTCATCGGCGGCATCAACAAGCGCGCGCCAACCCATCAGTGGGACGGCGGCATCGAGGCCGCGCGCGTCGTGACGGGTTATGTCGCCGACAAGGCGCTGAACGCCGACGCAGAAAAATGGGACGCCGGCCTCGTCGTCTGGCGCGCCTCCGACCCTCTGAACTCCATGTTCGCCTGGAACGGCTCCGACACCAAGAGCGTCGAGGAGACCGACCCCTTCCGCCAGGCCATGAACGACCTCTGCCAGGTGCTGCTGAACACGAACGAATTCTTCTACCTTCACTAAGACCATGAGCTGCAACCGTTTCGACATCCCCACGTCACGTCGCGACTTCCTGCAAACCGCCGGCTGCGGCTTTGGCGCCGTCGCCCTGGCCGCCCTCATGGGCGAGCAGCAGGCCGCCGCAGCCCCGCTGCGTATCGCACACCGGCCCGCGAAGGCGAAGAGCGTCATCTTCCTCTTCATGGAGGGCGGTCCCAGCCACCTCGACACCTTTGACTACAAGCCTCTGCTGAACAAGCTGGCCGGCCAGTCGCTGCCCGCCAGCTTCAAGGCCCCGATCACGGCGATGGGTGAAACCAAGTCGCCGCTGCTGGAATGCAAGCGCTCCTGGAAGCAGCACGGCCAGGGCGGGCTGTGGATCTCCGACTGGTTCAGCCACGTCGCGCAGCATGCGGACGATCTCGCGGTCATCCAATCCTGCGCCTCCAGTGGCATCAACCACGCCGGCGGCGTCTGCTCGATGAACACCGGCTCCGTCTTCGGCGGACGGCCTTCGCTCGGCGCCTGGGCCCAGTATGGCCTCGGCAGCGCCAACCAGAACCTGCCCGGTTTTGTCGTCATCAAGGACAGCGAGGCCACCGTGGTGAACGGCGTGCGCAACTGGGGCAACGGCTTCATGCCGGCGGTTTACCAGGGCGTCGAATTCAGCTCCGAAGGCACCCCGATCAAGTATCTCGACAACCCCAAAGGGGTCGATCGCAGCCGCCAGCGCGACAAGCTGGACCTGCTCGCCGCCTTGAACCGCGACTACAACGCAAGCCGCGCCAGCAACACCGAGCTGGACGCCCGCATCAAGGGTTACGAGCTCGCCTATCAGATGCAGGCCGAGGCCCCGGAGGCCGTTGACCTCAGCAAGGAGAGCGAGGCCACGAAGAAGCTCTACGGCATGGACAACGAGGCCACGGCCGTCTTCGGCCGCAACTGCCTGCTCGCCCGCCGGCTTGTTGAAAACGGCGTGCGCTTTGTGCAGCTCTACAGCGGCGCCGGCAGCAAGTGGGACAGTCACAAGGGCATCGAGGTCAATCACTCCCGCCTTTGCAACGCCGTGGACAAGCCCATCGCCGGCCTGCTTGCCGACCTCAAGGCGCGCGGCATGCTTGACGAAACCCTGGTGATCTGGGGCGGCGAGTTCGGCCGCACGCCCATGTCCGAACAGGGCGACGGACGCGACCACAACCCGACCGGCTTCACCATGTGGATGGCGGGCGGCGGCGTTCAGGGCGGGCGGACCTACGGGGCCACCGACGACCTCGGCCTCTATGCCGTCGAGGATCGCCTGCACGTCCACGACATTCATTCGACGATCCTTTACCTGCTCGGCATCGACCACACCAAGCTCACCTACAACCACAAGGGCCTGCCCGAGCGCATCGACCAGAACGAGGGGCATCCGTTCACGCGGTTGCTGGGATGATCCACCAAGCATGACGCCTCTCGGCCTGTCAAAGCGCCCCATTCATCTCGTGCGCCTTAAGAGCCGTCTGCCGTCTCGAAGAAGTGCGTCCGCACCGTCAAAAGCCCGGCGCATTCACCGTATGCTCGGACATGATGTTTCTGAAACCTGGTCTTGGGCTTTTCCTTGTCGTCTCCACCACGCTGGCCGCCGATCCTGCACCGGTGGCAAAATGGTCCTTTGATGGCGACAGGCCGGAGATCGGCAAAGTGGAGGGTGGCGTGCAGTTTGGGCAGAAGGGACCCTCGCGGAAGCAGTTCAAGGACATCCCCGAGGGAAACAAGGCGGCGCTTTTCAGCGGAGCGAAGGGCAGCTTCATCCGGGTGACAGATCCGGGTGAGAAGAGCCCCTTCGACTTCGACAACGGCGACAGCATCACCCTCGAGGCCTGGGTGAACCCGGCCTCGGCGCCGAAGGGCGGCAATGTTTACATCCTGGGCAAAGGACGAACCTCGAATCCGGGCCAGGACGCGAACAATCAAAACTACGGCCTCCGTCTGTGGGACAGCGGCGGCCTGCTTCGGCCTAGTTTCCTCTTCCGCAGCCGCAAGGAGGGCGGTCACGCGGGCGACTGGCATCGCTGGACGACCACGGGCGGCATTGCAGCCGGCAGCGGCTGGCATCACATCGCAGTGACCTATGAGTTCGGAAAGCCGGAGTCGATCCGCGGTTACATGGATGGTGAACTGGCAACGGGTGCCTGGGACATGGGCGGCGCGACGAAAAAAGCGCCGGTGGTGGACAATGACGAGGTGTGGCTCGGCACGTCCATGGGACGGAAGGAGAGCGTGAGCTTTGATGGTCTCCTGGACGAGGTGCGGCTTTATCGCGGCATTTTGCCGGAAAAGACCATCGCCGGCCGCTATCCCGTGCTGCCCTACACACCCGTGTTGCCTGAGGGTGGACTGCCGGAGGGCAAAGTGCGTGTGGAGATCGTCGAAAACATCGGCAAGGCGGCAAAGTGGCCGCGCCAGTATCCCACACCCGTGGATGTCTATGAGGAGGATGTGTTCGGCTTCTTCCAGATCGCGCAGAAATACACCGACACCGGCGTGCGCGCCGCGCGGAGCAATCCGTACCTGCTCCGTGCCATGGCGGCGGTCACGCTGCCTGCGGGAAAACACGAACTCCTCATGCGCGTGCGCGGCCAGGGACGTTTGTGGATGGATGGCAGGGTGGTCAGCGAGATCCTCTTCGGGCACACGGGCGGCGGCGCGCATAACGAGGTGGAACATGGCGAGGCCGAGCGCACCGGGCCCGCGCTGCGCCTGCTCGGCCCCGGAGACCGCGAGACGCGGGTGACCGTCGAAAGCGATGGCAAGCCGCATGTGTATGTCTTTGAAATGATCGCCGGCAACGGTCGCGTGCGCAGCACGCTGGGCGAGACGAGCCTGAGCCTGCGCACCGCAGCCGGACAGCAGGTGCTCTTCACGCCCTCGAAGCGTGTCGTGCCGCTCACCGATGAAGGCTGGGACGGCTATCAAAAGGAGCGGCTCGCGTTTTACTCTCGGCTCGATCAGGAGCAACGCCAGGCCCTGCGGGCGAAGCAGGACGGCTATTGGGACAAGCGTCACGCCGAGGCGAAAAGCGTCATCGCCGCCAAACCGGCGCCGAAGAGCGCCGAGGGCATTGACACGCTGCTTGCCGCCTCGTGGGAGAAGACCAACGAGGCCAGCACCAAGGCGGCGGGCGGCATTGATTTCGAAAAGCAGATCAAGCCGATCCTCGCGGAGAACTGCTACCGCTGCCATGAGGAAAAGGCAAAGGGCGGCCTGCGCTTGAACACGCTCGAAGCCGCGCTGAAAGGCGGTGAATCCGGCGATCCAGCCATCGTTCCCGGCAAACCGGCCGAAAGCCGCCTCATCAGTCTCATTCATCCCGACGCAGGCGATGAAATCATGCCGCCAAAGGGTGATCCGCTTTCCGAGGCTCAACGCAAGATCCTCGCCGACTGGATCACACAAGGCGCATCCTATGCGAGTGCTGGAAAGAAGATCGAACCCGCGCCGCTCACCGATGAACTGGAGTTCCTGCGTCGTGTCACGCTGGACACCGTTGGCGTCGTGCCGTCGGCGGAGGAAGTGGCCGCCTTTCTCGCTGATGACTCGCCGCAGCGTCGTCCGCGTACGATTGATCGA
>CAZXPU010000222.1:0-4491 GCA_964642905.1 uncultured Prosthecobacter sp.
CCAGCGGTCGTCGAAGAAGTCGGTGGCGACGACCCGGGCGGCGGTTTCCGGGCCGGGGGGCTGGGTGATGTCAAAGATGACCCAGTCGGGCAGCTTCGGATTCTGCAGCGAGTTGGTGCGGTCGTGGGCCTCGCGGAAGGTGAGGCCGGAGTTGATGACCACCTCGAACCCGGCGGACTTCAGGGCCGGATAGGTCAGCGCAGGCAGGTGCGTGGCGGCGTCAAAGGCGGGCTTCGATTTCAGTCCAACCTTTTTGGCATCCCAGTCCAGCGGCAGCGAGGGCAGCAGCGCCCGGATGCAGGAGTTGGACTCCGGCGTGCCCCAGAGGATGAGGCTCTGGGTCTTGCCAGCCTCATAAACGTCCTTGATTTCCGAGGCCTTCGCCACGCGGACATCGCCGCGCATCAGGCTGCGCCAGCGGGTGAGGAAGTGGCTGGATTCGGCCTCCACCCAGGCGTCGACGGCGGCCGAGGAGGATTTGCCGTCCGGCAGCACGACAAGGAAGCGTTTCATGAAGCTGGCGTCGATCGGCCCGGGATGCGCGCCGCCCTTGCCGCCTTCGGGGCCTTCGTGCTGGAAGGGCGTGGCGTTGCCAAAGTCGCGCCATTGGCCGCCCTCCTTGATCAGTCGGCAGAGGGAGTTCGGCACCCGCGGACCGGGGCTGAGGAAGTTTTCGAACTTCGGCAGCACGGGGCCGATGTTCAGGACGAGCTCCTGGCCGTCGATCTTCACGGTCAGCTTGTCGCCGCCCTTGCGGACCTGGGGCGGTGGATAAAGAACGATGCGGCTGACATTGCGGGTGTCGATCTTCAGCGTGCTGCCGTCCACCACGCGGGCGTCGAGCCGGGCGTCCTTCCAGCTCTCCTCCAGGCCGTGCAGGTTCATCCATTTCACGCGGCCGTAGAAGGCGGTCTTGGTCTGGATGTGCACTTCATCGGGGAAGTCGTTGCGGCCTCCGGCCACCTCCTTCTCGATGAGCGCCTGCACCTCCTTGATCGTCTCGGGGTGGTATTTGTGGCCCATGCCTGGACCGATGAGATGCGGAGGCTTCATGCCCTCCTTGCCAAGCACTTCCATCATGTATTCGGCGCTGTCACGCTGGGCGTCGTTCTCGCCGCTGTAACTGATCAGTGGCACGTTGAGGAAGTTGCGCGCGTAATCCGGCACGTCATAGAAGCCCCACAAGGTCTGCTCGTGGGCGGCGGGATACTTGTCGGGCGTGAGCTTCTGATAGCGCTTCACGTCGGCGAAGCCTGCGCCGGTGTGCACGCAGGCCCACTGGTCCGGATAATGCGCGCCCAGATGCCAGGCGCCGGCGCCGCCCATGCTGAAACCGGCGAGGGCGATGCGGCGGGTATCCACGTGAAAGCGGGCGATGGCGTCGTCACGGGCTTCGAAAACATCGGTCTCACCGGCGGACTTCCAGCCGTTGCAGTAGCGGCCGAAGGGATGGATGACGATGCTGCCCGCAGGCTGAAACTGCCCCGGCTTTTTCGCCGTCAGGCGGCTGTAGACAAAGTTCAGGTCCGTCGTGGTGTCGCCACGGCCATGCAGCCAGATCCACATCGGCACCGGCTTTGGGCCGATCTCCAGGCCTTCCGGAACCTCCACGCCATAGGGTTGTGCGGAGTCGTCGATCTTGGAGTAAAAGCCCAGCACCTTCTGGCCGGGGCCGTCCATCCAGGGCGTCCGGCCCTTCTGCAGTTCGGCGATGCGTTTTCCTGCCTCCTCCAGCAGCGCGTTCACCTTCTTCAGGCTGTCCTGCGCCTTCTTGTCGTACCATTCGTCGAAGTCGAGCGCGTAACGCACGGCCTTCAGAAAGATGGCGGCGTCGGCGGATCGCGGGTGCTTCTTCACCTTGGCAAGATCGTCCTCAAGCGCGGCGAGCGTTTTCTCTGTGGCCGACTCCTCGTCGGCGCTGAGCGGCGCGACGGCCTTGGGCGGCAGGCTGCCTTTGAAGGAGGCCGTGGCGCCGTTCGGGCTGAGCTGGGCCTGGGCGCGCAGGCTGAGGCAGATAAGGAAAAAGGTGGGGAGGATCAGTCGCATACTACAGGGGAAGAGCGAAGAAACGCCTGACAAAGCCCGTTCCTTCGTCTCTCATCCCGTTCCCCATGAAGTTCCCCACCCTCCTTGTCCTCTCCGCGCTTTGGGTCCTGCCGCAGCTCAAGGCAGCGACGTTCTCTGTTGAAAAGACACCCGCCGGAGGCGCCATCGTGAAGCTGGATGGAGAGTTCTTCACCGAGCTGGTGGTCGACCAGGCCAACAAGACCTACCTCTGGCCCATCATTGGCACGAGCGGCGTCACGATGACCCGCGCCTACCCGATGAAGACGGTCGAGGGCGAGCAGCATGACCACCCGCATCATCGCGGCCTGTGCTTTGGCCATGAAAACATCGCCGGTTATGACACCTGGGCCGAGCGCGCCACCTTTGGCGAAAAGCCCAGCGGCAAGACCCTGGAGCGCGTGGAGCACCTGGGGGCGATCAAGCTGCGTGAGATCACGAGGATGGAAGGCGGCGAAAAGGCCGTCCTCCGCACGGTGTCCGACTACGTGGATGCCGCCGGCAAAAAGACCTCCGAGGAAGTGCGCGAATACGTCTTCGCCGTGAAGGGCGCCAATCGTGTGATCGACGTGGACATCGTCCTGATCGCCAGCGAGGGCGACATCCTCGTGGATGACAAAAAAGACGCCGGGCTGAGCATCCGCGTGCCCACCGAGATGGCCGTGGATCGTGGCAAGGAAGGCGGCAAGGGCACCGGCAAGATCATCAACAGCGAAGGCGTGACCGACGAGGAAGCCTGGGGCAAGCGCGCCACCTGGGTCGATTATCATGGCACCGTCGGCGGCAAGGCGGTCGGCGTGGCCATGCTCAACCATCCGAGCAGCTTCCGCCATCCCACACCCTGGCACGTCCGCACCTACGGTCTGTTCACCGCCAACCCGTTCGGCCTGTCGCAGCTCAAGGTTCAGCCTGAGACCGGCGCCATGACCCTGAAGAAGGGCGAGAAGATCAGCCTGCGTCACCGCTTCGTCTTCCATGACGGCGACGAGAAGGCCGGCAAGATCGCCGAGGCCTATGCGGAGTATGCCAACGAGAAGTGAGCTTCCGTCTGTCTGTTTGAATCACTCCAGGGGCGGCCTTCGGGCCGCCCTTTTTCGTGCTGCCTACGCTCAAGCCCGTGAAAGCAATGTGGGTTCGGGCCTTCCTCCTCAGATGCCGGTGATGCTGCCGTCCTCGCCGACCTGGATGCGCTCGGCGGCGGGCACCTTGGGAAGGGCGGGCATGCGCATCATGGTGCCGGTGAGGGCGACCAGGAAACCCGCGCCGTTGGCGATTTCGAAGTCGCGCACGGTGATCTGGAAACCCTTCGGCCTGCCGAGCTTTGTGGTGTCGTCGGAGAGCGAGTTCTGGGTCTTGGCCATGCACAGGGGCAGGTGGCCGAAGCCGCTGCGGTCAAACAGGGCGAACTTGGCCTTCGCCTCGTCCGTGAGCGTGACACCGTCGGCGCCGTAGATGCGCGTGGCGATGGCGTGCAGCTTCTGTTCGACGCTGTCGTGCGGTTGGTAGAGGAAGGGCAGGGGTTTGGCGGGTTCCTTCGGCAGGGCGGCGAGCACGGTTTCTGCGAGCTTTGTTGCTCCGGCGCCGCCTTCGCCAAAGACATTGGCCAGGGCGCAGGGCACGCCGCGTGACTCGCAGAACTCCTTCACCAGCGCGATCTCCTCGGCGCTGTCATTCGTGAACTGGTTGATGGCGACGATCACGGGCCGCTCAAACTGCTGGGCGCTGTCGAGATGGGCGGCGAGGTTGTCCAGGCCCTTCTTCAAGGCTTCGGGATCGGGGTGGGTGAGGGCGTCCAGGGCCACGCCGCCATGCATCTTCAGGGCGCGGATGGTGGCGACGATGACGATGGCCTCGGGCTGCAGGCCGGACTGGCGGCACTTGATGTGCATGAACTTCTCGCCGCCGAGATCGAAGGCAAAGCCGGCCTCGGTGACAGCAAAGTCGGCGTGGGCCAGGGCCATGCGGGTGGCGAGCACGGAGTTGCAGCCGTGGGCGATGTTGGCGAAGGGGCCGCCATGCAGGAAGGCGGGCACGCCTTCGACGGACTGCACGAGGTTGGGCTGGAGGGCGTCGCGCAGCAGGGCGAGCAGCGCGCCGGTGACCCGGGCTTCCTTGGCCAGCACAGGTTCGCCTTCGGGCGTGAAGCCGGTGACGATGCGGTCGAGTCGCGAGCGGAGGTCGGCGAGGTTTTCGGAGAGGCAGAGGATGGCCATCACCTCGGACGCCGCGGTGATGTCAAAGCCGGTGGCGCGCTCGGTGGCTGCGCCGGCGCTGGTGCGGATGCGGCGCAGCGCGCGGTCGTTCACATCCATCACGCGCTTCCAAAGCAGGCCGCCCGGGGTGAGGCGCGTCTGCTGGTTGAAGAGCTGGTTGTCCAGCACCGAGCTCAGCAGGTTGTGGGCGCTGGTGATGGCGTGGAAGTCGCCG
>CAZXPU010000223.1:0-4466 GCA_964642905.1 uncultured Prosthecobacter sp.
GGATGCCGGCAAGACCACGCTCACGGAAAAACTGCTCCTCTACGGGGGGGCCGTGCAGCTCGCGGGCAGTGTCACCGCCCGCAAAAACCAGCGTGCCACCACCTCCGACTGGATGGAGCTGGAAAAGCAGCGCGGCATTTCCGTCAGCTCCACAGTCCTGCAGTTTGAGTACAAGGACGCCGTCATCAACCTGCTCGACACCCCCGGTCACAAGGACTTCTCCGAGGACACCTACCGGGTGCTCACCGCCGTGGACGCCGCCGTGATGGTCATCGACGCCGGCAAGGGCATCGAATCCCAGACCCTGAAGCTCTTTGAAGTCTGCCGCCGCCGCGGCGTGCCCATCTTCACCTTCATGAACAAGCTCGACCGCCCGGCGCGCCCGCCGCTGGAGCTGCTCGACGAACTGGAGCGCGTGCTCGGCATCGCCTCCTGCCCGATGAACTGGCCCCTGGGCGACGGTGTGGACTTCAAGGGCATCTTTGACCGCCAGACCAACCAGGTGCACCTCTTTGAGCGCACCGTCGGCGGCATGTTCCGCGCGCCGGTCAACGTCAAGGGCATTGAGGATGACAGCGTGCGCAACGCCCTGCCGCCCCTGGTCTACGCCCGCGTTTGCGAAGAGCTGGAGCTTCTCGACGGCGTCGGCGCGAACTACTCGCTCGAAAAGGTCCGCCGGGGCGAAATCACGCCGGTCTTCTACGGCAGCGCCATGAACAACTTCGGCGTCCAGCTCATGCTCGACGGCTTCCTTTCCATGGCCCCGCCTCCCGCTCCACGCCTGGTCGGTGAACGCATCATCGAGCCCGACGACGAGGCCTTCTCCGGCTTTGTCTTCAAGATCCAGGCCAACATGAACCCGCGTCACCGTGACCATGTGGCCTTCATCCGCATCGTCAGCGGCTGCTTCCAGCGCGACATGACCGCCACCAACACGCGCACGGGCGCCAAGCTGCGTCTTGGCAACTCCCAGCGGCTTTTCGCCCAGGAACGAGAAACGGTGAACGAGGCCTGGGCCGGCGACGTGGTGGGCCTCGTGGGCAACTACGGCTTCCAGATCGGCGACACGCTGTCCGAGGATGCGACGATCAAGTACGATGAGATGCCGCGCTTCGCCCCGGAGTGCTTCGCCTACCTGCACAACGAAAACACCTCCAAGTTCAAACGCTTTCGCGACGGCCTCGACCAGCTTCTCAAGGAGGGCGTGGCCCAGCCCTTCGAACTGCCTGACGCCGCCGTCCGCATCCCGCTGCTGGGCGCCGTCGGCCCGCTGCAGTTCGATGTGCTGAAGTATCGCCTGGAAACCGAATACAGCGCCGAAGTCCGGCTGGAATTCGCCCCCTGGACCATCGTCCGCTGGCTGAAGGAAAAGGATCCCGAGGAAGCGCCCAAGCCCGTCCGCGGCCAGACCACCAAGCCCCGTCCCAATCTCGTCGCCAGCTACGACACCACGCTCGCGCTCGACGCCTTCGGCAACTGGGTCGCCCTGTTCAGCGACAAGATCAGCGCCGGCTATTTCGAGAGCAAGAACTCGGAGAAATTCGAGATCAGTCCGTATCCTTTCTGAGCACCAGCACGATGTCCGCGTAGCTGTCGTCGAACCTGCGGGGCTCATGGAAGTCGTAGGTGAAGTCGTAGCATTCGACGAGCTTGAAGGCCGGCACCTTGCGCAGCAGGGCGCGCATCTGCGCGGCGTTGTAGGTGCGGAACTGCCAGTTCGTCTCCTGGACGTGACTGCGGCCTGCATGGGTGATCTGAAGCCGTGTGCGCAGATTCTCCAGACGTGTTTTGGGATCGGCCGCCCAGGTATGGGTGTTGCAGACGACCTGGATGCCGTCGCGCTCCGCCTTCCAGCGTTCATGCTCCTCCGCAGCCTGGGTGTAATCCGTGAGGTGCACACCGAGCACGAAAAGCCCGCCGGGCTTCAGGCAGTCCGCCACACGGCGCAGACAGGCGGCGGCATCACGCTCGCTCTGGAGATACTTGAAGCTGCTGACCAGGCAGTGGGCGAGATCGAACAACTGCGGCTTCGGCAGTTCAAAACTCTGCATCCAGTCCTGCCAGAGCCTGGCTTTCAAGCCGGCGTTTTTCAGGCGGTTGCGGGCGAAGTCGAGCATGCGCGGGTTGCCGTCGAAGCCGCTCACCTTCCAACCGCGCCGGGCCATTTCGAGCACCAGACGTCCGCTGCCGCAGGCGGGTTCCAGAAGCTGCCGCGAACGACCGCCGGGACCATGCCTGACAAACACGTTCTCAAGAAACTCAGCCTCCTTCGGCGTGTCAGCGTCGAAGATGATGTCGTAATAAAGCGGTGTGTCGTACCAGTCGCGCTGTTCGGCCATGCGGCTAGAACGTTCGGGCGACGGCCTTTGTCAATGTCACCTCAGCGGCGCACGCGCAGAACACGCCCCGAATAGGGATCATAGATGCCGGTGGTGCCGGACGGCACATAGCCGCCCTGATAGACGTTGTTGTAGGAGGGGGCAGGCCCCAGACGCTGACCGGGCACGACCGGAATCTGCTGATTGCCGATGTGGACCTCCTCGGTGACACCGCCCGTGCTGCGGTAGATGCCGGATTCGGAACTGCGGCCCAGGATGTCCTGCTCGCTGCGATGATACAGCACCTGAGCATCGGGAACGGCCTCACGCTGCTGACGCTCCTGGCGCAGACGGTAGGCGCTGGAGGTTTCCCCGGGCTGGATGTGGTTGGTGGCGGCCCTGACCGAGGTGCCGGAGGAGTCGCCTGGCTGAGGATAGCTGTAGGAACCGGGTTTCGCCCGCATCGGATTCCTGGACGGGCCAGTTCCATCCTGGGGCGGCACCACGCAGGCCTGAAGCAGTGACAGGAGGCAGAGGGCAGGGATAAAGCGGGCCTTCATGACTGGATCATGCCAGAGACCACCCGCCCTGTGAAGCCTTCTTTACCGACGGCCCCGTTTCAGTTCAGGCGGCGATCACCTCACGCAGGACTTCGCGATGCTGCTCACGCGCTTCCTGAAAACGGGCGACAACGGCCTGGGTGATCGCATTCAGCGTGGCCAGCACGTTGCGGCCGTTCTTGGCATCCGCTTCAAAGCTGAGGAGCGGCACTGGCCGGTTGTTGAGCAGAAACTCGAGGTATTCCACCGGGGCTGAATTGGGCAGGTCACGCTTGTTGTACTGAAGCACCAGCGGCAGCCGGTCCAGGCTGGAGCCATTGAGGCGGAGATTGGCCTCCAGGGCCTGGAAAGCATGCACGTTGTCGCGCTGGCGGTCCATCTGGCTGTCGGCGACAAAAACAACGCCATCCGCCTGCCGCAGCACAAGCTGCAACGTGGCGTTGTAAGTGACCTGCCCGGGAACGGTGTAGAGGTGAAAGCTGGTGCGGTAACCCGGGATGGCCTGGCTTTCCACGGCGAGGAAATCAAAGAACAGCGTCCGGTCCTGCGAGGTGGACAGGCTGACCAGGTCACCCCGGCCCTGTGGATCCAGCCGCGCGTGGATCTGACGCAGGTTCGTGGTCTTCCCGCTCAGCGGTGTCCCGCAGTAAACGATTTTAAAGCGCACGGTGCGCTCCTGGGCGTCAATGGCCGGCATTTCAGGAAACCATGCGGGAAAGCTCCCGGGCGATCAAGGTAATCTTATCCCTGAGCCCAAGGGTGGGTTCGGCATCGTGCAGGACCCCCAGGATGGCCCGGTCCGGGAAACAGAAGGTCATCAGACGGTCGCCCGAATTCATCGTGAAGGTCTCGGCACCGTCAATGCCGATCAGTGGCGCGAGGGTCTTGAGATGCTGGGCGAGCTGGGTCGCCTGCTTTTGAAATTCACGGGCCTGCGGCTTGTGGGCGCCGACATGGGAGATGGCCCTGCCGTCATGCAGGCAGACGCAGGCGGCGATGCCCGGCAGCCGGCAGGTCAGCTCCACCACCTTCTGAGGCTCCAGATCTGAATCCGTGTCCAGCAGGGCGCGAAGCACGATCTGGTCAGGATCCGCGTCATGGGCCTGAACCCCGACATTGGAGGAACTGCCCTGGGCGGAAGCGCGTGGCAGTGGCGGTGGTGAGGGATTCCGGGGCAGCGGAGGCGGCTCTTCATCGACGGGCACCGGCGGCAGCGAGTCGTTGAATTTCGGCGGAATGAACGGACGGGTGGCGGGTGATGCCGTCCAGCCGTGCTCAGGCTCCGCAGGCTCGTCCAGCAAGGGCTTGAGCGGCGTGTGCTCCATGAGCGGAGCTTCCTTGGCGGGCGGGAAAACCGGAGATTCGCCCATGCCACCGTCGACCGCCGCAGCAGTCCAGCTTGAAGTGGAACCGGGGGCCCGGCCCAGCAGCTGATCGCTGCCAAATCCATCGCCGGAGGGCCTGCCTGTGTCACTCTCCTGGAACGCGCCGCCCGGAACTGGCGTCAACAGAGACGGAACCTGGAAGGATGCCGAGGCCTCCTGCGGCGGCGGGCTGCCAGCCATGAAATCCTGGTGCCTGGGGGCCG
>CAZXPU010000224.1:0-4355 GCA_964642905.1 uncultured Prosthecobacter sp.
ACCATTCGTCGTGGGCACGCGAACATTTCGAAGCAGCTGCGAAGGAGAATCTGCGGAGATTGATCACTGTTGCATGTTCTCATCAGCTGCCATCAGCAACCGAAGCGATGGGCGCGGTGTTCTAAATCCTGGCCTTTTTCCCCAAGGTGGTGGATTCGCGGCCAGGAAGGTGTCGAGTCAGGAAGTTGGTGGATGTCTGGCTTCGTTCCCCCTGGGTCAGGGTATTTTGAGCAGCTCCTGTTCGGTCCAGGAATCGGTGCGTCGTGCTTCCTTTTCGCGGACCGCTTTGAGAAAGTCCGGTGAGATGGGCTCCGCACCATGCTCCCACTCACGCCGGAGATAAGTAAGAATGGCCGCCAGAGGTTCATCGCCCAAAGCGCCCAGCGGAGGCATGTCGAGCTGGTAACGCCTCTTCTTGACCGTGAGGTAGCCGCGCACGCCGTGCAGGACGATGCGGCTGAGCCGGTCAGGCGAGCCCGTGACCCATTCGGAATCAATCAGCGGTGGGGCGATGCCATCGAGGCCTGAACCACTGGGCTGATGGCAGCCCGCGCAGATGCCGGAGTACAGCGCCTTGCCCATTTCAAAACGGCTCTGCTCCTCAGTCGTCAGCGGGCGCGGCGGCTTGAACCCAGTGGGTGCAGGCTTGCCTGGCCAGGTCAGCATGTCCGCCACCTTTTCGGTGCCGGGAGTGTCGAGGAAAGCAGGCTTGGCTTCGAGCTTCACCTTCCGGCGTGTGAAGTCCGCCGAATTGACGGCGAAGCCGGCGAGCAGCGTTTTGCGAGGCGTGGCACCGACCTTTTCCGCGAGCGTCAGGAATCGTGAGACACGGGCCGGATCACGTTCACTGGCCACACAGCCCGCCAGGCTGGGGACCAGCGTCTTGCCGCTTCCGGTGGCAAGGCAATGCTCCAGCAGTTCCAGCTCGCGGCCTTTGATGCCGCTGAGGATGGCTTCGGCGAGATAAGGATGATCGGGCACGCGGCTGGCCATCGCCGCCATGGCCTGGTCGGCGGCCGAGTCGTTGCACTCGCCCAGCGTCAGGGCGATTTGAGTCTGCACCTGCGAGTCCGATTCGGTGGCGGAGAGGGCGATGAGCCTGGCCACCGCCGCGGCGCGCCCTTCTCCAGCCATGAACCCTTCAGCGATGCGCACGGCACCGTTGCGCACGCGGGCATCGGCATCCGCGAGCGCTTTCTCGACCACTGGCCAGGTGCTCTTGCCCATGCCATCGAGCGTCCACAAGGCATGCAGACGGCCGAGCGCGACCTCGCCGCGTGTAAGTGCTTCCAGCGCAGGGACGACTGCGGCATCCGCGCGCTCGACGAGCAGGCGCTGTGCGGTTTCCCGGTGCCATGAGTTGCTGTGAGCGAGGAGGGGGACGAGCTCGGCACTGCCAAGCTTCGTCAGATTCGGTGCAGGACGTGTCTTGGCCTTTTCAGGAACGATGCGCCAGATCCGTCCCAGACCGCGCGGATTCACGAGGTCGTGCTCCTCGATGTACTTTTCCAAGTAGGGACTGAGGGAGATGCGGTGCTGGATGATGCCCCGGTAAAAATCGATCACATAAAGCGCTCCATCGGGCCCCGTGGTCATGCTGACAGGACGGAAGCGCTCATCCGTGGATGCGAGGAACTCACGCTGATGGTAGGCTTCACGCGCCACCAGCTTGCCTTGTTCCAGGGTGAGAAGGTCTCGCTTCACGAGATGCAGAGCCGGCTCGCAGGCGAAAGCATTGCCAAGGGCATCTGCCGGGAAAAGATCGCCTCGGTAAATCCAGGGGGAGCAGGCGGCGGTGAAATTCTTGATCTTGTGGCCCGCCATGTTCTCCGGGATGTAGGCGCGGTTTGTGCCGGGCGTCACACGGATGGGCCACACCGCCTGGTTCACCGGCGGGTTGATGCGGCCTCCGGGCTTCGCAAAATGCGGATTGCGCAGACGGTAGTGGGAGGGCCACATGTCGCCCTGCAGGTGGCCGGAATTGAAGTTGTAATAGAGACGACCGAAGTCGTCCTGGCTGAGCCCATACTGACCGCGCATGGAGGAGATGCTGCGCTCAAAGGCACCCGCGCCACGCCAGCGAAAACGCGCTGCGTATTCCGCAAAGTAGATCCAGTTGTCCAGCCCCCAGAGCGGCGAGTTCGCGCCATGTTCCGGGTTCGCCAGTTCGGGGCGGCCAGGGATGGTTTGGGCGCCGGCATCCTGTGCCACCACGATCTTCTCATCTGCCTTGCCATCGCCATTCTTGTCCGGGCAATACCACAGCATCGGCGGTGCGCCAACCAGCGCGCCATCGCCGATGGGCAGGACCGTGCGCGGCATGATGAGCTGATCGAGAAAGACCTTGCTCTGATCGAACCGCCCGTCGCCGTCGGTGTCGGTGAGGATCACGATCCGGCCCACCGGCTCATCCTCGCGGTTGCCGTGAATGTCCGGCATGTAACCACGCATCTCCACCACCCAGAGCCGACCATCCGGCCCAAACTGCGCAAAGATCGGATCGCCCACCAGCGGCTCGCTCGCCGCCAGTTCCACCCGGTAGCCCGGTGCCACCTGGAAGCTTTTCAATTCCTCCTCCGCCGACAAAGCCCGCGTGTCAGGAACAAGCTCCGCAGGCACCAGCGAGGGCGGCACCTCCGCCCCTGAGCCCCCGCTTTGGGCAGAGACCGTGGAGGTCAAAAACAAGACAGGCAGAGCAAGGATGCGGGAGAGAGACATGCGTGGAAAATTCATCGGTGGCCGCGAACGCGGCTTTTGCAATACGCCCCTGCACGCTGGGATCTTTAGTGCCGCACGCCAATCGCCGTGCCTCTGGACGGTTCAACGTGCTCTGCAAGGCCAAAGGCCTTTCGTCTCACAGCCCGGGGGGGGAATCACGGGTCCACGCCCGCCTTGTCGGAGGTTACCCGGAAAGGGTTCCGTCTTGGCGACACTAACATCACCCGCCGCGAGCGTGACGGAACCGCGTCGCGGTTCGTGATCCAACGGGGACGGTTCTTTTGGGCATTCCCAGGGTAGCGCCTGCGGCACAACCCTGGGCTGCATGACGCAAGCCCTTCAGGCTTGGTGCTCGTGAAGCGTGCGCTCCTGCCTTCTGGATGGAAAGCACCCCTTCGCCGGGGACAAAGCCCATCCCGCACTCACCAGCGCCGCAGGGCGTTGATGAGTTCATCCAGCTTGTCCATCGCCTGCTAAGCTGGCTGAAGTTGGCGTTGCCATCAGACTGCAGGGTCAGGCGCCATTTCCTGCCCCCTGTCACCTGGCACTGCGGGCCTGAGCTTGCTTGTAGCGGCTGAAATAACGGTCAAACGCCTCCTCAAGATTGCCCATCGCGTCTTTGAACAGCGACACCACCACCATCACCTTGCGTTTTTTCCCCTGTTCGTCGCGATAGTGGATCGTGTAACGATTGCTGCCTCGGAAATCGAGATGCGCTTCCGTCGTCACTTCATCGATCCGGCCAAATGGAATTGGCAGCGGCTCCGTCGGCAGGGTCAGTTGATCATGCTCCAGCACGACTGAGGAGCCCTCCTTGTTCATGAACATGCGCAGCGGGAAATGAGCGATCACCTGATCAAGCTGCTCCTGTGTTTTGGGTATGGTGCGCCACGCGATGTCCTCAGCCTGCACATTCTGAATGTAGCCCTGGTGCTCCGCCCACATCGAGGCTTCGATCTCCGCGGCCCTTGGGATCGCATTGTACCACGTGAGCGTGACGGGCGCCGACAATGCCGAATCGCTGAGGGCCGAGTAAGTCGTGATGCCCAGGTTTTGCATCCTCTGTTCCAGTGTCGGATGCGAATCAAAGGGATGAGAGACCTCGCTCATGATGACTTTTCGAGAGTCGACGAAGCGTTTCATGAACGCCGGAAAACCCTCTTCAAGTTGCTGAGCGAGACACAGCTCCTTGTTCACCGTCCCGGAGTCGATCACCGACTGCTCGGTCCGTGCCCGGTACTCGCAGTAACTGGTGACTTTGATCAGCGCGCGCACCATTGCGGCAGGTGAGGACACGCTGGCCCCGATCTGATCGGCACGGAACTCGCGGGCGCGGGAGACCTTGCCGAGGGACAGCTGATAAAGCTTCCAGAAGGTGCCTAAAAACCCGCCCACCACCACGCCCAGCCCATCGTCCAACGCACTCATGTAGGCATCAAACTTTCTGATCAGCGGAGCGATGCGCCTGGACCAAAACGTGTCATCGCCACTGAAGTGCGCCAGTTCGTGACCCAACACAGAGTCCGCCTCCTCGACCGTCATTTTCTTGAGCATGGGCAGACTCATGTACAGCATGCGGCCAGTCTCGATCTGGCCCGCCAGACGCACAGGATTCTCGGTGACGTAGAAGCTCGCGT
>CAZXPU010000225.1:0-4241 GCA_964642905.1 uncultured Prosthecobacter sp.
GTCGGTGGCCCTGACACGGCCCGTGCCGGGGCAGGGGGAGCGTGCTTTGAACACCCTTTTGTTACGCCAGGAGCCGCTCGGCATCGTGGTGCCCTCGGGCCATCCCCTGGCGGGCAGGAAGTCCATCGCCTGGAAGCAGCTCGCCAATGAGCCGCTGATCGTGCTGGCCAGGCGTGAGGGCGTGGGGCTGCATGATGAAATCCTGGCGGCCTGCCGTACGGCGGGCTTTGCGCCGCGCATCGTGCAGAGCCCGAGCCTGATGGGCACGGTTCTGACCTATGTGGAGGCCGGGGCGGGAGTGGGGGTTGTGACGGACAGCGTCGCCGCCGCCTCGATGCCCGAAGGGCTGAGCTTTGTGCCTGTGACTCCCGAGCACAGCGTGCCGCTGGTGATGGTCTGGCATCCGGATGAGTTCAGCCCGCCGGTGAAGGCCTTTCATGGGCTCGTCGAGGAGTGGCTGAAGGAGGGTCGCCTGTGGCGTTAGGTCACGGCTGAAGATCAATGCCAAACAGCGCGGAGAGGTCGCTCCCGGACAGGTCGCCGCCAGTGTCCGGAAGGGCGGATGCGACGGTGCTGCCGGTGGAGGCAAGCAGCGCTGCAGGAGCGACTTGTCGCAAGGTGAAGAGCAGGGCGGGATCGGCGTCGAGCTTCAAGCCGGTGCCGTAGAGAACGGCGGCCGTATGTTCACAGAGGTCGGCGTAGTCGGGGCAGGAGCAGTCGAAACGGATCTCCTTGGGGCTTGGAAACAGGCCGTGCTCCGGGTCCGTCAGCAGCTGCATCAGGTCGTCGCCAAGCCTGCCGGCGAGGAGGTCGAGCATGGATGGCGCCCTGCTCGTGGCGGCGTGAGTGATCTCCTGCCAGCGTTCCTGGGAGAGCGGTTGGATGTGCACCGATGCTTCGTAAAGGTCCGCTCCCGCCACCAGGGCGCTGATTCTGCCCGCGCTGATGTCGAGGTTGAAGAGCTTGCCCTGGCGCAGGCAGCTGCGGCCTCGGGGAAGACGTGCGTCATAGACCTGATAAGCTTCGAGGTTACGGCACCAGGCCTGGCCCCAGAAGGTGGTGCAGAGCTTTTTGGAGCCGGAGGGAGCGGTGAGCACCTGCAGCGTTTCACCGCGCTTCAGTCGTCGGTCGATCTGGCGCTGCAGATGTTCCTTTTGTTCGTGAGCTGCTTCTTGTGACCACCCCATGCCACCTGATAGCCCCGTGCATGGCGGGCGTCGAGTTTCGGCTTGCCGGAGGGGCGGCTTTCCAGGCAGACTGAGGCTGCCATGAAAACCCTGCCGGTTCGCCTTCTTGCCGTCCTGACGATGCTCTGCGGGCTGACCGCCTGTCCGGAAACCACCGTGCCGGACGGTTTTGGCACGGGACCCGTCGCGCTGAAGGCCGGGGACTGGCAGGGTGACTGGTCGCCGGCGGATGAGCCGGGTGAGGTCTTTGAATTCCAGGTGGCTGACGCGCCGCAGGGGTTGTTGGAGCTTCATGAAAAGAAGCCCGCGGATGAAAAAAAGAAGCCGGAAGTGTTCTCGTTCAGCCTGCGTCAAAGCGGTGTGAAAACCGGCCAGGAGCTGTGCTTTGCGATCCTCAAGGACAAGGCGAAGCCGGGGCCGGGAACCCTTCACCTGATGCGGCCCGCCCGGAAGGATGTCTTTGTCCTGTGGGGCGTCGATCACGAGGCGGTGACCGCAGCCTTGAAAACGGGCGAGCTGAAGGGTGGCCTGGAGGCGCCTGACAAGGACGGCGTTCACAACAGCCTGGCGGCGGATCCGGCGAACTATGCGGTGCTGCTGGCACCGAAGTTTTGGAAATGGACCGAACCGACCGTGATGGTTAGGCGCCCGGCGCGCTGAGAGTTTCGGACGGGCTGAGGTTGTCCGCCTGACTTCTTGCCATCGAATCGAGGCAGGGCATCGTAGCGCCAGACGCCTACTCCATGGACACCCTTCGCCGACTCCTTTTTGCCCTTGCCGTCTTCCTGGTCGCCTCCGCCGCCTTTTCCCTCTGGCGGGGTGGTCAGCCGGGATATGGGCTCCTGAACTTCCTGCGGGGTGAGAAGCCGGGTGAGGAGACCGCCTTCACGGCCCCGGCGGCGCCGAAGCTGAACCTGGATGACGTCAAGGTGCTGAGCCTGATGAATGATGAGTTTTCCAGGCTGGGCGCCGCTGTTTTGCCCAGCGTCGTCAGCGTGACCACCAAGACTGTGAGGCGCGGGCAGACCGCCTGGCATCCCTTTTTCGGGCTGGTGTCCGGACGACCGCAGGTGATTCCAGGGCTGGGGTCCGGCGCCATCATTTCCAAGGAGGGCCACGTGGTCACCAACTACCATGTCATCGCGGATGTGAGCGAGGTCATGGTGACCACCAACGACAACAAGAAGCATCCTGCACGCATTCTCGGGGCCCATCGTGAGAGGGACATCGCGCTGCTGAAGATCGAGTCGGACCGCAGGGATTTTCCAGCACTGACGTTTGCGAACAGCGACCAGGCGAAGGTGGGGCAGATCGTGTTTGCCGTCGGCAACCCGTTCGGGCTCAGCGGCACGGTGACGCAGGGCATCATCAGCGCCCGCGACCGGCACCTCAGCGACAGCCAGATGGATTATCTGCAGACGGACACCGTGATCAATCCCGGCAACTCCGGCGGACCGCTGGTGAACATCCGGGGCGAGATCATCGGTGTGAACGTGGCGATCTATCGGGGGGATGAAAACGTGCGTGCCTGGCAGGGGGTGGGCCTGGCGGTTCCCGCCAATGATGCGAAGGCTGTTGTGGATGCCGTCATGCAGCAGTCCAAGGGGGGCGGCAGCCAGGCCTCGCCGGGCGCGGGATATCTTGGTCTGGAACTGAGTTCCGACGCCGTGGCGATCGACGCCCGCCTGGGCACTTCGCGCGTTGGCGCCTTCGTGACGGACCTGGATCCTTCCTCGCCCGCCCTGGCGGCCGGGATTGTGCCTGGCGATGTCATCACGGCCTTGAACGGCCGGCCCTTTGCGACACCTCGCGAGCTGCTTGCCGCCATCCGTCAGCTGGTGCCCGGGCAGCAGGCGAATTTGACCGTGTTCCGGGAGGGCAGGCTGGTGGAGGTGCCCGTGATGGTCGGGCAGCGGCCGGATGCGCCATGATTTTCTGACACGCACGGAACAGCCTCCGCAGATTCCAACCATGACGATGAACTGGACGATTCTCAAGGCGGTAGGCCTGCTGGCGGCCTCGAACGTGTTCATGACCTTCGCCTGGTATGCGCACCTGAAGGACATGAAGTCGAAGCCCTGGTTCATCGCCGCGGTGGCGAGCTGGGGGATTGCCTTTTTTGAATACATGCTGCAGGTGCCCGCCAACCGGATCGGCAGCGAATCCCTGAACCTGCCTCAACTCAAGATCATCCAGGAGGTGGTGACGCTCACCGTGTTCGTGCCGTTTGCCCTGTTTTACATGAAGCAGCAGTTCAAGTGGGACTTTGTGTGGGCGGGGTTGTGCCTGTGCGGGGCGGTTTATTTCATCTTTCGGAAATAGGCGGTGTGAAGGGGATGCCCGATGCGCGGAGGTTTGAGTGAGGGGGGCGAGGAAGCATGGGAATGTCCAATGTCCGAGTCCCAATGACCAAGGAATGTCCAATGCCCGAAGGTTCAGGTGGCCTCAGTGCGTGATCGTGCCTGGACACACTCATCGTTCAGCCTTGCGCCTTGAACCTTGGGATTTCCTTGGTCATTGGCTTCTGGTCCTTGGTCATTCACTCCCCGGTGCTCTGATGATCGCTTCAAAGGCGGGCATGAAAAAGCCCTGCGGCTTTCACCGCAGGGCCTTGGAATGTGGCCGGAGTGCCGGTTGATTTCTGGACGGTTACAGGCCGACGATGGGGTGCAGGTTGGTCTTGCACCATTCGCCGTTCTGCCTGGTCACGCCATCGGGGTCGTCGACGGCGATGTGGGCCTCGTCCTCACAGATGATCCAGCCTTCGTAGTTCCGGGAGACGAGCCACTCGGTGATCTTGTGGAAGTCGAGCTTGCCGGTGCCCATCTGCGCCCAGGGTTCGGCGCCGTTGCCGCTGAAGTCCTTGTAATGGATGTGGTTGACGAGGTGCTGCCACTTGTTGAGCGTGGCGATCACGTCCATGCCGCCGCGGATGATGTGACCGACGTCGGGGGTCCAGCCGGTGACCTTGGGGTCGAGGCTGCTCAGGACGACATCATAGTCCTCCTGGGTGCGGACGAGGGAGGCTGGCGGGGAGTTGGGGTGGTAGGAGCA
>CAZXPU010000226.1:0-4194 GCA_964642905.1 uncultured Prosthecobacter sp.
CCTCGGCGCCTCCGCCCTGATGCAGGGTCTGGCCGACGGCTACTTCGTCATCCCGACCACCATCGCCCCCTACCTCGTCACTCAGAAGCCCGGCAGCATCACCACCGATCATCCCGAGTTCAAAAAGGCGCTCGAAGAATCCCGCGCACGCACCCACAGGTTCCTCAACAACAAGGGCAAACGCAGTGTCGACAGCTTCCACCGTGAACTCGGCCTGCTGGTCTGGGACAAGTGCGGCATGGCCCGTGACAAGGCCGGTCTCGCCGAGGCCATCAAGCGCATCCCCGAACTGCGCGAGGAATTCTGGCAGAACGTGCTCGTGCCGGGCTCCGGCGAAGCCGCCAATCCCGAACTCGAGAAGGCCGGCCGCGTGGCCGACTTCATGGAGTTCGCCGAACTTCTCTGCCAGGATGCCCAGCACCGCGAGGAGAGCTGCGGCGGCCATTTCCGCACCGAGCATCAGTATCCGGACGGCGAGGCCAAGCGTGATGACGAAAACTTCTGCTACGCCGCCGCCTGGGAATACACCGGCGACCTCGCCAAGCCGACCCTGAACAAGGAACAACTCAACTTCGAGGAAGTGCACCTCGCCGTGCGCAGCTACAAGTAACTTTACCCTCACCCGAGCACTCCATGACCCGCGACGAAGAAGCCAGGCTGCTTGACTTCTGTGCGCGCCAGCACGGCGCGTTTCAGGAGGAGTCCTGGCTGGATTCCCCGCCGGCGGCACGGGCCGAACTCGCCGCAGCCTGCCTGTTCCTCGGGGGAGTCGACTGGTTCGGTCATCGCCAGCAGCTCGCGCATGTTGGCGGCAGGCTGATCGAGGAGCACGGCATGACCTTCTCCCAGCTCGTCAGCAGCATCGGCTTTGACTGCGCACGCTTCTCCAACCTGCTCAAAAGGAGGCTCGGCCATGCATGACCTGCATCCTGAACTGACACAGGCCATGGGCATGCTGATGGACAAACTGGACGGCATCCTCCGGGACGGCGGCTATTCCGGGGAGCCCCTGCAGATGTATCTCGCGGGTGGAATGGCGGTCCATTATCACTGCGGCACCCGCTACACCGAGGACGTGGACGCCAGCTTTTCCCATCGTCTGCTGCTTCCTTACAAGGAGCTTGTCGTCGAATACCTCCGGGAGGATCAGACGCGGTCATCCATCTATCTCGACCCCACCTACAACGACACCTTCGCCCTGCTTCACCCAGACCATCGGGAAGACTCCGTCGAATGGCAGGGCATCGGCAACGAACGGCGCCTGATTCACCTGCGTGTGTTCTGCCCGGTCGATCTCGCCGTCTCCAAGCTTTCGCGTTTCACCCAAATCGACCAGCAGGACATCAGGGACCTCGCCAGGAACCGATATTTCACCACGCTGGAACTGCAAAAACGTGCCGCGGAAGCCCTGGATTATTATGTCGGTGACACCCGCTGGATTCATCTGAACCTTCGTCAGGCCAGCGAGGAGATCGATCACCTCATTCTGGCCTCCTGATCCCTTTCATTCATCCCAACGCCCTCCCATGTCCCTCCTCAATCTTCATCTCAAAGTCTGGCGTCAGAACCGTGGTCAGCCCGGCCACTTTCAGGACATCGAAGCCAAGGACATCCCCGACCACGCCTCCTTCCTGGAGATGATGGACATCGTCAACGAACGCCTCATCCAGTCCGGACAGGATCCCGTGGCCTTTGACCATGACTGCCGCGAAGGCATCTGCGGCATGTGCTCCATGCAGATCAACGGCATTCCGCACGGCCCTGAAAAGGCCACCACCACCTGCCAGCTGCACATGCGCAAGTTCCGCACCGGCGACACCATCTGGATCGAACCCTTCCGCGCCACCGCCTTCCCGGTCATCAAGGATCTCATGGTGGATCGTGGCGCCTTTGACCGCGTCCAGCAGGCTGGCGGTTTCGTCACCGTCCGCACCGGCGCCGCTCCTGACGCCAACGCCATTCTGATTGGCAAGGAAGTCGCCGACGCCGCCATGGACGCCGCCGCCTGCATCGGCTGCGGAGCCTGCGTGGCCGCCTGCAAGAACGCCAGCGCCATGCTTTTCGTCTCCGCCAAGGCCGGCCAGCTCAACTCCCTGCCTCAGGGCCAGCCCGAAAAGGACCGCCGCACCCTGGCCATGGTCCGTCAGATGGACAAGGAGGGCTTCGGCAACTGCACCAACCAGTACGAGTGCGAGGCCTCCTGCCCGAAGGAGATCAGCGTCCGCTGGATCACCAAGCTCAACCGCGACTATGCCGCCGCCGCCATGAAAGAGGCCTTCGTCGGCAAGCAGGAAAGCTCCGACGGAGGCGAATGACCTGCATGCACTGAAAGCCTCAAAACTTTCCTTCACGCCCGGCCCCGCAAGGTGCCGGGCGTTTTTTTGACCACCAAAAGCGTGTTGGCGACGCAGGATCCGCACTTGGACCGACCCTGACTCAAAGCGGTTTCCGGCCTAACAGGCAGATGGGACAGAGGCTCAGGATTCTTCCATCAGAGCCCGTCTGCTCGCACAGCCAGGATGCCTGCGTTCCATGCTTGGAGGTTTGAGAAATCACCCTTCGGGAAATCTGGATCAAGAGCCGATGCCGCACCGATTTTTGGTGCGCAAACCCTGAGTCGCGAGGCCGCCAAAGGCATGCGCGGAAAAGTTGGCACGGGCATTGCTATTGTTTCTTCCATCCGGACTCCCGGATGAATCCATCCCATCCAACCCGTCGTCTCACTATGCACTCCCTCCGCTTGATCCCAAGCTGGCGCACCATCACGTGCGGCATGCTGGCCTCCCTCTTCCTGTCCACCGGCCTTCTGACCGCCCAGGACGCCGCCCCAACGCCAGCCCCGGCTCCCGCCGCCGCGCCCGCGCCCGCCCCTGCGGCCGCTCCTGCCGAACCCGCCGGCCCCACCCTCGAGCAGCGGATCTTTGACCTCGAAAAATACGTCACCAACGGTCAGGCAGGCAAGGACGGCGACAAGGAGTGGAAGTCCAACATCGCAGGCCCCGGCCCCGGCCACAACGCCTGGCAGATGACCAGCACCGCCCTCGTCCTCTTCATGACCCTGCCCGGCCTCTTCCTCTTCTACGGCGGCCTGGTGCGCAAAAAGAACGTCCTCTCCGTCATCGCCCAGTGCATGGGCATCGCCGGCCTGGTCACCATCCTCTGGTGGGCCTGCGGCTACAGCCTCAGCTTCGGCGGCGGCGCCGGCGCCACCGCCCCCTTCATCGGTGACCTCTCCTTCAAGTTCCTTGAGGGTGTCTCCCCCTACGCCTCCGGCGCGGGCTACTGGTGGATCAGCGACGCCATGTGGTGCATGTTCCAGCTCACCTTCGCCATCATCACCCCGGCCCTCATCATCGGCGCCATCGCCGAGCGCATGAAGTTCATCTCCGTGATGGTGTTCGTCGCCGCCTGGATGTTCCTGGTCTATTTCCCCTTCGCCCACATGGTGTGGAGCACGACCGGCTTCATGTGCGGTCCGCTCAACCCCAACGCCACGATCAAGGCGATCGACTTCGCCGGCGGCACGGTGGTGCACATGACCTCGGGCTGGTCCGCGCTGGTGCTGTGCATCCTGCTGGGCAAGCGCAAGGGCTACGGCAAGGAGCCGATGGCGCCGCACAGCATGGTGCTCTGCGCGATCGGCACGGGCATGCTCTGGGTGGGCTGGTATGGCTTTAACGCGGGCTCGGCCCTGGGTGCTGACGGCATCGCCTCCAACGCGTTCATGACGACGACGCTGGCGGCGGCGACCGCAGGTTTTGTGTGGGCGCTGCTGGAGTGGATCACGCGTGGCAAGCCCTCGGTGCTGGGCTTCTGCTCGGGCATCGTGGCAGGCTTGGTGGTGATCACGCCGGGAGCGGGCTTCGTGACGGCGACCTCTTCGGTGATCATCGGGGTGCTGGCGGGTGTGGTGCCGTTCATCGCGGTGGCCTACCTGAAGAAGATCCTGGGTTATGACGACGCGCTGGACACCTTCGGGGTGCACGGGGTGGGCGGAACGCTGGGAGCGATCCTGACGGGCGTGTTTGCCAGTCCTGAGGCCAACAGCATCGTGGAAGGCCTGAAGGAAGGGCTGCTGATGAACCAGCTGAAGGCGGTGGCGCTGACGATCGTGTGGAGCGTGGTGGCGACGGTTGTGATCACGATCGTGGTGAAGCTGGTGGTGGGTCTGCGTCCGAGCACGGAGGTCGAGGT
>CAZXPU010000227.1:0-4181 GCA_964642905.1 uncultured Prosthecobacter sp.
TCGGAATGTCGATGTGGTCAAAAATCTGGTCGGCCATGAAGCGCGCGTAGCTCTCCGGATGGTCGGGGCCGAGGCCGTAGTATTCGTCGAGGTTGAAGGTGATGACGTTCTTGAAGCTCAGGCCCTCCTCCTTGTGCAGGCGGATCAGCTCGCGGTAGAACGGCACCGGTGTGGAGCCCGTGGCCATGCCGAGCACGGCATGCCTGCCCTGCTTCGCACGCTCCTCGATCAGCGCCCGCACTTCTGCGGCAAGCTCCCTGGCCGCGGCGGCGGAGCTGGGGAAGATGCGGGTCGGGGTTTTCTCGAAGGCTTCAGCGGCGGAACGGCGGGGGGTGGACATGGCGTGAGGCGGGTTGGGATCTGCATCGTGGCGCAGTTTTGCGCAGGCTCAAGACCGCTTCCGTGCCGGGAATTGATATGAAACAAGCTTCGTTAGGCCGCGCCGAAGCCTCCGCCACCCGGTGTTTCAAGGAGGATGCGGTCGCCGGGGCGCACCTTCAGGCTGACGCAGCCTTCAAGAAGGGTTTCCACGCCGTTCCGAAGAAGGCGCTGGCGACCTCTCTGTCCGGGCTGCCCGCCCTCCAGGCCGTAGGGAGCCTCGACCCGGTGCTGGGTCAGCAGGCTGACCGTCAGCGCTGCGGTGAACTCGAACTCACGCACGACACCGTCACCCCCCGGCCATTTTCCCGCGCCGCCGGACCCGCGCCGGATGGCGAACTGGCGAAGCCGCACGGGATGCCGCTGCTCCAGGATCTCGGGATCGGTGATGGCGGTGTTGGTCATGTGGGTGTGCAGCGCATGAGCACCCGCGAAACCGGGGCCGGCGCCGCTTCCGCCGGCGATGGTCTCGTAGTAGCCGAAGCCGGGGCCGCCGAACAAGAAGTTGTTCATGGTGCCCTGGCTGCAGGCCTGCAGGCCCAGCGCCTTGAGCAGCGTGTCCACGAGCCGCTGGGAGACCTCGACATTGCCGCCGACCACGGCGGGATCGACCGACGGGTCGCCGGTGAAGGCCGGGCTGAGCAGCGAGACGGGCAGGAGGATGTCCAGCGGCTCCATGAGGCCCTCGTTCAGGGGCAGGTCCTCCTGAAGCATCAGGCGCATGACATAGAGCACCGCGCTGCGGACGATGGCCCCGGTGGCGTTGAGGTTGCGAGGGTGCACGCCGGAGCTGCCGGTGAAGTCGAGCACCAGCCTGTCGCCGGCCCTGCGCATGGAGACGGCGATCACGGAGCCGTCATCGAGCCTTTCCGAGGCTTCGCAGAGCTCCGGCAGTCTCTTGATCTGCCGGCGCATCACGGCGGCGGAGTGCGCGAGAATTTCATCCATCCGCTGTGGCAGCCCGGCATCGGCCAAGGATCGCAGCCGCTCGACGCCATGCAGGTTGGCGGCCAGCTGGGCGTGCAGGTCGGCGAGGTTGTCCGCCAGATTGCGCGTGGGGTGCGCGGCGGTCGTGAGCAGGCGGCTGATTTCTTCGAAGCAGGAGACGCCTGCGCGAATGAGGTGCCGGGGGGCGATGACGACGCCCTCCTCGATCAGGCGCGTGGCGTTTGCAGGCATCGACCCGGGCGTGATGCCGCCGATCTCGGCATGATGCGCGCGGTTGGCGATGTAGCCAAGCAGGGTGCCCTCATGAAACACCGGAGTGATCAACGTCACGTCCGGCAGGTGCGAGCCTCCATAGGCCGGGTGGTTGGTGATGAAGGTGTCGCCGGGCTGCATCTGGACCACCCTGGCGACCTCGCGAACGCAGACGCCCAGGGCGCCGAGGTGCACGGGGATGTGCGGGGCGCTGGAGAGCAGCCTGCCCTGCGGGTCAAGCAGGGCGCAGGAGAAGTCGAGCCGTTCGCGGATGTTGGTGGAGATGGCGGTTCGGCAGAGCAGCGCCCCCATGTCGCTGACGATGCTGTGGAAGCGGTGGCGCAGCAGGTCGCGATTCGCCACGGGAGGAGCGCTGCGGATTCCTGCAAAGCGCAGCACACGGCCCGTGCCCTGCAAATGGTCCACGCTCCAGCCGGGGGCGACGACAAGGGTGCTGAAGGCGTCCTGGATGAGCTGCGTCGCCGTCGTGGCCGGGGTGTGATGCGACTGCGGCCGCTGCGCTGAAACCACGGCGCCGGGACTGCGCAGGAGGGTGCGCAGAGAGACGAGCTCGACGATGCGTCCGGCAGGCGGGGCGTAACCAAAAAGACGTTGATAGGATTCCTCGTAGAGCCGGGGGAGTTCCTGAGGATCGGCAAACTCGACCTGCAGGGGCGTGTCCTGCCCTTTCAGCCTGAGTTCGGCGATGCGGGTGACGGAGGCATGTTCTGAAGGGCTGGCTTCGAGAAGAAAGGGGTTTGGCGGCAGCGGCGCGCCCGGGCCTTCTTGAGCGTCGGGGCTGCTGCAGGCGGCCTTCAAGGCCTGCTCCAGCGGCAGGCGGACCTCCTTTTCGAGGATGGTTTCCGGAACGGCCTCCTGAAGGCCGACGGCGCTGAGGATGCCGGCATGCTCGGGGATGAGCACCGTGTTCATGCCGAGGGCTTCGGCAACGGCGCAGGCGTGCTGCGGTCCCGCCCCGCCAAAGGCCAGCAGGGCATGATCGGAGGGGTCATAGCCTTCGCCGATGCTGATGCGGCGGATGGCATCGGTCATGTGCTCGACAGCCAGCCGGAGCAGGGCGTGCAGGAGTTCGTCCTCCGTCAGCGAGCCGTCCGTCTGTGCGTGCAGTTCCTGCAGGCGGTGGCGGGCTGCTTCGACATCGAGGGGAATCGGGGCTCGTGAAGGATCAAACCGGCCAAGCAGCAGGTTCACGTCGGTGATGGTGAGCGGGCCGCCCTTGCCGTAGCAGGCGGGGCCGGGGGTCGAGCCGGCGCTTTCCGGCCCGACGGCGAGTCCGTGATGAGTGAGGCGGCAGATGGAGCCGCCACCGGCCGCCACGGTTTCAAGGTCGATGCAGGGCGCGAGCAATCTCATGCCCGCCACATCCTGGCTGAAGCGGTAGCCGGGGCGCGTGTCGATGCGTGCCACGTCGGTGCTGGTGCCGCCCATGTCGAAGGTGATGATCCGGCTGTGGTCGAGGCGACGTGCGGCGTTGGCGGCGCCGATGGCTCCGCCGGCGGGGCCGCTGAGCAGCATGTCCTTGGGCCGGATGGCCTCGGCGGAGCTGAGCCCGCCGGCGCTGGTCATCACCTGCATGTCAGGGGCGGTTTGGCGGATGCCGTTCAGAAAGGACTGCACCGGGGCGTGAAGATAGGCGTCGGCCACGGTGCTTTGCGTGCGCGGCAGCAGCTTGGCAAAGGCGGCGGTCTGGTGGGACAGGGTGAGGTGGGTGAAGCCGGTCTCGCGAAGGATTTCAGCGACGCGTTGTTCATGGCTGGGATGCGCATGGCCGTGCAGCAGGGAGATGGCGGCGGTGTGGATGCCCCGGGCCAGGCATTGCACGGCGGCGGTGCGAACGACGGCCTCGTCGAGCGGCTCCAGTTCCGTGCCGGAGGCCTCCATGCGTCCGGGCACCTCGCAGGTGATCTCGTGAAAAACGGCACGCGGCTCGTGGCGGAGCGCGAAGAGGTCGCCGCGTCTCTGGTCGCCGATCTGGAGGAGATCGCCAAAACCCTGGGTGATGAAGAGGGCGACGCGGCCTCCCTTGCGTTCCAGGAGGGCGTTGGTGGCGCGGGTGGTGGCGATGCGCAGCCGCAGCGGCGGGAAGGGCCTGCCCGGCGGCGTGCGGGTCAGGATGCGTGCGCCAAGAACGGGCGCCTCCTCGCCGGTGCTCAATTCGAGCAGGCTGCCTACGGGCCAGGCGGCCGGGGTGTCGAGCGTGATCTCATTCGTGGTTAGGTCGAAGCCGGTGACGAGACGGGAATCGGAGCCATTGAGGGTGCGAATCTGAAAGCCTGTTAGAAAATCCGGAGAAAGGGCGGGCAGTCCTGAGAGACGTGCACGAAGCCCCTGGCACAGGTCGACCGCGGCCCGCAGGCAGCCGGTGGAGAGCACCTTGCAGCGGGTTTCCTGTCCCTGGGGATCGAGGGCGTGGCAGTCGGTGAAGGTGCCGCCGGTGTCGGTGGCGATGCGCCAGCAGGATTCGGGAGGGGCTTCGACGGAATTCACAGGATGAGGGCGGCAAACAGGATTCACGCCAGGCATGGGGCGTCATCCTGCGGTTTTGAAAAGTTCACGCCAGCGTTTTTCCACGGCGGTTTTTT
>CAZXPU010000228.1:0-4065 GCA_964642905.1 uncultured Prosthecobacter sp.
CTGGCTCCAGGAAAGCGGCAGCAGGCTGCCGCAGTCCATGTGGAGAGCCTGCCACACCGACGAATCCTGGAACAGGCTTCAACGGACTGACCATGCGCTCCCTTCTCGCCCCCCTCCAGGGCGCAGCCCAGTCCGGTGATGGTTAGGCCACAGGGTTCCGGTGGTTCTCGCTCGCCAAGCCTCGCTTCACCACCGGCTTGTCTCCCACGAGCCTCCGGCTCGGCATTGATGAATGCAACCTCATCACCGAACACCGAATCAGCCCTTTCCCAGGTGAGGTGGACGGGTTTTCCAAGGGCTTGATGAATCAATCCCAAATGCGTCAGTCAGCCCCTTATCAGGCGCTAGATTCACGCAGGTCCCATCACTCAAACACCCGTCGAAGCACCGCCTTTTCCTCCGGAGTCAGCGTTTCCCTCCAGACTTGTTCGCCCCCGCGGCCTGCGGATTTGACTTCACCGGCGGCGGCAGGCGTGGCCGGGTTCTTGTCCACCGGATGTCTGCCGTCCTGGATGCCCAGGACACTGCCAGGCTGGCTGCGGGAATAGTCCCTGCCCTGCACGCCTTCATTCCTGGAGGTGCCGAAGGCATTTTCATCTTCGGAAAGGGTCAGCGGCGCCACCCCCGGCCCCCGAGAGACACCGCCTTGTCCCGCACCATTGCCTTCGGGTCCCGTGGCCATGCGGTCACGCGAACCACGACCGGTTTCATCGTCGCCTTGGCCGTCGCCGACAAACCCCTTTTCCCGGCCAAACTCACCGCCCATGCCCTCACAGGCAGCGCCCTTGTTTTTGAGCGCCTCGCGAAGCTGCTTCAACTGCTCCTGAGACATGCCCTTCAGGTTCTTCGGATCCATCTGACGCAGTTCCTGGAGCAGGTCCGGATGCAAGGGCAGCGTGCCCGATTTCATGGCTTCCATGGACTCGGAAAACTCCTTCAGCAGCTGCTCCCTGCCCTCCTCGGACATGGCATCCCCATGTTCCTGCAAGGCGCCGAGGCTGCGTTCCGCATCGGCCATCCGGGCGCCCAGGGCGCCGATCTCCCGCCTCAGCTGCTCCTTCAGCGTGTCACTGGCATGAAGGCTTTCATGGCTGAACCACCTGTCCTCGGGCTGACTGCGCAGCTCAGCGATCTTGGAAAACTGCTCAGCCAGAGCCTGGGGCGAGGCGATGCTTTCCTCCTTCAGCTTCTTCAGCCATTCCTGCATCTGGCTCCAGGACTGAGGCTGCATTTCAGCATGGGCGGCGACAGGTTCATGGCTGACGGGCAGGAGAAAGGCTGCGCCGAGGCAGAGCAGACACATGGCCAGCGGTCCGGCGGCGCGCCCCCAGCGCCAGGCCAGGCCATCCTGGACCAACGGCGGGATTTCCGGCCATGGGGCGAGACCGAGGACGGCCATGGTCAGGGCGTTGTGCAGCCGATGGCGCGCCTCCAGCCTAACCATTGAAGCCATGATGCCAACCAGGCGGCGTCGGACACGCAGCACGGCCAGCAGCGTCATCAGAAAGGCCGGCGCCAGCAGCCGGGCAAAAAAAAGTTTCGGAGGTGGGCCACCGTCACGGATCCTGAGCATCAGAATGACCGCGAAGCCTGCGGCGCCCAGGGCGACAAGCCAGGGACCCAGTTCCTCCAGGACTCCAGCCGCATTCACCTTGGCCGCCATCCATCGGGCGTGGCTGCGCCAGCGTTTGGAAAGGGCGGTCTGATCGCTCATGCAGGTCATTCTAGGAGGCGGCCGCAAAAATGCCAAGTGCTGGATTTCTGGCAGGCAACCCGCTACACAAGACCGTATTTCCACGTTGTCTGCACTCATGAACCGTCTCACCGCCCTTCTCTTCCTGACACCTCTGCTGAGCCTGGCCCAGACGCCAGTGTCGCCCAAGGCTTCTGGAAACAGCCGCCCGACTGGACTTCAGGAGCTGAAGACAGGCGACCTCGCACCGCCCTTTGAGCTGATCGGCATCGACGAGGAGAAGCACACCCTGGCCGAGTATGCAGGAGCCCGCCTGCTGATGATCGCCTTCATGAGCAACCACTGTCCGACTTCCCAGGCGGTGGAGGGACGTCTGAAGCAGATCGTCAAAGACTACAAGGGCAAGGGGCTGCAGGTCGTGGCGATCAATCCCAACGACCCCGCCGCGCTCCGACCGGACGAGCTTGGCTACTCGCCATACAATGACAGTTTTCCCGAGATGAAGCGCCATGCCAGCGAGCAGGACTTCAACTTCCCTTACCTCTTCGACGGTGAAACCCAGGCCGTGGCAAAGGCCTATGGCTGCCTGGCCACACCGCATGTCTTCCTTTTCGACACGGAGCGCAGACTGCGCTACCAGGGCCGTCTGGACGACTCCCGCTATGCCGACCCGGCCAGCGTCACCTCGGCGGACGCCCGCAACGCCATCGACGCCCTGCTTGAGGGCAAACCGGTGCCGGTGGAGCAGACCAAGCCCCACGGCTGCTCCACCAAATGGATCGAAAAACGCGCCGCCGTGGCCACCGACCAGGAGAAATGGGAAAAGGGCGAGGTCCATGTCGAGGTCATCGACGCCGCTGGAGTCGCGGTGCTGCGAAAGAACAACACGAACAAAGTGCGCTTGTTCAACGTCTGGGCCACCTGGTGCGGCCCCTGCGTGGAGGAGTTTCCCGAGCTTGTCGCCACCGCCCGGAAATTTGGCCTGCGTGACTTTGAGTTCATCAGCATCAGCATCAATGAACCGGGCGAGCTCCAGGAGGTGAAGGAGTTTCTGGAGAAGCAGAACGCCGTGGTTCCAGACAAGATCAAGCCCACGCTCAAGGCTGAAGGCCGAAACGGCAACGCCTACATTTACAATGCCCCCAACACGGACGCGCTCATCCAGGCGCTTGATCCCGAGTGGCCCGGCCCCATCCCGCACACCCTGGTCGTCGCGCCTGGCGGAGCCGTGATTTACCGCCATAACGAAGAGGTGAACGGTGACGAGCTGCGGGCGAAGATCCTGGAGGCGATGGGACGGTATTATCAGCCGGAGAAATAAGAACACCGCATCACCGCCCGCCGGCAGGCCGGCCACTTTCACACTCACAGCCCTCCACCATGACCAGGCTCATCCGCATTCCCTTCCTTCTTGCCCTCACCGTCCTGGCCGCCTTCGCCCAGCAGCCAGCTGACGACCCTAATGCGCTGTTTCGCGAGGGGGTTCAGATGTTCTTCGACGGAAAACCCAAGGAATCCGTCGCCGCCTTTGACAAGCTCATCGCCCTGGAGCCGGACGCCAAGCCGCAGCTCTGGCAACGCGGGCTGTCCCTCTATCTGGCAGGCGACTACCAAGGCGGGCGCGAGCAGTTTGAGGTTCATCAGACGGTGAACGGCCACGACGTGGAGAACGCCGCCTGGCACTTCATCTGCGTGACGCGTGCCGAAAACCTGGAGGCCGCCAGGAAGGCGCTCATCCCCATCGAGGGCGACACAAGGGTTCCGATGAAGGAGGTGCATGAACTGTTTGCCGGCAAAGGCTCCGTGGAACAGGTGCTGAAGGCCGCGGAAACAGGCGAAGGAGAGGACCTGCGCAATCACCGATGTTACGCCCATCTTTACCTCGGCCTGTATTTTGAGGCCCTGGGTGACGAGGCGCGCGCCAAGGAGCACCTGCTGAAAGCCGCCAGGGATTATCGCATGGATCATTACATGGGCCGCTGCGCCCAGGTGCATGTGAAGGTGCGCGGCTGGTGAAGGCACCTGGCCAGGCAACGTGAAAGCATCGTAAAATACAGGGCCGCAGATTCGAAAAGGGATCAAGGTGGCTTCACGGGTTGCCTGCGTTCGCGATGCTGCGGAATCGGAGTTCAACGCTCCATGGAGAACTGCTGCGGAATCGAGAGCGCCTCGATCCCCGCGCCAGCGCCGGGGCGCGGATTTCCAAATCCGCAGCAAGGTGGTTCGCCTCTCCGTGTGAATCTCCCTGCCGCCCTCTTCAACCCGAAGGATGGGCCGAAGATTCGAAAAGGGATCAAAGTGGCTTCACGGGTTGCCTGCGTTCGCAGTGCTGCGGAATCGGAGTTCCGCGCTCCGTTCCGATCCACGGAGCC
>CAZXPU010000229.1:0-3915 GCA_964642905.1 uncultured Prosthecobacter sp.
AGTAGATGAAAACGGCGCTGGCGACCAGGATGTAGAGCATGCTGTCGAAGAGGGCGCGCAGCGGGGCCACGGCCAGGAATGCGCCCAGGGGAATTTTCAGCTTTGAGAAGACAGGCTTGGAAAGCTGGAAGATCTGGAGCGGCAGAACGGCGGCGCGATTGAAGCTGCTCCAGAGGATGGTGCCCACCAAAACAAAGAGAGGATAGGGGATGTCAGGATCGGAAAAGGCGACGACGCGCGACTTGTTGAGGATGATCCAGACCACCGTGGTGGCGAGCGGGGGGAGAAATAGCCAAAGATAGCCCAGCAGGCTGCCTCGGAAGGTGGCCTTGAGGTCACGGCAGAAAAGGATCCAGGTCATCTCCCGGTGCGTCCAAAGGTCCTGGAAGGCAAGCAGCAGCGAGCCCAGAGGGCTGCTTGAACCTGGGCCGCTATGGTAGCGGGTGATGCGCACGGTCTTGTTCGGGTCGGTCATGTGCGGGCCGAGGGAAGGGTGGAGGATGCCAGGATGTGACTTGTCAGCCGCTCCACGCAGTCGGGAATGCTGAACTCGTCCGTATGGAGGATGATTTCCGGCGCATTGGGCGCCTCGTAAGGGGAGTCAATGCCTGTGAAGCCGCGGATTTCTCCGGCCCTGGCCTTGCGGTAGAGACCCTTGGGGTCGCGCTGCTCACAGATGTTCAAGGGCGCGCTGACGTGAACCTCCAGGAAGATCACGCCATCAGTGACGCAGGACTCCCTGACGAGCTGCCGGTCGGCTGCGAAAGGCGAGATCAGCGAGCAGACAACGATGATGCCCGCCTGGGCCATCAGCTTGGCGACCTCGCCTGTGCGGCGGATGTTTTCCGACCTGTCGTCGGCGCTGAATCCCAGATCCTTGCAGAGACCGTGGCGCAGGTTGTCGCCATCCAGGATGTATGAGGGGCGGCCGATTTCATGAAGCCTTGCGTCTAGCCCGACGGCCATGGTGGACTTGCCTGAGCCGGAAAGGCCTGTGAGCCAGACCACCAGGCCCCGCTGGCCGAGGAGGTCGGAGCGCATCTGATCCGATACACGAGTTATCGTCCAGGACAGGTTGCCTGAAGCAGGTGAGGTGCTCATGGGTCAGGAATTTGCAGGGTGGAGGCAGGCTACCGCCATTGGTCGCGCCTGGGGCGCGGCCTTGTTCTGGGTGTTGATGTTCGATGGCCGCGCATGGAAGGTGCGGCTGAGGCTGGTCACAGGAGGCTTTCCAGCAGCCGGCTGGAAAGGATGGCATCCAGCTTCCGGTGAAGGGAGGCGGCGGCCTTGAGGCGTTTTCGGATCAGCTGGACGTCCGGGGCAGTGGACTTGTCCCGGGCTGGGACCGGAGGCTCCGCATGCAGCGTCCGGTCGATCTGATCTCCCGCGGAGGAAAGCTTCTTGCGGATGCCTGGCAGCAGGCCGTCACGGACAATCATCCGGAAGGCGGTCTCGGCCTCGTAAAAGTCACGGCGGTCGCCGGTCACAGGGACGTGATGCACGGCGTGCCATTGCTCAAGCTGGCGTATGGTCAGGCTGGCGCTGGCCTTGCTGATCTCCAGATCGGAGGCGATCCTTTCCAGGCTCATCGGGCCGGGGTGGAGGTAGAGCAGGGCGTACATCCTTCCAATCAGCCTGCCAAGGCCGAAGGCGTGGGTGGTGTTGCCGCTGGCCTCGATGAAGCGATGCAGCTCCTTCTCCCAGGAGGAGGGCTGCGTTCTGCTTCTGACAGGAGCTGGCGGCATCGTTTAGGAAAAACTGAACGATCATGAGGCGATGTCGGCGGTGTTGCAAGCGTCAATTCCTCCACATGACAAGTTAGGCAGCCGGAGTGCCGGCATCACGGCAGTTGCGCAGACGCCGCGCCTGCGCTTTGTCGGCGTGCATGCCCCAGACCCCCACGGAACCGGAATTCGACGAGTTTGCCTCCGACTACCAGGCCGCCCTGCAGAAAGGGCTGTGCCTGACCGGCGAGGACTCGGCCTACTACGCCTCGGGGCGCTGCCGCTGGACGGCGGCCAGGGCTTCCGCTGAAGCAATGAAGGTTGGGCGCGTGCTCGATTTCGGCTGCGGCACGGGCACGGCCACGCGCTTCCTGCTCGGGGCGTTCCCGGGATGCGAGGTCGTCGGGACCGATCCGTCGGAGGCCAGCCTGGAGGTCGCCCGCCTGGATCATGCCGGGCTTGCCGCCGAGTTCATCGCGCCGAAGGACCTCCCGCGTGCCGGGGCGGCTGACCTGGCCTACTGCAACGGCGTGTTTCATCACATCCCGCCTGTGGAGCGGCCCGGAGCCGCGAGGTCGGTCTTTGAGGCGCTGAGGCCGGGCGGCTGGTTTGCGCTTTGGGAGAACAATCCCTGGAACCCGATGGTCTGGTATGTGATGAGCCGCGTCCCCTTTGACCGCGACGCCATCATGCTCTGGCCAGGCGAGACCGAGGACCTGCTCAAGGGGGCCGGATTTGAACTGGTGGTGACACGGTTTTGGTTTGTCTTTCCCGCCTTCCTGGCGTGCCTGCGGCCGCTGGAGCCTCTGCTTTCTCCCTGGCCTCTGGGCGGTCAGTATGTAGTTCTGGCCCGGAAACCGCTCTGACGAGGTGCTGCGGCCAGCCCTCCTGACGCCGAGTTGAAGCCCGGTGCGGGTTGACTCATTCGTTCCCGGCGGCATTCTTCACCCCTTTCGAAATCGTTCCCCTGCATGATCTCCCTGCGTTCTACGGCCTCCGTCATCCTTGGACTTGGCGTCCTTGGCATCACTCTTCTGCATGGTCAGGAGCCCGGGCAGGTGACGGACTTCGCCTCCCTTGAAAAACTGGCCGCCCAGCTTGCCCTGAAGCCCTACAAGGCGCCGGCTCAGAAGCTGGACCCGTTTTTCGAGGAGCTGAAGTACGACGGACACCGGCAGATCCGCTTTCGCAGGGACAAGGCGCTCTTTGCCGACCTGGGGGACGTCTATCGTGTCGAGTTCTTCCATCCCGGCTGGATGTTCAAGAAGCCCGTCCAGTTCTTCTCCGTCCATGGGCAAGGCTCGCAGGCGGTCGGCTTTGACCCGAAGCTTTTTGATTACGGTGAACTGAAGCTGCCAGAGAAATTTGTTCCTCCCACCGGCTACGCCGGGTTCCGCGTCCTGGCGCCCGATGCCATGCTCAAGAAGCCGTTTGAGTTCATGGTCTTCATGGGGGCGAGCTACTACCGGGCCGTCACCACGGAGCTTGGCTATGGCATCAGCGCGCGTGGAGTGGCGGTGAACACCATCGGCGGCAAGCCCGAGGAGTTTCCTGATTTCACCCATTTCTGGATGGTGCCTCCGAAGCCGGGGGACAAGTTTTTCAAGATCCTGGCGCTGCTCGACGGGCCCAGCATCACGGGAGCCTACCAGTTTGACGTCATGCCCGGAAGGTCCACGGAGACGCTGGTGAAGGCGACCCTGCACCTGCGGCAGAAGGTGGAGATGCTGGGCATTGCGCCCTTTTCCAGCATGTTCTGGTTCGGGGAGAACAGCCATCCCAAGCCCTATGACTTCCGGCCCGAGGTGCACGACAGCGACGGACTGCAGATCGAGATTGAAGGCGGGCCTTCGATCTGGCGTCCGCTGGATGTGAGCCGCGATCTGCGTCTGAGCATCCTGGAGACGGATCGGCTCAAGGGCTTCGGTCTTGCGGAGCGAGACCGCGACTTCAAGAACTTCCAGGACCTCGAAGCCGTCTATCATCGGCGGCCGGCGGTGTGGGTTGAGCCACGTGCCGGTTTTGGAAAAGGCAGCGTGGTGCTGGTCGAGCTGTCGACGGGTGAGGAGACCTGGGATAACATCGTGGCGATGTGGAAGCCGGCGGTGCTGGCGGCGACGCCTCAGGAGGCCATGAAGTTCGAGTATCGGCTGGTCTGGCTGGAGGAGCATCTGCCGGGCACTCTTGCCAA
>CAZXPU010000230.1:0-3780 GCA_964642905.1 uncultured Prosthecobacter sp.
AAATGGACATTGTTGATGATGTTGGAAACACCGGAAGTTTGTGGCGTCCAGTTGGACACCCCCGCATCTGCATGAACCCTAGGAATCGCAGATGATGCCAGAGCAATGAAGGTCGTGAGTCTTTTTGACATGACAGCCGTCAGGAATCGGGCAGCTAAAGATCTCTCAACTAGGCGTTTAGGTTGCGTGTTCATGATTCTTTGGGAGATGGGATCATAGGACGCAAGCCTGGACCGAGTGTCGCATGTTTTCCCTTCAACATCGCATCTAGTGGATTCACTTCTATATCACAAGATAAACTTGCGACTTAAATTAATCACTATGCTGAACCAATACCAACCCATGAACCTAACTTTAGGTTAAGTTTTTTTGGTAATTTTAGATTTTTATGGTTATCATTTAACAAGCCGTTTTCCAATTCATTCGATAAGTAACGCGGTGCCAAAACTTAACGGCCGAAGCAGCCTTAGAGCTAGAGTTATTGGCTTTGAATGACGGAACCGACTCGGGGCATTCTCCTTCAGAAAACAACTGCATTGCCCAAGGTCTCAAGAGTGGAATGCACCACACCACAGGTTGCTGCCTTTTTCGAGGCCGCACCAGGCTCAACGGAACAGGCAAGGAGTGCGATGCCTGAGCGGATCCCTTGAATAAGAGGACTCCTTCGGGCGTTATTCTGGCGGCATGCATTCCTCCTCTTTCCAGCTTCAAAATCAGACCCGACGCGCGTTTCTTGGCAGGACGACGCAGGGCCTAGGGACTGTGGCGCTGGCCTCGTTGCTCGGGACTTCCCAAGGAACGGGGGCTCCCTTGACCGGCATCCTCGGTGCCCCGCACCTGCCCCAGAAGGCTAAACGCGTCATCTGGCTGACCATGGCCGGCGGCCCCTCGCACCTGGAAACCTTCGACCCCAAGCCCCGGCTTGCCGAAATGAATGGCAAGCCGATGCCGGAATCCTTCACCAAGGGCCAGCAACTCGCCCAGCTTCAAGGCAAGCCGCTCATGTGCTTCGGACCGCAGCACAAATTCGCCAGATTCGGCCGCAGCCAGATCGAGATCTGTGAGCTGTTCCCGAACATCGGTCGAGTCATCGATGACATCTGCCTGATCCGCAGCATGACCACGGACGCCATCAACCATGATCCGGCGCACATGTTCATGAACACCGGCTCGCAGATCGCCGGAAGGCCGAGCATGGGCGCCTGGGTGACCTACGGCCTGGGCAATGAAGCCAGCGACCTGCCCGGCTTCGTCGTGCTGACCTCACTAGGCCGCGGCGGCCAGAACCAGCCCATCGCCGCGCGCCAGTGGAGCAGCGGCTTCCTGCCCTCCAAATACCAGGGTGTGCAGCTCCGCGCCAAGGGCGACCCCGTGCTCTATCTTGGCAATCCGGGCGGCGTCACGCGGGAGCGACAGGGCGCCGATGTGGCGGCGATCAACGCGCTCAACCAGCAGCATGCCGCGCTTGTGGAGGACCCGGAGATCGCCACCCGCATCGCCCAGTATGAAATGGCCTTCCAGATGCAGGCCAGCGTGCCTGACCTGATGGATGTCAGCAGCGAGGGTCAGAAAACCCTCGAACTGTACGGCTGCCAGCCCGGCGACGGCTCCTTTGCCTCCAACTGCCTGCTCGCCCGCCGACTGGCCGAACGCGGGGTGCGTTTCATCCAGCTTTATCACAAGGACTGGGACCACCACGGCGGCGTCAAGGAAGGCGTTCGACTGAAGGCCGAGGAGATCGACCGGCCCTGCATGGCGCTGATCACCGACCTGAAGCAGCGCGGCATGCTGGAGGACACGCTCATCGTCTGGGCGGGTGAGTTTGGCCGCACACCGATGTCCCAGGGCGGCAGCGGAAGGGATCACCACAACAAGGCCATGTCCGTCTGGCTGGCCGGTGCCGGCATCCAGGGCGGCATCGTGCATGGCGCCACCGACGACCTGGGCTACGCCGCCATCGAGAAGGTCACCACGGTGCATGACCTCCATGCCACCATGCTGCATCAGCTCGGCATCGATCACAACGCCTTCAGCTTCAAGTTCCAGGGCCTGGACGCCCGTCTCAGCGGTGTCGAGGGCGCAAGGATCATCAAGGACATCCTGGCCTGACGGGCCGGCCGTGCATCCTGAACGCAGGCGTCCCGAACCAGATCCACGCCAAACCCAAAGCGCCTCCACGCGAAGGCATGGAGGCGCGGCTGGATGCTCCGGCTGGAGGTGGTTCAATCACCCCTGCGTCCGGGCGGCGGCTGGGGAGCCCGTGCACCGTCCTCTCGGACGGAGCTGCGTATTTCCTCCATCTCATGCAGCTTGGCGCGGAAGGGCTCCGGCACGGCGGCACGTTCCTCCTGGGTGTTCACCGGCCACTCCTTCGGCTCCCCGTCCCTGGGTTTCACGCTGAACACAGCCCGGTCGCCGTCCTTGCTGAGGCGGTAGATGCCGCTGTCATCGCTGCGGGTGATGCTGGCGCTTTCATGCAACTCACGGCGTTCCGAGCGCTGCACCTCGCCCTGGCCGCCGCGCGAAGGCGGAGGCATGTCGCGGGGCCCATCCTTGCGGCGGCCTTCGCTTTCAGGAGGAACCCCAGGGCCTCCAGGTCCGCGCTCGCGTGGATGCATGTCCGGGCGTCGTTCATCGCGCCCCCGCCAGCCGTCACGTCCTTCCCGAGGCAGGTCAAAGTTGGGCGGCATCGGCATCGGGCCTTCCCTGCCCTCGCGGGCCCACTTCTGCACCTGCTCCTGGTATTCCCGCATCTGACGCTGGAAGTTTTCGATGCGTTCACGCCATTCATCACCGCCGCCACCCTGACCGAAGGGACCGCCGGACCAGGGCGGCATCATGGGCATGAAACCGCCGCGTGGACGTGGTTCCTCGACACGCGCCATGCGTTCGCCAATCTTCACGCTGACCTGCTTCTGCTGACCGCCGGTGATGACTGTGAGATTGACCGTGTCCTCCTTCTTCCGGCTGCGCACCAGGGTCTGAAGCTGCTCCATGTTCACCAGCTTTTGATCTTCGAACAAGACCAGGACATCGTGCTCCCTGAGCCCCGCCGCCCGGGCCGGGGAATCCGGCATCACTTCGACAACTTGGAGTCCGAAGCCCTCGGCGAGCCCGAACTGGGCGCGCATTTCACGGCTGACCGGGCTCGTGAGGACGCCCAGGTAGGCCACGGGCCTTTCAACGGCATGCTCAGGCTCGCGATCACGGTCCCGGTCGCCTCGCGGGCGCTCCGGAGGAGGCGGCGCAGCGGGTTGGTCAGGCTGCCTGGTGGGCGGCGCGGGCGGAGGAGCCTCGCCTTTTTCCTGTGCCCTCGCAGGCAGGTTGAGGAGGGCCAGCAGACCGGCCATCAGAATCAGGACGGAGAATTGTGGTTTCATGGTTGGTTAGGGGGGCTGGGAAAAGCAGAGAACAGAGAATGGAGGATGGAAAATCAAAACGAGCCGCAGGCTCACTGGAAGGACACCGGCAGCACCACGCTGTCCTCGCGCGGCACCTCGACGGTGATGTGGGCGCCGTCCCGGGGGTCGATCCAGGCCCTTCGTTCCAGCGACACGATCTTCATGTGCTGTTCCGGGAGACGTGAGGTTTCGTTGTAGCGGATGCCCTGGTCCTGCGTGTCCAGCACCTCGCGGATCGTGCTGACCGGCAGCACCGAGGGCGTCGAGGCGCCGGATGAAACCGAGGCCAGCCCGGCAGGTTCCGGAGCGGCCTGCATCAGGCTCATGATGACCACCGCGGCGGCGGCGCCGAGGGAGGTCCAAAGCATGGGCGACAGCC
>CAZXPU010000231.1:0-3718 GCA_964642905.1 uncultured Prosthecobacter sp.
GGAGCCGTTGTTTGCCGGCATCGAAGGGCCTGCCCCGGCCCTTTTCGACGAAACCTTCCGGGCCCGTGGCCTTGAACGCAGCGTATTCAAGCCCCGGGGCATGAGCCGGGCTCCACAGCCCCTGCTTCCGCCCAATCTGATGGCTTCCATGCGCGCGCTCATTGGAGTCAGCGCGCGGGTCGAAATCATCCTTTTTCTCGCCGGCAGCCAGACCGCCTCCGGAGCTGCTGCCATCGCACGCGCGACTGGCTACGCCCCGCGAACCCTCCAGGCCCTGCTTCAGGAAATGCTGCTCTCCGGCCACATCCTCAGCCAGGAATCTCCCGCCCGAGCAACCAGCTCCCCGGGCCGCCGCTCTCGGGTCAGCTACCATCTACAGCCGTCCGACTGGTCTTTCCTCACCGCTTCAAAACCCCTGCCATGCTGGACCCCGTGGGCCTCCCTCTTCACCGTCGCCTGCAGTGTGCTCACCGCCATCCCGGCTCCGGGCACCCGACCTGTCCACTCTGCCGTCATTTCCTCACGCCTGCGTGAAACCCTCGCCACTGAAGGCCCGGCCCTCGCCGCTGCGGGGCTCCTTCCCGCCCTCGATCTCCGCCCTGATGCCCCGGGAGTCGAACTCCTCCAAACCCTGGCAGATCGATTCCCGGCGCTGCTCAACTCCCTGTAAGCCCCGGGATCGTGCTGAGGCTCCAAGCTATCCGCAGATGACGCAGATGGAACAGATGATGTGATGGCGCTTTGCGCCAGGCAGTCGAACTGCGTTCTCATCCCGCCCTAACGATGACCATCCTTTTGGATGGTCGGGCTGGCGGATTTTCCCGCTTTGCGGGCCCTGCGGAGTGGCCTTCGGCTTGAAATGTTCGCGCTGTCGCGCCTGGCAGTCGAACCAAGGTTCTCATCCCGCCTCTAATATGACCACCATTGAATGGTGGTCGGGCTGGCGGATTTTCCCGCTTTGCGGGCCCTGCGGTGTGGCCTGCGGCCTGAAGTGATCGCGCTGTCGCGCCTGGCAGTCGAACTGCGTTCTCATCCCGCCCATTTTTGATGACCACTCATTTTGAGTGGTCGGGCTGGCGGGATTCGAACCCACGACCTCTTCGTCCCGAATGGAGATTCGGCACACACGAAGGCCTGATTCCACCGGGGTTATACCTGGCATGTGCTAGCGACAATGTGCTAATGAACACTACAGGAATAGCACACAATCCAAGGAGCAAACGCACGGACAAAACCGGGGAGTGACTTGCTGGTGGACCGCACAGGATCCTAGCTCGGGACGAAATGAACCTGCCAAGGCCTTCGTGGGCTGAATGGGCAATGTTTTAAAAGGTGCTTGAGCGAGTACGGCTGTCAAGCAGCGCCGACTTAAGGCGACGCTGGAGTGAGACTCAAAACCGGCAGAAATGCATCATGCATTGTTTAGGAAGTGTAAAATAAGCGGGGTAACCCATAAAGCGAGAGCTAATAGTTACCGATGTTGAACTGATATTAGAGCGATTGATAAAACTTATCCTCATGCATGCTTACATATCAATTGCGCCAAACCCTCCAAGTCCTTGGATCCATCTTTCTGGCAAAAGAACAGGGATGATGACTCATTGATGAAGAATTTTATGTCCAATGTGTTTCAGGCATTGAGAGGCTATCCTAAATTTCTTGCCTTCTGGGGATTAATGCCATGGTTCATGAGCGCCTACGGTGGCCCCGTTTTCACGCCAGATGCGGATCTGCAAGTCAACGGAGGCAATCCTCCGATCGCAATTCGTGAGGATTTGATGGTGGTTGGCGAGCCAGGATTCGAACTGACTCCGCAGGTAAACTATGCCAGCATTTTTGCTGATCTTGGCACTTCGCTTGGCCTGAGTGGTGGCGCGGAGGATGCGGCGGCATCGATTGGTGCCACGCTTAAAATTATCGCTGAGCTTCAGGACGGTTTGCAAGAAGTGGGTGCCGCTCACACTTTCCGTCGGGACGGATGGTCAGACCGCTGGACCTTTGCTGATACCTTCAACAATTGGGACGCTGCCGTTCGTGCAATAAGTTTTTCACCCCGTCTTCATAACTATGAAAACGGGCGCTTCGGTTCTTCTGTCGCCTTCTCCGCTGATTGGGTGGTGACGGGCACGCCTGCGTTGCAAGAAAGCCCACTGCTCTCCGTCGTTGGTGGCGTGCAGGATTTTTGGCATGAGACTGGCGCGGTGACCTTCACCCGACCCGGGTGGACGGCGGGGTTTCAACTCACTGGTTATTCCATTGCCGATACGGGTTCGTGGTTAAACCTGGGGTCGCTGGTGGCAGGCGGCCATGGATTCGTCGCCGTGACTTCGGGGCCGAAGCGTAGCGTGTGGAGTCTGACGACGTCATCAGGGGCACCGGGTGTGCTACATTTGTTTCAACCGCTGCTAGGAGCACACCCATGGGGGTTGGCCCGGAGCATCGACTTTTATGGGGGAGCGTATCCAGAAATCCACCGTATCGTCAATGCAGGGCCCGATTTGTTGATGGTCCGTTCCGCCGGAAACAGCAGCCAGGTGAGTGTGCTGCAGAATGTGGCCGCGCATCTTGCCGCAGGCACGCTTCCGCCGGAAACCAATCTTCTTCAGGTGGCGGAGCCGGGGGCGCAGGTTGGGATTGCGAGCGATGGCTCCACGTTGGTGATCGGGCTGCCCTCGTTCAATGAGATTCGCGTGTTCCGGCGCAGCGATACGGACAATTGGGTTGCCAGCCAGACGCTTTCAGGCGCTGCTGGTGAGCAGATCGGCTCGCTCGTCGGCATCGGTGGACGGGCGATAGTGACGACCACTATGCCCGGAGGGGGGGTGGTCGCCGCATGGCGCGAGTTGGCCGGCGATGTGTATACACGTTATGCCAGCCAGGATGCGGGCCGCACACTCACAGCGCTTTCGTTTCACCCGGAGTCCATGGCCCTTATCGGGCCGTCTAATGGGCGTACGTTGGTGCAGAGCAGTAATCTTACCCGGAGTTTCCGGGTCCATGTGAAAGACAGCAATGGCAATGCGCTGCCGTCCTCCACCTTTAGGATTCTCCAGATCAACAAGGCGCGCTTTTCAGGAAGTGGTTCAAGGATGGCGACCAACGTCCGTCGTCATTTCGGGCCTCCACGCAAGATCTGGGTGGATATGGATTACATGGCAAGCGCCGGGCAGGGAGCGAAGCGTTTTTACTATGATCTGAGCGGTCCCAGCCAGAATGCCGGTGCGCCCTTGGCGGAACAGTGGTTGCCGCATTACAGCGCGACACATATCTTCGAAGGGACCGCGTCCTCGTCGTTCCTTTTTGAGGCGGATGGCAGCCGAATACCCGACTGGTCCGAAGGAACTCGCCCCAATGGTTACCTGATCAATCCAATGATCTACGATGCCAGCGGGGCGCCCGTTCCAGCACAACAGCTCTTCACTGCCGGATCATGGAATCTCACATGGTCCTTCGCTCCGGACAATCAGGCGCGTGTGAGCGCTGCCAACCTCTTCATAGAGAGTGAGCTCTCGCCATACATCGGCAGCGGTTACATGCGTGGTGGGCAGACCATCACCACCGATGCCCAGGGCATGGCGCTCATCGACGGCATGGACAAGGGCAGCTACCTCCTTGAAATGTCCGGCTCCTACAGTGGTCGCAGCCGCGTGATCAACCTGCAGGACTTCATTCATGATGACGAGGTGGACATCACCGCCAGCGGCCGAGGTGTGATTCG
>CAZXPU010000232.1:0-3678 GCA_964642905.1 uncultured Prosthecobacter sp.
ACCGCATGGACCGCGGCCTGCGCGAGTTCCGCATCCGCGGCGTGAAGACCAACATCCCGTTCCTCATGAACGTGGTGCATCACGCCGACTTCCGCGCCGGCCAGGCCACCACGCGCTTCATCGACAACAACCCGCAGCTCCTGCAGTTCGCCGCCCGCAAGGACCGCGCCACCAAGCTGCTCAGCTACCTCGCCGACACCATCGTCAACGGCAACCCTTTCGCCAAGGGCCACAAGCCTTCCGGCGTCTTCACCGCCCCGCCCATCCCGACATACGACCACCGTGTCGCTCCGGCCAAGGGCACCAAGGACCTGCTGACCGAACTGGGCGCGGAGAAGTTCTGCAAGGACTGGGTTGCGAAGCAGAAGCGCCTGCTCATCACCGACACCACGATGCGCGACGCCCACCAGTCGCTGCTCGCCACCCGCATGCGTACCTTCGACATGCTCGCCGTGGCCGACGCCGTGGCCCGTCGCACCCCCAACCTTTTCTCGCTCGAAATGTGGGGCGGCGCGACCTTCGACGTCTCCATGCGTTTCCTGCGTGAGGATCCGTGGGAGCGTCTGCGCCAGATCCGCGCCAAGGTGCCTAACATTCTCCTCCAGATGCTGTTCCGCGGCTCCAACGCCGTCGGTTACACCAACTATCCGGACAATGTCGTCAAAGGCTTCATCAAGCATGCCGCCCAGAACGGCATGGACATCTTCCGCATCTTTGACTCGCTCAACTACCTGCCCAACCTCACCGCCGCCATGGACGCCGTGCGCGAGGAGACCGGCAGCATCTGCGAAGGCACCCTCTGCTACACCGGCGACATCCTCGATCCGAAGCGCGACAAGTACGACCTCAAGTACTACGTCCGCCTCGCCAAGGAGCTGGAAAAGATGGGCGCCCACATGCTCTGCATCAAGGACATGGCCGGCCTGGTCCGCCCCTTCGCCGCCAAGAAGCTGGTGAAGGCCCTCAAGGATGAAGTCGGCATCCCCATCCACTTCCACACCCACGACACCAGCGGCCTCAATGCCTCCAGCTACCTCGAAGCCTCCATCGCCGGCGTCGATGTCGTCGACGCCGCCATCTCCTCGCTGTCCGGCGGCACCTCGCAGCCGAACCTGAACTCCCTCGTCGCCGCCATGCAGCACACGCCGCGCGACACCGGCCTCGACCCCGAAGCTCTGCAGGAGTTCAGCGACTACTGGGCTTCCGTGCGCGCCTTCTACAAGCCCTTCGACACCGCCGAACCCTACGGCACCGCCGAGGTCTATCTGCACGAGATGCCCGGCGGCCAGTACACCAATCTCAAGGAACAGGCCACCGGCATGGGCATGGCCCATCGCTGGCCGGAAATCGCCCACGCCTACGCCGAGGTGAACCAGCTCTGCGGCGACATCGTCAAGGTGACCCCCTCCTCCAAGGTCGTCGGCGACCTTGCCATCGAGTGCGTGGCCCGCGGCGTGAAGCCCTCCGACATCTTCAACCTCCAGGGCACCAAGTGGAGCAAGGACGTCACCAGCATGTTCGAAGGCTGGCTGGGCGAGCCCTTCTACGGCATGGAATCCGCCAAGGCCGCCGACAGCCGCAAGAAATGGAACAAGCTCGCCGACGCCATCGTCGGCAAGGACGGCAAGCGCATCAAGGGCCGCCCCGGCACTCACGCCGCCAAGATCAACCTCGCTGACGTGCGCGCCGAGCTGAAGGGCAAGCTCAAGAAGGACCCCACCGAGGACGACGTCTGGAGCTACCTCATGTATCCGGATGTGTTCCTGAAGTTCGCCGACTTCCGCAAGGCCCACGGTGACGTTTCCGTGCTGCCCACCTCCGCCTACTATTACGGCCTGCGCGACAAGGAGGAGATCAACATCCGGCTTGAAGAGGGCAAGACCCTCTTCGTCCGCCTGCTCAACATGACCGAGCCTGACGCCAACGGCCAGCAGACCGCCATCTTCGAGCTCAACGGCTACCCGCGCCACACCACGGTCACCAACAAGGCCCTCGCCAAGAACAGCGTCTCCAAGGCCAAGGCCGATCCCGCCGACGCCACCCAGGTTGGCGCCCCCATGCCCGGCATGGTCGCCAGCATCGCTGTCAGCGTCGGTCAGAAGGTCAAGGAAGGCGAGACCCTCCTCACCCTCGAAGCCATGAAGATGTTCGCCGCCGTCGCCTCCCCCGCCGCCGGCACCGTCACCGAGATCTGCACCAAGATCGGCGAAAGCGTCGAGAGCAAGGATCTGCTGGTGAGGCTTGGGAAGTGAGCTTCTATGATTTTCGGCGGCCGTGACACTCCCCGAGCGTTTTACCACTCATACATGGACATGGATCATCCATGTGTGCGGTTCGGTGTCGCCAAATTAGATCGTAGTCTTCCTGCCGTATAGCTGCATCTGGCACACCATTTTTGGGGGCGTTCATGAGTCGCCTCACATGTTCCATCATGCGTTCAACTTGATGTTCGGGCAGTTTTATTCGTGGGCTTGCTCGGTAATCTGGTCGCATGAACTGCTTCCAAAGTTTGCAACACAACGAGCCCTCCAGTTCAGGCGGGCCGTTGTAGTTGCCTTCTTCAGAACTCGCTTCGTCACTGAGGGCATCCAAGTAAATTCTTATTTTTCGGAGATCAGTCGCCAGCTCCTCATAAGGCACAAATGCCTGATCTTTTTCCATAAAGCTCTGCGCCAGCGCCGTCTGAAACTTGTCATCCGTCGAAAATGCTTGAGTGAAGGGCAAGTACATCAAATATTCCAGATCAAGCAAATTGTCCTTTTTCTGGCTGAAGATCTGAAAATGCATTCCTAAATGTGCTACCATTGAGGTTCGTAAGCAGTAGATCATATAAGGTATTTTTATCAGCTTCCCCTCACAGCGAGCGACCCACTCCTTGATATACTCCAAGATACCATCCTTGGTAAATCCCCATTGCCAGAGAAGCCAAGTGACAAGCCGATGAGGATCCGCCGATGCGAAAATATCATCCACGAGTTCAATCACCTCTTTCAAACTTCTTTTCGCTTTGGCCTTGGTCGAAAAGAATTGTTTTAGGGGTTCTGCACTTTCTCTCCAGTCTAGCTGTCCCTTCATTTTCCTCCAAGCTTCGGAGTTCTTGTAATCCTGTTCCGAATATTCGCTGGAGCGCCATTTATGTAGCATCTTTTCTTCCTCGCTATCCGCGATCTGCATAATTTTCTCATTTGTCGTTGTGCATGAGGCGGCATGCTGTCTGACATGAGGCCGCCTACGCATTTCGATGATTTCTCCGCTAGCCTCTGCAATCAACAACTCTCGAAAATCCAAGCATGGTATTGTGCTCATCGATGCAACCCGCCGTGCCAGGCTCCTGACCGTTTGCGAGGCCTTGTCATCCAAATCATCTTTCGTTAGATCACCTTGAATTTCTTTTGCAAGAATTGGCGGCAGGTTAAGGTGGAAGTAGCGATGAATCAACTCTGGGCAGTCCGCAGAGAGCTTCTGGACTGTTGATTTGTCACACAAAAGAATCGGCTTCACATTTAACCATAACCACGAATGGCTGTCGTGCATTCTGTTGTTGCTCATAGAGGCATTAACACCTGCCACCAAGCCCAACGGGCCTGCGTCATGCAGACCTGCGTACTGCCGCCCCCTTCCGACCACGGACCTAATAAGAGGCACGCCCAACCGATGCCCCCAGGGACCGCCCCTCGC
>CAZXPU010000233.1:0-3517 GCA_964642905.1 uncultured Prosthecobacter sp.
GGGGATCAGGTTGGGGCTTTGGGGGATTGGGTTCCGTCAGTTCAGCGTCTTCCGTGGTTTTGCCTTCAGTGCACGATGCGCTCGATCTTCACGAGCGGGTGATGACATAAGTTGACGAGGAAGGCGAGCTTGAAGCCGGTGGCCTTGAGGTAGTTCTGAACCTGGGCGCGATGAGCATCCGTCAGCTCCTTCACCGCCTTGAGTTCGAGGATGATCTTGTCGTAGCAGATGAAATCCGGGATGTATTCGTTCCTGAGAGGGGTCCCTTTATAATCCAGCTGCAACCGAGGCTGGGCGATGGCAGGCACCCCGGCCTGTCGGAACTCAATTTCCAAACACTCTTGATAAACAGGTTCCAGGAAGCCGGCGCCCTTCTCCTTGTAGACCTCAAAAAGAGCGCCACGAATGGCGAAACTTTCCTCGGGATAGATGAGCTTGGAGTTCATGGGAGGGGTTTTGACCACGGAAAACACGGAAGGAAGGATGGGTATTCTGATTTCCGTGTCTTCCGTGTCTTCCGTGGTTGTTGCTATTGGAGCAGGCCGAGCGTGACGAGCCTTTCTCGGATGATCTGCCTTTCTGCGTCGCGGAAGCGATGGAAGGGTTCGGCCATCTGATCGTCGCAGATGCCGAGAAGGGAGAGGCCGCACTTGATGCCCTTGATGATGGCGCTCTTGTGCTTGCCGACCGTGTAAATGGCGCCGGCGAGCTTCATGACCTGGGCATGGAGTTCGCGGGTGCGTTTCAAGTCCTGCGCGGCGGCGGCCTGGTACATCTCGACATAGAGACGGGGATGGAGGTTGGCGCCGCCATTGATGCCGCCATGGCCGCCAAGCAGCACGGCTTCAGCGGTGAGTTCCTCGGGGCCGACGAGCACGCTCCAGTCGTCGCGTTGCCGGGCCACTTCGAGCAGGCGGTGGAAGTAGATCATGTCACAGGAGCTGTCCTTGACGCCGCAGACACCCGGCATGTCGAGAGCGCGGCGGACGAGGTCGATCTCAAAGCTCACCTTGGTGAGGCCGGGCATGTTGTAGAGGAAGAGGGGCAGGGGCATTTCGGTGACGAGATCCTGCACGTATTCGAGCATCTCCGGCGGGGCGGCTGGGAAGTAGTAAGGCGGGGCGAGCACCACATGGCTGGCTCCGGCCTCGGCGGAGAACCGGGCGAGGTTCACGCTTTCGGTGAAGGCAGTGTCGGTGATGCCGACGAGCACGGGCACACGGCCGGCGGCCTGTTTGCAGGCGCGTTCGACGAGTTCGCGGCGCAGGCGGTAGCTGAGGCTGGGGCCTTCGCCGGTGGTACCGAGCACGAAGAGGCCGCTGACGCCGCCCTGGATGAGATGTTCGATGAGGCGTTCCAGACCGTCGACATCGAGGGAGTCGCGGTCACGGAGCGGGGAGACGAGGGGTGGGATGATGCCGCGGAGAGGCTGCTGGGACATGGAAGGTGTGAAGGAGGTGGTGGGGGTGCTGTGCCGGGTGGATCAGGCGAGCCTGACATCGCCGCAGAGGCTGACTTCGAGGCCGAGCTCGGCCATGGTGGCAGCCTTGATGCGTGCGGCGCGGTGGGCCTGTTTTTCGTTGGGACAGTAGACGACCTGGATGTGGTTGGACTTGTGGCGCGCCATCATCTGGTCGCGGGAGACGCCCTTGAGGACGGTGTGCATGATGGGCCACTGCGGCGTGGTTTCCTGCCAGCGGCGCTGGGTCTCGGCCTCCGGCAGCTTCACCACCTCGGCGACGCCGATGTCGCAATGAAGGCGGTCGTTCATGACAAAGACGCGGCTCCAGACGATGTGGCCGGGCTTGCTGACGCCCTTGAGCGTGCCGCCGCCGAGGCGGAAGTACATGGCAGGCTGGCGTTCGCTGGAGGCGCCTTTCCAGCCGCCGATGAAGTGGGCGGGCGGCGCGGCGCCGCTGATGAGCAGAACCCAGACGTAGTCGTTGGCGAACTTGTCGCCCCAGCGCAGGTCATGCAGGGTGTTTTCCGGGGCGAAACCAAGTTCGCGCCAGAGGCGGTAGGTGACGAGGCCGTCGATGCCGGCGCATTCGTCGACTTCATTGAAGTGCGGGACGGCCTCGCCTTCAAACAGCATGCGTCTGCCGTCGGCGCTGAGCACCGGGGGCCGGTCGGCGTTGTTGAGCATGCCTTCAACGAGGTCGCTGGCGGGGGTGAGGTCCTTGAGCCCCTGCTGGTACTGGATGCCGATGGCGGCGCAGCCGAACTCATCCGCGAGGCGCACGGCGGCGATGTACATTTTGCACTGGAGCAGGACCTGGGGTTCGGTGAGGTCGGAGGTTTCATCCGTGCCGAGCTTCATCTGCAGGCCCTTTTTTCGCAGCCAGGCCAGCACGGCGGCGGCCTCGTCATCGTCGACCTCGCGCATGGCGGCGTAGAGGGTGGACTGGCTGAGGCGTTCCTTGAAGCAGCCGGTGGGGTGCAGCAGGTGGTCGGGCACGATGGCGTTGAACATGCCCATGCAGCCTTCATCGAAGACGCCGAGAATGGCTTTCTGATGGCGGAAGCGGCGGGCGAAGTCGCGGCCTGCACGGTCATCCTCGGCGGGCAGCTTGAGCGTTGAAAACGGTCGAACATGGCTTTGATCATGCTTGACCACCCCGGTGTCGAGCCATTCGCGCAGGCCGTTCCTGAAAAAGGCGTCGGTGAAGTCCTCGCTCCAGAGCGTGGAGTAGCGGACACCGGCCTTGGTGAGGGAGGCGTTGAGGTTGAGCAGGCCGACGAGACCGGGCCACTGGCCGCTCCAGTTGGCCACGGTCAGGATGGGGCCGCGGTGCGTGATGAGGCCGGCGAGCACGTGGTGCGAATACTGCCAGACGGCTTCGGCGACGATCAGGGGCGCGTCGGGATCGATGCCCCGGAACACCTCGATGCCCATCTTCTGGGAGTCGATGAAACCGTGTTTTTTCACACGGTCGTAGGGATGGGCGCGGCGCAGGGTCCAGCCCTCGGCCTTGAGGGCGGCGGCGAGGCGGTCCTCCATGTCCTTCTGGGCGGCCCAGCAGGTCTGATTGGCGGCGAGACGGAGGTCGCCCGAGGCGACGAGGTGAAGAGTCTTCATGATGGGAAAAAGAGCAGGAGTCTAACGAGTGCTTTGGCAATTTCTGCAAACCTGCCAGCTCGCATCTTTTGGCAGATGCTTGACGATTCTTGACCTAAAGGGGCGGTTGACGACAGGAAGTTCGGAGGTTTAGCATCCGTCTGCATTCGCATGAAAGTCACTGACCAGGCCGATTATTTTTCCAAGCAGGTGCTGAGGACGCGGCGTTTCTTCGTGAAGGAGACGCAGGGCAGGGGGCTGGTGGGCAGCGGTCTGAGCCTGGTGGCGGGCGGCTGTGAGTGGTGTGCGCCCGACTTTGTGATCGACCGTGCGAGCTTTCCCTTCCTTGCGTTTGAGTTTGTGGCCAGGGGAGCCGGCAGGGTGACGCTGGCGGGAAGGAAGCATGAGCTGGGCACCGGCCATGCGTTCTTTTATGATCCGGCGACGCCGCATGTGATC
>CAZXPU010000234.1:0-3510 GCA_964642905.1 uncultured Prosthecobacter sp.
TTCGAATCCCCTTAGCTCCACCACCGCAAAAAGCGGTGTGGAATGTTTAGGATGAACGAAATAGGAGGCAATCTAAGGTTGGTTGCTGGATGGCTAAAAAGGGCTGAAAATGGCTTTTCCTGGCCTTTTGGAGTGGGTAAAAGCGGGTATGAAATCCGCCAAATCTCGGGCCGCGGCGCAGATCGTCAGCTTTGGCGGTGCATCGGCGCGTGTGCGGCAGCGGTCGGATGGGCTCTGGGTGGTGCGCTGGCGTGAGGCGAAAAAGGGCCGGTCGACCACGGCCATCACGAAGGAGCGGGCTCTGGAGCTTGCCAGGACTCGGGTGCGTGAGCTGGCCGGGAAGTCGGGATCCCGCATGGTGTCGGTCATCGAGGCGGAGGCGATTGCACGGCTGAAGGGTGTCATCGGGTCGCGCTCGCTCAGCGCGGCGGTGGACACTCTGGCGGATGGCGTGCAGCGGCTGGGTGACTGGGCGCAGGTGACGCGGGCGATTGAGGCCTGGATCAAGGCGGGGCATGGCAAGATCCAACGCACGCCTGTGGAGGCTGCTGTGGAGCGTTTCCTGGCCCTGCATGAGCAATCCGCCGGAATGTATCGCGGCGGCATGCGGAAGGAGCTGGAAGCCTTTGCTGAGGCGTGCCCAGGGCTGTGCGTGAGCGACATCACCGAGGAGATGCTGGCGGACTGGATCAACCGCCGCCTGCAGTCGGGAGATGAACCGGGCCCGCGCTTCCGGAACAACCGGCTCGCGACCTGGAAGACGTTTCTCAACCAGTGTCGCCGCTGGCACATGCTGCCGGCAGAGGGCAAGCATCCAGGCGAGGCGATCAAGAAGCAGAAGGAGCCTGACCGGGTGCCGGAGATCTGGACGGTGCCGCAGGCGCAGCAGGCGCTGGATCTGGTGCGTGAGCAGGATCCGCAGATGCTGTCTTACCTGCTGCTTGGCTGCTGGATGGGGCTGCGGCCCTTTGAGATCCAGCGGCTGACCTGGACGGCCTTTGACTGGGAGCGCGGTTATCTCAACGTCGGCGCCCATGTGGCGCAGAAGACCATGCAGCAACGGTTTGTGCCCATCCCGGAAAACATCGCACCGCTGCTGAGGGAGCGCTCAAAAATACGCACCTGGGGCGTGCAGCAGATCAGCCAGGCTCGGCACTGTGTCCGCATGCATGATGCCCGGAACCTGGCGCAGCTCCTGCGGCATCACGGCGTCATCAAGGAATGGACACAGGACGTGATGCGGCACAGCTACATCAGCTATCGACTGGCCCAGGGCCATGGGCGCGGCGAGGTGGCGGAGTGGTGCGGGAACTCAGAGACGGTCATTCGCCAGCGCTACCGCCGACCCCTACGGCGCGAGGATGGTGACGCATGGTTTGCCGTGAGGTAAAGGTTGACGCCACGGGCTCGGCTGGCTGAAATATTGGCATGAGCGTGCTCATCACCTACTGGCTTTCCCGCGCCCCCGGACAAGATGCCGAGGGTCCGTTCACGTTGGGGCAGATTCGGCGGATGTCGGCGGCGGGATCAGTCACGGCGGAAAGTCAGGTCTGCCGTCATGGGGAGGAAGAATGGATCAGCCTAGAAGATGAGCTGGCACTGCATGAGGCGGAGCAGCCGCAACGGGAAAAGCCCGTCTCTATGGTCAATGAAATGGCTCGGCAGCAGCAGATTCTGCAGAGCTATGAGATCAGTAAAAAAAGCGAATCTGTGGCTTTGATGCTTTCTGTCTTTCTCCCTATGGGCGGCCAGTTTTACACGGGGCGCTATGGCACGGCGATTGTGGGCATCCTGATGATGCTGACGATCATCCTGTTTCCGGTGGCTTGGTTTTGCAGCCTGTTCGACGCAGTGAGCGGAACCAGATCCTACAACGCCAGTCTGTGGGCACGGCTGAATCAGCAGACATGAAAAAGGCCCGTGGAATCACCACGGGCCTGGGATGACGTTGGACGGAATCAACGCTCCGCAACCCGCAGCGATTCGTCCTCGAGCGGTTTGTAGGTGATAGGCTTTCGCAAAACCGCAGGACTGGCAGGCGTCGGCCCCTTGATCACGGTGGGGGCGGAATCCTTTTCAGTTTCTTCCTTTTGCATGAGTTCATCAGTGAACTCCATGATGGCATCATGATAAAACTCTGCCCGGGTGGCGTGACCTGAGAGTTTGCGGGCCTGTTCAATGAGCTCGAACTCCTTGGCGGAAAAACTCACTTCAAGGCCTGAGTTTTCAGGATTTCCAGCCTCCATAAGCTGCTCAATTGCTTTGAGTGTTCGAGTAGGGAATCCCCTCGAAAAGCAATTGTAAAGAGTGCCCATGCGAATGCCGATTTTGTCGGCAAGCCAGGCCCGGTCTTTCCCTGTGGTTTTGAGCCATTCATCAATCTGCTCTGGGGTGGTCATGTGCGGGCAGTGAAAAGCGATTTCACAAAAAGTCAAATTTTAGGCTTGTGCGTTTAACGAAACGTGATACCATATTTAACGAAATATGAAAACGACGATCCTTGAAGAACTGGAACTGCCTGAGGAGCGCAAGGCCGCTCTGAGACGTGAGGCACTCCGTCGTGGCGTGCCTGTGGCGCGCCTGATCAGTGAATTCCTGATTGAGAAGAGCACCCAGATCCTCGCTGCCGCTTCGCCCTCTGCCTCCGCTTCGCCCCAGGCCGCCGCCTGACCCATTCAGCCCTCATTCCGCCATGAAGCCGACCCGACTGACGATCTACATGCTGTCCTTCCTGAACGCGCTGCGCGCCCTGCGCCGCTGGAAGAACCTGGGCTGTGACGGGGCTGCCCAGTCCTCACGGGCCTTTGCCCAGAGCTGCATCCTGATGTGGCGCTACCACGCCGACCGCTGCGCCCGCCAGGCCGTGGCCGCTGAAGCGGCTGCCTGAGTCTCCACCCTAAACCAAACCTCAGCCCTCATCCCGACCATGTGTGATTTCTTCTCCGCCGTCATCCGCCGCGATGGCAAAATCTTCCACCTCCCGACCAACAGTCATTCTGGCATCGTCGCGCACTACAAGCTGAAGGAGAATGATACGATGGCTGATCTGCGCGGCCAGCCGCGCTTCTATGAGTTTGAGTGGTGCGGCGTGGGCGCTGTGCCGGCCGTGAAAGACATGCTTCGTGGCGTCAATCCGCCGAAGGCTGTGACGGATGCCGCTCAGCTGCTTGCCAAGAATCTTGCCAAGGCCATGGCTGAACCTGGATGGGGCCTGCTGGATGGCGGCTTTTTTGATGCGCCTGAATATGCAGACCTTCGCTGGAAGGCGCTGGTGAGTGACGAACTTGACCACCGCTTGGCTGACCGTCTTGCCGTGACCGTTCTGCATGCTGACGGACGGCCCATCAAGTCGATCCACCCATTGATTTCCAAACTGGATGGGGTGCTCAAAATTGACGCGAACGCCACGCTCACCGCTCCTGCGCTCACCGAGGTGGGCGGCTACCTCTACGTCAGCGAGAACGCCACGCTCACCGCTCCTGCGCTCACCGAGGTGGGCGGCTACCTCGA
>CAZXPU010000235.1:0-3412 GCA_964642905.1 uncultured Prosthecobacter sp.
TCCGAGCTTCTGCTGGGCACCGTTCTCGACATCACCGAAGTCGTGGCCGTCCAGCAGGAGCTGCACCAGATGGAGGAGCGCTGGCAGTTCGCCCTGCAAAACAACGGACTGGGTGTCTGGGACTGGAACGTGCAGTCGGGCTTCGTTCTCTACACGGACCGCCTTCAGCAGATGCTGGGATACGAGGCGGGCGAATGGCCGCAGCATGTGGACAGCTGGAAGTCACGCGTTCATCCGGACGACATGCCGGCGGTCACAGACTCCATGAGCCGATGCCTGTCCGGGGAGACCCATGACTACATCTGCGAGCACCGTCTGCGCTGCAAGGATGGCTCCTGGAAGTGGGTGCAGGACGTCGGCCGCATCGTGTCCTACTCCAAGGATGGCAGACCCCTGCGGATGATTGGAACGCAGATGGACATCCACATCCGCAAGGAGTCCCAGGAAACGACCCGCAGACGGGCCAATCTCCTCAACCGGATCCGGACCGCCCAGGAACGCTACATCGCGGCGACCGACCCCGTGCCTGTCTTTGCGGAGATGCTGGACATCATCGTGCAGCATACAGGCAGCAAGTTTGGATTCATCGGCGAAGTGCTCCGGGACACCGACGGAACCCCCTGCCTTCACTCCTACGCCCTCTCCGACATTTCTTGGGATGAACCCTCACGTGCGCTCTACCAGTCCATGGGGCCCACTGGCCTTGTCTTTCGCAACCTCAACACGCTTTTCGGCCAGGCGATGGTCACCGGGGAGGTGCTGATTGCCAACGACGCCGCCGCCGACCCGCGTGCTGGAGGACTTCCGCCGGGGCATCCGCCGCTGGAGTCATTCCTGGGTCTTCCGGTTCACCACGGTCTCGAAATGGTGGGCCTGATCGGCCTGGCCAACCGCGAGGGCGGCTACGATGCAGACAAGCTCAAGGAGCTCGACCCGTTCCTGGCGGCCATGAGCAGCATGATCGTGGCGCGCCGGGAAGCCCGCAGACGCCAGCAGATTGAGGAGGAGCTGCGGCAGGCCAAGGACAAGGCGGAGGCCGCCAGTCATGCCAAAAGCGAGTTTCTGGCCACGATCAGCCATGAAATGCGCACGCCCATGAACGGCATTCTTGGCATGGCTCGTCTGCTTCGTTCGGGCGGACTCGATGACCGGCAGGCGGAGATGGCGGACTCCATCCTTCAGAGCGGTTCAGCCCTGGTCAGCATCATCGACGACATCCTGGACTTTGCCAAGATCGAGGCGGGACAGATCGAGCTTTGTGAGCAGCCGTTTGATCCGGACGAAGTCATCGGCGGCGTGGTGGAGCTTCTTGCCCATGAGGCGGCCGCCAAGGGCATTGAACTGGCAGCCGTGCTTGACTCCTCCATTCCTGACCGCCTGACGGGCGATGCCGGACGGATACGCCAGGTGCTGCTCAACCTGGCGGGCAACGCCTTGAAATTCACCCTGGAAGGGCATGTGACCATCCATGTGCGTGCATCCTCCGGCGCCATTGAGTTCCGGGTCACGGACACCGGCATTGGCATGTCGCCTTCAGACCTGGACCGGTTGTTCAAGCCTTTCACCCAGCTGGACAGTTCCCATTCCAGGCGTTTCGGCGGCACCGGCCTGGGCTTGGCGATCTGCAAAAAACTTGTGGACCGAATGGCGGGTGAGATCGGAGTGCAAAGCGAACCGGGGAAAGGATCGCAGTTCTGGTTCCGGCTGCCGCTCCATGCTGCTGCTGCAACCGCCGCAAACCCGCCTGCAACTCCCACCCCGCTGCGCCTGTGGGTGGCCGAGACCTCCGCTCAAATCCTGGAGCAGATCTGTCAAAGCCTGCAGGGCCAGGGACATGCCCTGACCGTGTTCCCCAGCGCTGCCGCCGTGAAGGACCGGCTTCATTCCAACGCCAGCGACGCTGATGTGCTGATCATCAGCGCATCGTGGCTCCTTGAAGGACTCCAGGAAGCGGCCGGACAGTGGCTGAAAGCCCCAGCCGCACCCGCAAGAAGAGTTCTGGTGACGGCGGGAAGTCACGATGAGTCCCCCAGTCTGGCAGATTGGGAAATTCTGCGCCTGCCGCTTCGCAGACGGCGGATCAGGGAAGCCGTGATCAGCCCCGTCCAGGCCGAATCCACAAGGTCCTCCCCGGCCGATTGCATCCGGGCGGACCTGGGGCTTCATGTTCTGGTCGTGGAGGACAACACCGTCAACGCCCGCCTGGCCAAGCTGCTCCTCGAAAGCCTCGGCTGCAGCTCACGCCTCGCCGTCAACGGAGCGGAGGCGGTCACCGCCTTCTGTCAGGAGCCGTATGACGTCATTTTGATGGACTGTCAGATGCCCGTGATGGACGGCTATGAAGCCACCCGGCAGATTCGCGAGATCGAATCGCACCGGCCTCCTCCTGCAAAGCCGTGCCAGATCATCGCAATGACGGCCAACGCCCTTCAGGAGGAACGCCAGCGCAGTCTGCAGGCGGGCATGAACGCCCATCTGTCCAAACCCTTCAACACCTCCGAACTGGCCTCCCTGCTGGCGAACGCCGCCTCCAGTCTGACGCCTGCATCGCCCGCGAAGCACGAGGGCTTGGAGGTTCTGGCCGACCAGGTCGGTCACGAAGCAGCGTCCGAAATCGCCAGGATCTGGATCGAGGAGGCGCCGGAAAGGGTGCGGCGCATCAGGGCCGCCATGGCGGACGACGATGCCGGTCTGGTGAAAAAGCAGGCGCACGCACTGCGCGGATCCAGCGTTGTCTTCGGCCTTGCCCCGGTGATTGCCGCCTGCATGGCGCTTGAGCGACAGGATGAGACGGCCGACGACCACAACGCGCTGACTACGCTGGAGCAGGCGGTCAGCCGGGCGTCACGGCATCTGAAGAGAGCCATCAACATTCAGGCCTGAAAACACCGGGCTCAGTCCACCCGGGAAAAAACCGGCTCAGGTTCAGAGGCGGCTAAACAGCCATGTCGTTCCTGCTTTTTGCGAGCAAGGCCACGGCGGCGGTCTTGGAACCCACGTGCAGCTTTTGATAGATTTTCTTCAGGTGAACCCTCACCGTTTCATGACTGAGCCCCAGGCTGGCCGCCACATCCTTGGCGTTTCCAAGTCGCTGAACTTGCTGCAGAACCTCGAGTTCACGTTCGGTGAGCTTTTCCAAAGAGCTGACCTGGGGTTCGGCAGGAGCTGCAGCCTCGGCCTTGAGAAAGGCATCCACCACCAGCCGGGCGACCGACGGGCTGAAAGTCATGCCGTCCTTGACGGCATCCTGCAGGTTCTGCAGGAGCAGCTCCGCCCTGGCCTCCTTGACAAGATAACCGGAGGCGCCTGCCTTGATGGCCTGGAACACGTTCTTTGGATCACTGGAGGCGGTCAGCACGATGCAGGCTGTCTGCGGCTGCTCGGCACGCATGCGCATGATGACGTCAATGCC
>CAZXPU010000236.1:0-3338 GCA_964642905.1 uncultured Prosthecobacter sp.
CGGTGCTGCTGCAGCGGCTCGCCGGTGTTGGGGTTGACGTCAAAGCGCGGGAAGTTGCTGCTGCTGATGTCGACGCGCAGGCGGTGGCCCTTTTTAAACACATTGCTGGTTGGGTAAAGACGGAGGGTGAGCGGGCAGGCACTGCCGGGCTCCAGCAGCTTCTCCTCCTTCAGTGAATCGCGGAAGCGCGCACGGCAGATGCCGTCGGCGATGTTCAGGTCAAAGCCGCCCGGCCAGTCCGGTGAAGGCGGATGCACATCCACCAGCTTGGCGGTGAAGTCGGTGTCCACGCAGTCGGAGGAGACCCAGAGCCGCACCTCCAGCTCGCCCGTGACCTCCAGGTCGTCCAGCAGCGGCTCCGTCTGAAAGACGAGGATGTCGTTGCGGGAGGAGAGGGGCAGGGGCTGCTGCCAGTTCCAGACATGAGGGCCGCCACGCTGGTCCCAGGCACCCTGGAGCATGATGCCGTCGCCGCTGGAGATGTTGCCGCCGATGGTCGGCACGGGCTGGCGCGGGTCGAAGACATAACTGGAGCTGCCCTGTTGCGGGCTCGTCGAAAGCACGCCGCTGGCGCCGAGATAATAGGGCGTTGGCCGGCTGCCCTTGGGCGGCCAGGTGTCGGAGTCGTGCCATTCGCCGCCGTGACGAAGCAGGCCCTGCTCGGTCCTGTCGCCGTCGCTGGTGCCCATGGTGAAGTAGCGGACCTTGCGGGCGAAGGGCGCGCTTTTGCCCACGCTGTTGGTGATTCCCTTGAGGGCATGGTCATACCACTCCAGCCGCCAGGCCAGTTCGTCTGGGATGGCGGCGTCGGGGCCGAAGTCCACCTGGCCATGGCTGCTTTTGGACTGCTGGCCATGGATCCACGGGCCCATGATGAGAAACACATCGCTTTTGAGCGCCTGGGTGAGAGTTCGAAAGTTGGCCGTGGTGTTGCCAGCCCAGGAGTCGTACCAGCCTCCGACGAGGTAGACGGGGATGTCCTTGTACCTGTCGGCGTGGTCGATGATGTTGTTCTGAAGCCAGAAACTGTCATCGGCTCCATGGCGCATGGCCTTGATCAGCCAGTCCTCGTATTCCGGGGCCAGTTTCAGCGGCGTGAGCCCGTGCCTCAGGGGCAGGTGGGGAAGGTAGCTGAGGCGGTTGTCCGCCATCTCCTTGAGCACCGCCTCGGTGCCGGGATCCTGGGCGGCGTTGCTGCCGCGGCCGGCATTCAGCATGATCCAGTTCCAGAACCGCATTTCAAAGGCGCCGGCGTTGCGCATGGACTGCACACCGCAGTTGGAGACGGCGTCCACGGGGATCACGGTGGCCAGTCCGGGCGCCCCGGCCAGGGCCATGGCGTGCTGGGTTCCGCCGACGTAGCTGGTGCCCATCATGCCGATTTTTCCATCGCTCCAGGGCTGGGCGATGATCCAGCGCGCGCAGTCGGCGCCGTCCCCGCCGTCATCCGTCATCCAGTGCCAGACGCCCTCGCTGGCGTAACGGCCGCGCGTGTCCTGGGCGATAAAGACATAGCCGTGGCTCGCGAAGTATTCGCCATGCTGCTTGGAGCCCTTCTTGTTGTAGGGCGTGCGAGTCAGAATGACGGGCAGGCGGCCGTTCTCGCCGACGGGCCTGTAGATGTCCGTGGCCAGCCTGACACCGTCCGTCATCGTCATCATGACGTCGGTTTCGACGAGCACCTGCGGCTTGTCCGCGGCATGCAGCAGGGCGGCGGAGAGGCAGAGCAGGGCGATCAGCCTCAGGGGCGGCGGGAGGTGGCGTGACATGGTCAAACACAAACGTTCCGGGGAGTGAATTTTGTTTCCGACTTCGTCCTTGAAACCCGGTTCACGCCCTCCAATCGGGACATGTCCATGAGCGGATTCACCGGCACACTCAATCCCCAGCAGCGTCAGGCGGCCACCCACATCCACGGGCCGCTGCTGATCCTCGCCGGAGCGGGCACGGGCAAGACTCGCGTCGTCACCGCCCGCATCGCCTACATGATCAACGAGGGCATCAAGCCTGAGCACATCCTGGCCGTGACCTTCACCAACAAGGCAGCGGCGGAGATGCGCGAGCGTGTGAAGGACATGTGCCGGGACGGCGCCGGCAAGAAGGTCGTGCTGGGCACCTTCCACGCCTTCTGCGCGCGGCTGCTGCGTGAGTTCGCACCGAAGGTCGGCTACAAGCAGAACTTCGTCATCTATTCGCAGAACGAGCAGATCAGCCTGATGAAACGGGCGATGAAGGACCTGCTGGTGAAGGAGGAGACGCTGGATCCGCAGGCCGTGCTGTCGCGCATGAGCAAGGCCAAGAACTATGGTGAAAGCCTGGGCGACCCGAAGGAGGACCTCTACGCGGCGGTGGCCGAGCGCTATTCGAACGAGATGCGTGCTCTGAACGCGATGGATTTCGACGATCTGCTGTGCCTGGGGGTCGAGCTGCTGGAGAAGAACGACGATGTGCGCTCCGTGCTGCATCGCCGGCACAAGTTCGTGATGGTGGACGAGTTCCAGGACACGAACTCCCTGCAGATGCGGCTGCTGCGCGCTCTGGTGCCGGCTCCGTACAACGTCTGCGTCGTGGGCGACGACGACCAGTCGATCTACGGCTGGCGCGGCGCGGAGATCACCAACATCACGCAGTTTGAGGACTTCTTCCCGAACCCCACGGTGGTGAAGCTGGAGGAGAACTACCGCTCGACCACGCCCATTCTGCACACGGCGAACAGCCTGATTAAAAACAACGCGGGTCGGCGTCCGAAGAGCCTGTGGAGCCGCAACACCGGCAGCGCGCCGGTCCGGCTCGTGGCCGTGCAGGATGACAAGGAGGAGGCGGACATGATCTCCAAGGAGATCGAGCGCGGCTTTTACGCCGACAAGGAGCCCTACGACAACTTTGCGGTGCTGTTCCGGACCAACGAGCAGAGCCGCATCCTGGAGCAGGCCTTCCGCCAGCGCAAGATCCCCTACCGCGTCATCGGGGCGCGCAGCTTCTTCGACCGCCGTGAGGTGAAGGACATCGTGGCCTACCTGACGATCCTGCACAATCCGCATGACGACATCTCCCTGCTGCGTGTGCTCAACACACCGACGCGCGGCATCGGCAACGCCACGGCCGAACTGGCGAGGGACCGCTCGATGGAGAAGCATCACAGCGTCTGGGTGGCTCTGTGCGACGAGGATTTCCTGCGGCAGATTCCTGAAAAGGCGCGCACGGCCATCCGCGGTTTCACGGCGATGATCAGCAAGTATTCGGCGTCGGCGCAGGGCGAGGGCGTCATGCTGGCCGAGCTGGCCGAGCATCTCATCCTGGAGACGGGTTACCGCGAGTATCTTCAGAAGCTGGCGAAA
>CAZXPU010000237.1:0-3286 GCA_964642905.1 uncultured Prosthecobacter sp.
TCCGACAACGGTCCCTGGCTCAGCTACGGCGATCACGCAGGCAGCGCCGGTCCGTTGCGCGAGGGCAAGGGCACCTGCTGGGAGGGCGGCACGCGCGTGAGCGGCCTGATGAAATGGCCCGGCAGGATTCCCGCAGGCACCACCACCGACACCATGATGATGACCATCGACATTCTGCCCACGGTCGCCCACGTCATCGGTGCCAGCCTGCCGAAGCACACGATCGACGGTCTCAACTGCTGGCCCATCGTCAGCGGTGTCCCGGACGCCCGCAACCCGCATGAGTACTACGCCTTTTATTATGAGCAGAACCAGCTGCAGGCCGTCACCAGCGGGGACGGACGCTGGAAGCTCCAGCTTCCCCACAAGTACCGCAGCATGCAAGGCGTCACCGACAAGGCCGCGAACGGCATTCCCGTGCTTTACAAGCAGCAGAGCATCGACGCGCCGGAGCTGTACGACCTCTATTCCGACATCAGCGAGTCCAAAAACATCGCCAGCCAGTTTCCGGAGGAAGTCGCCAGGCTTCAAGGGCATGCCGGAGCCATCCGCGCCGAACTTGGCGACAGTCTCAAGAAGATGCCGAAGGGCAAGGGCACCCGTGAGCCAGGGCGCGTGAAGGAGTAGGTGAAGAGCATTCAGCCGAGCAGGTAGGGCAAGCCGGCGCAAGAGATGCGCGTGAGCTTCGTTTCCAGCGCCGCCATGATGAAACGCCTTCTCCCCGCCCTGCTGGCCTTGCTGGTCCTGCCGCTTCAGGCGGCTGACAAACCTGATGTGCTTTTCATTGCAGTCGATGACCTGAATGACTGGACCACCTACCTCGGTGGTCATCCGCAGGCGAGGACGCCCAACATCGACCGCCTCGTGGCACGTGGCATGGCGTTCACCAACTCCCACTGCGCCGCGCCCGCCTGCAATCCTTCACGTGCGGCGCTCATGAGCGGCCTGCGTCCCTGGTCCACCGGCATTTACACGAATGGCGATCCCGCTCAGGGCGTCCTCAAGGACGTGCAGACGATCAACCGCCATTTCCTGGCCCAGGGCTACAACACCCGGGGCGGAGGCAAGATCTACCACGGCTATGGCAGCGAAGGCAGAACCGACACCTGGACGGAATGGGCTGGGCTCTTTCCCAGCATCAACGAACACGACGCCAACATGAACGGCCTGAAAAACGGTCACTTCGACTGGGGTCCAGTCGATGCCAAGCCTTCGGAAATGGGCGATTACAAGCTCACCGACTGGGCCATCAACCACCTCAAGACCGCCCCTGCCGACAAGCCGCTCTTTCTGGGCGTCGGTTATGTCAAACCCCACCTGCCCTGGTACGTGCCGAAGGAATACTTCGACCGTTTCCCTCTCGACAGCATCCAGCTTCCGCTCGTGAAGGACGATGACCTGGCTGACATTCCTCCTGCCGGTGTGAAGATGGCCAAGCCCGAGGGCGATCACGCCAAGGTCCTGAAGGGCAACCAATGGCACAAGGCCGTGCAGGCCTACCTCGCTACCATCTCCTTTCTCGATGACCAGGTCGGCCGCCTGCTCGATGGTCTCGACGCCAGCCCGCGCAAGAACAACACCATCATCATCTGGTGGACCGACCACGGCTGGGCTCTTGGCGAGAAGCAGCACTGGCGCAAGTTCGCCCTCTGGGAGGAGACCACGCGAACCAGTTTTGCGGTCGTCGCTCCTGGCGTGACCCGGCCGGGAAGCCTTTGCACGGCGCCAGTGGACTACACGAACCTCTATCCCACGCTCTGCCAGCTCACCGGCCTGCCACTCCCCGAACATGTCAAGGGTGCCAGCCTGCTGCCCCTGCTGAAGGATCCCAAGGCCCCCTGGAACGAGGTCGCCGTCTGCACCCACGGCAAGGGCAACCACTCCGCCCGTGACAGCCGCTGGCGCTACATTCGTTATGCCGACGGCAGCGAGGAGCTCTACGACCACGACAAGGACCCCAACGAGTGGACCAATCTTGCCGGCGACGTCGGAACAAGCGAAGTCAAGGCGCGCCTGGCCGCCGTGTTTCCGAACCAGGAGGTGAAAGCCACCTCCGGCGGCAAAGGTGGCAACGGAAGCGAGGACGGCGGCGCCAAGAAGCCCGGCAAGGGAAAGGGCGGGAAAAAGGGCAAGGCCGCGAAGACCGCTGACAATTGACGGTGCTGACTTGAAAGGCCGTGCCCTGGCCTGAGCCGCCGAGGCGGCCTCAAGCCACGGTCACCCACAGGGCAACGGCACGATCGTGCGCCGCCTTTTTTCAAAACGGACCGTGGTGGTGTAACCAACACTGCGAACCAGCTCCAAAGCCTTGTCAAAATCGACCCCGACATCCGTGGGCACATGGGCGTCGGAGTTGATGACAATGAGCACCTGCGCAGAAAACGCCAGCTCCAGCATCTCACGCGCCGGATAGATCTCGCGAACGTCCTTGCGCAAGCCGGCGGTGCTGACCTCCAGGATGCCGTTCGTGTCCACCAGCGCCTGAATCACCGGCTCATAATAGCGGCGGAGATCACCTGCAGGCCGCAGACCAAAGCGCTTCGCCAGGTCGGGATGAGCATGAAAGTCGAACTGCTTTGTGCGGATCATCTGCTCGTACAATTTCCAGTACATGCCCCACATGTGCTCAATGTCCGCAGCCGAACTCCAGCGTGACACATGCTTGGGATCATCCACGGCGATGCCATCGTGGATGTAGTGAACACTGCCGATGAGATAGTCCCAGTCGGCCATGGCTGCCGTTTGATCAATCCAGGACTCCCGGCCTTCCAGGTGGTCGCATTCCAGGGCCAGGCGGATGGGGAAATCCGGCAGCGCCTCGCGGGCCTCGTTCACCAGCTCAAAGTAACGAGGCAGGTCGGACAAGACCATGCGCCAGTTGTCATAGTACTCCGGCATCGGGTTGTGGTCCGAGAGGCCGATCTCCGCCAGGCCGATCTTTTGAGCATGGCGTGCATACTCCACCGGGTCACCCTCGGCGTGCAGGCAAAGCGGTGTGTGCGTGTGATAATCAGTCAGCATGACCGTGATCGGAAGCCTCTGCGCTTTCTTCTGGGGATTCGCCTTCGGGTTCAGCCGATGCAGCCGGTTCTTCCGAATCCTGGATTTCCACCTCGAACTCCACTTCAACATTCACCTCGTCAGAAGCGTCCGCTTCAGGCAGCGGTTCATCCGCGGTCACTTCTCCTGCGATCTCAGCGGTTTCTTCAATTCCTGAATCCGGCTCAGATTCCAGTGCTTCGCCTGATTCGACCTCGGCGGATTCGCCGCTGTGTTCCGATGCAAC
>CAZXPU010000238.1:0-3252 GCA_964642905.1 uncultured Prosthecobacter sp.
AATAACGAACCACGCAGAGGGCGATCCCCGTGAGGAAGATCCACTTGAGCCTGTAGCGTGTCATGACCCGCGACAGCAGCAACATGACCAGGATCTCCGTCGTCTGGGCCAGTGACATCACTGCGGAGACGTTTTTCACGCCCAGGTCCTTCAACTGCAGCGCCGTGTAGGGGTAGAACGCCGCCAGCGGCATGCAATACAGGGCCGCCGTGATGAACACCACGCGATGATCCCGGTTCCTGAGCAGGTCCAGAGCGTCCAGGCCCAGGATCTGCAGCCAGCTTCGGTGCGCGGGCGCGTCGGAGGGCGTGACGTCCGGCAGCATCCGGCTCACCAGCGCCGCCAGCAGCCAGAGCCCGGAGGCCACGAACCCTCCGCGCAGCGAGGCGTCCGAATGCAGGACGAAGCTGAGCAGCCAGCAGCCGGCCATCCAGCCGAAGGTGGCGCAGGCACGCAGCGGGCCGAACTCACGCTTTGCATCCTGCAGCCGTGAAAACACGATGCTGCTGGCGATGCTCCACACGGGCGTCGCCACCAGTGCCTGGACCTGCGCGCAGAGCAGCACCAGGGAGTCGCCCAGCCGCCAGCGCAGCGACAGGCAGGTGAGCATCAGGGTGAAGGAGGTCAGGCAGGCGAGCCAGCGGAACAGCCGCGTCGGCGCCATCTTCTGGTCGGCCAGCGCCCCGACGAAGAGCGGTGAGATGAACGCCGCCACCGCCGTCGTGGAGAGCACCCAGGGCACCAGGTGCCCCTTGCCGTGCGCGGCAAACACGTTCGCCAGCGGCACGCTCCAGATGCCCATCGGCATGGCGGTGCAGAAGAACAGCAGGGCAAGCCTGCCGCGTTGGGTCGGATGGGGGGCGTCCACGGAGGTTGGCCGTTCTATGAGCGCCGAACCGACTGTTTGTCAAAGCCGGCTCCGGCGGCGGACGCATCGTTCCAGGGGATGGAGATCTCCAGCCACTCCGCATCCTCGGAGACCACGACAGCCCGCCGGCACTCAAGGCTCATGGCGGCGGGCACGAGGGCAAAGTCACCCGCCTTCAGCTCCTGAGCGCCCAGCCGGATCGTGCCGTGAACCACGGCCAGGGTCAGGTTCCCGCCCGTCCAGGCCTCCAGGCGGCAGCCGTCCGCCGCGCACGCAGGCCGGACCCGGAAAAACTCGCAGGCCACCTCCCGGCCACGGGTCAGCACCGGCACTCCCGCCGAACCATCGATGCAACAAAGCGACTGCGCCACGTGCAGCTCGCGGGGCCTGCCGTCCGCACCGGTCCTGTTCCAGTCAAAGAGGCGGAAGGTGGTGTCGCTGTTCTGCTGCACCTCATAGATCACCAGGCCGGCCCCGATGGCATGAATGAGCCCGCTTGGAATGAACAGGCAGTCCCCCGCCCCGGGTTCAAGCACCTGGACGCAGCCGGCCACATCGCCGGACGCCACCGCCCTCTCAAGCTCAGCCCTGCCCACGCCCTCACGAAGGCCTGCGTAAACCTTCGCCCCGGGCGCCGCAGCCGCCACATACCACATCTCCGTCTTGGGTTCGCCGCCCAGCTCCGCCGCGACAGAGGCCGGAGGATGCACCTGGATGGACAGGTCGTCGCAGGCGTCCAGGATCTTCATCAGCAGCGGGTATCTGGGCGAGGCATGACCGGCCAGCGCCCGGCCAAAAACCGCCTTGCGATGCCGCGTCCAGAGGTCATGCAGCGTCACCGACGTGCCGTCCTGGAGCGTGGCGACGCTCTGCTCGGGGTCACGGTCGCAGATTTCCCAGGACTCCCCGAACAACGCCCCGCTTTCGGCCGGCTGTTTTCCAAACCGCCGTTCCAGCGCATGACCGCCCCAGAGACGTTTCTGAAGCAGGGGCTGGAACTTGATCAGGAAATCCCACATGAGAGGGGCATCCAAACGCCGGATTCCCGCAGAGGCAACGGCGAACCCTGCTGTGATTCATTCGAAGTTGCTGGCAATCCGGCTTGATCCAGCCCTTCCGGTGACTAAGCAGGACGCCATGAAACTCTCCAAAAAGGCCGAATACGCCATGCGCGCGCTCCTCTCGATGGCGCGCGACACGGAAACCTCGACCTTTTCCATCCAGGACATCGCCACCCGCGAGAAGATCCCCCTCAAGTTCCTGGAGCAGATCCTGCTCGCCCTGAAGAACGGCGGCCTCCTGAAAAGCAAGCGCGGGGTCGGTGGCGGGTACCAGTTCCAGAAAAACCCCGCACGCATCAGCCTCGGTGAGGTGGTGACTCTCATCGACGGGCCTTTTGAGCCGATCACCTGCGCGTCCCCCGGCAAGCATGAAGGCAGCTGCGAATGCGGCATCTCCGGCGGCTGCGGGCTTGGCCAGACCTTCTCGATCCTCAAGCAGCAGGTGGACGAATGGCTGGGCTCCACGACGCTCGCCCAGGTCCTGGAACGTGAGCGGCGCACGGCGGTCAGCTTTGAAATCTGAACCGGCCTAACCTTGTTTGCTTGCACGCCCCGAGGCCAGCAGGCCGACGGTCAGGGTGACAACCACGCCCAGCAGGCTGAACCAGATGAAGGACACCAGCTGCGCGGGCTTGTCGGCCGTGAACAGGCCGTTTTGATAAAGGAACAGCGTCAGCAGCGCGGCGAAGCCGGCAAAGCACCCCGTCAGCGCCCCCCTTGCATCCGCGCGTTTTGTGAACATGCCCAGGAAAAACAGGCCGAGCAGCGGACCGCCCACCAGGCCGATGACCGTGTTCACCGACTCGACCAGGTTGCCAGGCATGCGTGACACCGCAAAGGCGAGGCCCATGACCAGCACGCCATAACCCACGGTGATCCAGCGTGCGTTGCTGACCTTGGTCGAGGCCGACCCCTCCCCGCCTCCGGTCAGGCGCTGCTGAAAGTCCACCACCGTGGCGGAGGCGAGCGAGTTCAGCCCTGCGGAGATCGTCGACATGCTGGCCGCATAGATCGCCGCGATGAGCAGGCCGGGCAGGCCGGCGGGAAGCTGCGTCACCACAAAGTAAGGCAGAATCTGGTCCTCCTTTTCGATCAGGCCCGCCGCCAGCGGATCACCGTGCTGCTTGTAAAAAGCATACAGCACCAGCCCGGTGCCATAGAACAGCACCAGCACCGGCAACCGCGATGTCGATGGCAATACAGAAAGGTTGAGCCGGATGAGGTGTACAACTTGGCTGCCCAAAGCCACGTGAAGGTTTCGTTCGAGTTGGCTGAATACACGGGTAATGTGGATGGTTTGGGTACCCTTCGTCTGTTGGACGC
>CAZXPU010000239.1:0-3153 GCA_964642905.1 uncultured Prosthecobacter sp.
ACCGAGCATTTCCTGGATCACACGAAGGTCGGCTCCGTTGTTGAGAAGATGCGTGGCAAAGGAATGGCGCAGCAGGTGGGGGTGAACATGAATGGACAAGCCGGCAGCCCTGGCCCGCTCCTCGACAATCTGCCGGATGCGCGCCGCCGTGAGGTGCGTGCCGCGGATGGAGAGAAAGACATGGCTTTGCGACTTCGCCGTGACCAGTTCAGGCCGGCCATGATCCAGATAGGAACGCAGGGCGTCACGGGCGGCGCCCCCGACAGGGCAGAGCCGGGTCTTGGCTCCTTTGCCGGTCACCCGGATCCAGCCTTCCTCCATGCTCAGGTTCTCCAGCCTGGCCCCCAGGAGTTCCGCAAGCCTGAGGCCGCTGGCGTAGAACAGCTCCAGGATGGCACGGTCACGGCGGTCGAGGGCTGAGGTGCCGGTGATGGACTCGAGAAGCTGCCGGGCATTTTCCTCGTTCAGGCTGCCGGGCAGGTGCTTGTCCACGCGGGGAGGCAGGATGGGCTCGGCGGGGTCGCCCTGACGTTTGCCCCTGGCGGCGAGCCAGCGGAAGAAGATCTTCACCACCACCAGTTCCACCCGCGCGCTGGAAGCCGCCAGCCCGTCCTTTTTTCGTCGTCCGAGATGCTCGGTGAGATGCGCGGTGCTCACGCTGGCGGCATCTTCGATCCCGTGCCGTTCCTTCAGCCAGGACGCCAGGTTCTCAAGCACTCGCCGGACCAGGAGCTGATAGTTCACGGAGAGGCCGCGCTCCGTGGCCAGATGAAGGATGAATGGATCGATGAAGGCGAGCACGGCGGGGAGGTTGGATGCATAGTCCTCCAAACCTCCGGCGGCGCAAAGGAGGAAACAAACATCGCAAAAACTAAGGACCGGCGGTTTGTGGCGTTAGAACTGGACCCCGCTTCCCGCTCTCATGATGCTTCGCTCCCCCCTTGCCATTCTGCTTTCGACGCTTTCCGCCGCCGCGGTGGACTTCAAGAAGGACATCGCGCCGATCCTCGAAAAAAACTGCTATGAGTGCCACAGCGAGAAGGCGAAGAAAAAGAAGGCTGGCTATGTCTTTGACGATCTGGAGACCCTGAAGCTGGACATCAACCCCAAGGGGGCGATTGTTCCGGGGAACCCTGCGGAGAGTCACTTTTTCATCGTGGTGGCCGACCCCAACCATGAAGCGCACATGCCTCCGGACGGCAACCTTTCCAGCGCTGAGATTGAAAAGCTGCGGGCCTGGATCAACGAAGGGGCGGCGCTGGATGCCGCAGGAGGCAAGATGACGCCGGTCAACAATGCAGGCAAGGCCAAGCCCGGGCTGCCTCCGATCATGACCTGGGTGAATTTTGAAGGGAAGAAGATCAAGGCCGGTTTTGTCAGGCTCGAAGGTGACAACGTCATCCTGCGAATGCCTGCCACGGGCCAGGAGGTGCCCTATCCGATGGGCAAGCTGGACGCAGCCAGCCAGCAGCAGGCGAAGGAGTCAGCCCAGTAGGAGACTCCCGGCGCAGGGAGAGCTCATGCGGGTCTTTGATGCCGGGCATGTGGCGAGCGGTCCCAGGCAGGGAAAATCGGCCGCTGCGGGCCGGCGTCGTTTTGCGCGCAGACCTTCGTGCCTTGCGCGGGAGGATTCATCTGACGGGGGTCAGCTGGTCTTGAGCACCTCGATGAAGGCTTCCTGGGGGATGTTCACCTTGCCGATCGCCTTCATCTTCTTTTTGCCCTCCTTCTGCTTTTCCAGAAGCTTGCGTTTGCGGGTGATGTCACCGCCATAGCACTTGGCGGTCACATCCTTGCGCAGGGCGCTGATGCTTTCGCGGGCGATGACCTTGCCGCCGATGGCGGCCTGGATGGCGACGACGAAGAGCTGCTGGGGGATGACCTCCTTGAGCTTGCCGCAGAGCTGGCGGCCGCGGCTTTCCGCCTTGCTGCGGTGGACGATGCAGGAGAAGGCGTCCACGGGGTCGCCGGCGATGAGGATGTCCATCTTCACCAGCTCGGCGGGCTGATAGCCGGCGTGCTCATAATCCATGCTGCCGTAGCCGCGGGTGATGGACTTCAGCTTGTCGTTGAAGTCGACCAGGATTTCATTCAGCGGCATCACGGTGTGAAGCAGCACGCGGCGGTCGTCGAGGGTCTCGGTGTTGTTGACCTGGCCGCGCTTGTCCATGACGAGCTGCATCATGTCGCCGATGTGCTCGTTCGGGATCATGATGTTGACCTTGACGATGGGTTCGCGGATTTCGTCGATCTCCTGGGCGCTGGGGAGGAAGGTGGGATTGTCCACCATGATCTCCTCGCCGTTGGTCTTGCGGACCTCGTAGATCACGGAGGGATACGTCGAAATGACGTCCATGTTGAATTCGCGGCGCAGGCGCTCCTGGACGATCTCCATGTGCAGGAGGCCGAGGAAGCCGCAGCGGAAGCCGAAGCCGAGGGCGGCGGAGCTTTCACTCATGAAGGTGAAGGCGGCGTCGTTGATCTGGAGCTTGCCGACGGCGAGCTTCAGCGCCTCGAAGTCGTCCGTGCTGACCGGATAGATGCCGCTGAAGACAAGCGGATGGATCTCCTTGAAGCCGGGAAGGGGCTGCGGCGCGGGCCTTTTGCTTTCGGTGATGGTGTCGCCGATTTTGACATCAGCGGTGGACTTCACGTTGGCGATCAGGTAGCCGACATCACCAGGCTCAAGCTTCTCGCAGGCGGTCATCTTCGGGCGGAAGATGCCGACGTCCTTGATTTCGTAGTCAAGCCCGGTGGACATCATGCGGATCTTCTGGCCGCGCACGATGGTGCCGCTGATGACGCGCACATAGCTGACAACGCCGCGGTAGGCGTCGAAGACGGAATCGAAGACGGAAGCGCGCAGGTAGCCGTCACCGGGGTCCTTCGGAGCCGGGATGTAGGCGACGATGGCCTCCAGGATGTCCTCGATGCCGATGCCCATCTTGGCGCTGGCGGGCACGGCCTCATCGGCTGGAAGCTGGAGAATGTCCTCGAGCTGACGTTTGCACTTGTCGATGTCGGCGCTGGGCAGGTCGACCTTGTTGATGACGGGGATGACGTGCAGGTTCTGCTGCATCGCCAGGTTGAGGTTGGCGACGGTCTGGGCCTCCACGCCCTGGGAGGCGTCGATCAGCAGCAGCGCGCCTTCGC
>CAZXPU010000240.1:0-3144 GCA_964642905.1 uncultured Prosthecobacter sp.
GCACAGCGCGGCCTGGCGCGGGTGACGGGCAGCCGCCTGGAGAACTGGCTCATCACCAATCAGGCAAACCCGGCCTGTGAGCAGGCAGGGCCTGGGGATGCTGTCGATGAGACTGCCCCGCAGTCCGATGCAGCGATCAGCCACGACGACCCAGATCGGGTTGCCGTCGCCTTCAGCGAAGCACGCGTGCCCATGACAGCACCCGCCGCAGAGGGCCAGGAACAGGCCGCAGGATCTACCGTCACGGATGATGCATCAAGCCGGGCGGTTCTGGAATCCAGCTCTCCTTCCCTGCAAGCCGGCAAGGAGATGCCTAGCCGCGAAACCGCCAGCCAGGCAGCAGCGAACGAAGATCCGGCAGCGGTGGCCCTGGGCGAAAGAGTCGAAGCCTACCGCTGCCTGCTGTTTTCCAGTGGTGTGGAGGTGAGGGATGCGCAAAACGCAAACGTGGTTCGGCGCGGGGTGAGCGCGGAAGCGGCGAGGGAGGTGTTGAAGGCGGGCGGCAAGCTGGGCTGCGGGGAGCTGGTGCGTCTGCGGGTGAGGTATTTCAGCGACGGGCTGGTGCTGGGCAGCCGGGAGTTTGTGGAGGGGGTGTTCGAGGCGAACCGGGAGAAGTTCGGCCCGAAGCGCAAGGACGGCGCGCGCAGAATCGCCGAGGCGACGGGCGGCCTGCATTCCATGCGCAAGCTCCGACGACTGCCTGTGAGTTGAGCACAGGCATTGAACTCAAGACATCTGGACGCCCCAACATCCTGTCGAGCAGGCATGGCGTGAGTTCACGCATTCCCGACAGCCCGATGTGCAGGCAGAAAGATTGGGGGCAGAAAGATTATCCCAATCCAGCGTCTCGCGACAATAGTGCACATAACTTCCACTCAGGGACAGTGCCCATGGGCATGCCGGAGATAACGCGCTAAGTCGCAAGAGCACATTGCCGTCCGCTTTCGACACTTCATCCCTTCTGCATCATCACCCAAGCATAAAACCCGCCCGCCAGATAGATCAGCGGCAAGACATAGAGTCCCAGCAGCGCAAAAGTGGCTCCGATGCGCGGTGGCGTGGTGTTGCGGCGCTGGAGATGCTCGAGGGCGTAGGAGGCGAGATGTCGGGGCAGGAGTTTTGCGCGGACGTCCGCGGCATCGATGGCCTGGAACATGGTGCGGGCTTGATCGACAGGCCAGCTCCCGTCGTGGGAGAGGAGGGCGTCGGGGGTCTGCTGCACCAGGGAGCGCAGGACTTTCCAGCGGTTGAAGGAACCCCAAATCTGGAACAGGGTGAAGAGGCCGACAAAGATCTCAGACCAGCCAGAAACGTAGATGAGAAAGAGGGCGAAGCCGACGGTGGAGAAGGTGCTGAACAGCAGCGAGAGCCAGCGCCAGCGGCTGAAGAGAATGGTTTCAAAGAAGCGTCCACCATCGAGAGGCTTGATGGGCAGGAGGTTGAGGGCGTTGATGATGAGCATCATGAAGCCGGCGTGTTTCAGGACTTCGAGCTCGTTCATGCGGCCGTAGAAGTAGAGCGGCAGGCCGATGATGATGCCGGGCAGAGGGCCTGCCATGGTCATGACGGCATCCTGCCAGGATTGCACGTGCAGCTTCCGACCTGTGACCGCAGCCCCGAAGAAGGGGATGAAGAACATGCTCAGATCCTTGTAACCAAAGATCTTCATGGCGAAGAAGTGGCCCAGCTCGTGGATGAAAAGAATGCCGATGATCAGAGCGCCGTCGATCAAGGTGCTGGTGGCGTCCTCGCCACCGCCCTGAAACGAAAGCCACAACACAAAGGCTGCGAGCGAGAGCATGAGCAGCAGCGCCTTCTGCGAGCTGCTTTTTCCGCCAGCCTTGCCAGCAACCTGGGCTTCGAGCAGCTGCGCGGCCGCCGCGTAGCGCTGCTCCTGGGCGGCGGTCAGACGCTGATGCTGAAGGTTGGCGCACGCTTGGCGATACTCATCGGGTGACATGCTGCTGGACTGCGGAACAAACGCAGGGAGCGGAGGCGGCTGGGAGGAGGCGGAAGAGCGTTCGGGAGGAGTCATGTATGAACGTTTTCATCATAGGCGCCGCAGCGCTCCTTGCGAATCTATTGTGCCACTGTGCAGTAGATGCTCTTACCAGGAAGGGAACCCCTCAGCACGACGTAAGCACGCTGAACCCGCAGGCGCTATCCTGGGAATGCCCAAAAGAACCGTCCCCGTTGGATCACGAACCGCGACGCGGTTCCGTCACGCTCGCGGCGGGTGATGTTAGTGTCGCCAAGACGGAACCCTTTCCGGAAAAAGGATGCCATGCATTCAGCACTGGGTAAATGGGATCAGGGTGCAAAAACTCAACAAACTGAGCTGCTTCGACCTGCCTCGTTCTTAGGGCACCTGCCCGATTTTTTCTTGCCGCGAATCTCGAGGGGCGAGATGTTTGTCATCTCGGTCCATGCACGACTCATTCTCCCTTCCCGATTTCACCAGGCGTCACCTCCTGCCGTTCCTTGCGGTGTTCTTGGTTCCGATGGGTTCGTTGTGGTTCTTCAAGCATATCGAGCAGGACTACGACCGGAAGATCCTCGATTCGGTCAGGAACCAGGTGATTCAGGACACCACGTTGAACCCTGAGCAACGGCGAGAATTGATCCGTCAATGGGAGCGCCATCCGGCCTCGCAGGTGCTCGCGACAGAGAGCCAGGCGAGTGCGCGTCTGCGCGCCCAGTTCAGGGATGTGAGCACCGATTACTCGATTTTTCGCTGGAACTTGATCATCGCCTGGGTGTGCCTCATCACGGTGGTGGTGGCGCTGGTCATGGGTGGGCTGTGCCTGCTCTTTGCATTCCAATCGAATCGATCCCAATACTGGTCGCTAAGGATCGGCTTGCCTGTGCTGCAAACCACGGCTGCCATCGAAGTGGTGGGACAGGGCATCCTCATCGGCTTTTTATCCTATTGGGTGACGGTTCACTTCTTCGAGAGCTACTCGCCAAAGCTCGTCGGCGCCATGTGCGTTGCTGTCGCAATCATGGTCGCCTCGATACTGAAGGTGATGTTCAAGAGTGTGGATGTGACCAGCGAGGCGGAGGGCGAGGAGCTGACGGAGCGTGATGCACCCCATGTGTGGCAGCGCGTCCGCCAGATGGCTGAATTTCTTGGCACCCAGCCAC
>CAZXPU010000241.1:0-3020 GCA_964642905.1 uncultured Prosthecobacter sp.
GCTTGCCCACGCGGCGAGCCTTGCCGTCATAGGCAAGCACCAGGCCTTCAAAGAGTTCGTCGGCGCATTTCAGGGGGTCGTTGATGATCTTTTTCGCGGAGTTGTTGCTCATGGAGGGAAAGGCGGGTTGGGTTTGGCGGGCGCAAGGAGTAGCGGGCGGCCTAGGTGCTGTCAAAGCTGGAAGCAGGGCGAGGCTTCTTTATCTCCCGGCCATGGATGAGTCAGGCAGCGTGAAGGCGTTTTCAATGAGGTTGATCCGGGGCACCTCGCCGTCAATCAGCAGCACCTCGGCAATGTCGAAGCGGATGGCGATGCGCGGGTTTCCCAGGAGCCGCAGCCAGTCGAGCGCGCCACGCTGGATCAGGCGCTGCTTGTCAGCCGTCACCGCGTCGGCGGGCCGGCCAAAGGCGCTGCTGGTGCGCGTCTTGACCTCGACAAAGGTCAGCACATCCCCGTGTCTTGCCACGATGTCCACCTCGCCCCGGTGCGGGCCCCGGTGGTTCCGACGCAGGATCTTCCGCCCTTTTTCCTGAAGATGCCTGGCGGCCAGAAGCTCCCCCAGAAGGCCGGTTTCAGCCCTCGACAAACGGACCCCGAGCAGGCGCAGCGAAGCTCTTTGGTAAAGCGGCACGAACCTCAACAGCAGGCCTCGCAGGGCGGGATGCCTCCGCCAGGCCGTCCATAAACTTGGTGCGGCCGTGCTTTTTTGATCCGTGGCGTCCGCCTGTTGCATGACCTTCAGACCCTGAGCCGGACCACGGAGGTTTCACCGCCGAAGCAGATGTCCACGTCCGAACCTGGATCACGGGGGCGGTCGGCATAACGGGCGTCGTAATGATGGCTGCCGTCCTCCGAAGGCCTGAAACGGACCGGCAGGGGTGAACGCGCGGGCTGACAGTTGCGAAGACCGGGCAGCGGCCGGCTGCCCGGCGGAAGGTGGGGAAAGTTCACGCACCAGAATTCACCATCGGCCAGAGGTTCGCCGACAAGGCTTTGAAGCGCCTCGTGGGTCCAGTCCGCCGTGCGGTCCCAATCCACGGCCAGATCTCGGATCAGATAATGGGAGAAGGCTGCCGAGCGGACCTGATGATAGGCGGCCTCGCGGGCGGCGGCGCAGGTTCCTGAAACGTGGATGTCCTGTCCGAGGTTGCCACCGGCGTTGACCCCTGAGAGCACCCAGTCGGGCCTGATGTCCAGAGCGAACAAGGCCAGCCGCACGCAGTCCGCCGGCGTGCCGTCCACCGCCCAGCGTGCCTCGCCCCGGCGCTCCACCCGCAGGGGGCTGTGCGTGGTCAGCCTGTGGCCGCACATGGACTGTTCCTTCATCGGCGCGACAATGGTGATCCTGGCGTCCGGAATTCTTCGGATCGAACGTTCCAGGGCCGCGAGACCAGGGGCGTCGACCCCATCATCGTTGGTTAGCAGGAAGTGCAAGGCTCTCACTTTTTGAAAAACCCACGCTGTTTTTCGCTGATTGGCAGACCGGCCTTTTCCATGACCTTCAGCATGTCCTCCCAGCATTCGCGCTTCGCCCGAATGCCGCCGCCGGCGAGCTTCTCTTCCCGCAGGATGTAGCTGGGATGGTAGGTCACCATCGTGGGGATTCCCTGGACCTCGTAAAAGCGTCCGCGCAGCCTCATCACACCTTCGCCGATGCCCAGCCCCTTGCAGGCCACCCCGCCCAGCGCCACGATGACGCGGGGCTGAATGATGCTGATCTCCGTCATTACATAAGGCAGGCAGGCGGCCATCTCAGCATCCGACGGCGCCCGGTTGGCGGTCCCCTGCCCGCCTTCCAAGGCTGGGCGGAACTTGCAGATGTTGCTGATGTAAACGTCACTGCGTTCCAGTCCCATCGCCTTCAGGATGCCCGTCAGCTTCTGACCGGCAGGTCCGACAAAGGGCTCACGCTGCCGCTCCTCCTCAAAACCAGGCGCTTCGCCGATCAGCATGATCTGTGCGTCCGCACTGCCCACGGCAAAAACCATGGTTTCCCGCAGCGTCCCCAGCGCCCTGGCCTCGGGGGAGGCCTCGGCGATCGCCGCCAGAGCAGCCAGTTTTTCCGCCTTGCTCGCCCCTGTCACCTCGATCAACCGGGCGCCCGACCTGGCCCTCGGAATTGTGGCGGTGGGCGCTTCAAAGATGCCTGAGAGCGGAGCCGGGGGCCTGACACTGTCCCGAGGGGTGGTCTCCACCTTTCGACGAACCTCTTCCGCCCGTGCCGTGGTCGCGCCTTTGAAGCTGCAAAGCCGCTCCAAGGTCCCAGGACGCAGGCCGACATGGGTCTGCCCGGCGGTCTGGCGCTGCTCCAGGTAGGTCTTCAACATTCCGGCGGCTTGCAAGGTCATGAACCGCATCCTTGGCGAGCGCTCCAGGGGACTCAAGGCGGCAGATGGCCAAAAAGCCGGGTTTTCACCTTCTCTAAAAGCTCCAAAACCTCTGGAAAAACACCTTGCTAAACCAGGGAACACCTCCACTTTCGCCGCCCCTATGTCCAAAAACGCTGGTATAGCCAAAACGAGAAAGTCTGTCGCCAAACGATTCAAAGTCACTGCGACGGGTAAGGTGCTGCGCCGTAAACAAGGCAAGCGCCACATCCTGCAGAACAAGAATCGCAAGCGTAAGCGCAACCTCGGCAAAGTCGCCCTTGTGGCGGAAGTGGATAAGAAGGCGATCCTCGCGAACCTCCCGTTCTCGCATTGATCCCCTCCCACAGGCCTCCCTCATGGAGGCCACGATGCTCCAGACTGATCCGGCCCCGGCTGGATCTATGCTCAGACGAGTCCGGTCATCGAATCAAACAAACAGTCTGATCACCGACAAAGAACATGCCCAGAGCAACTAACGCCCCCGCTAGCCGCAAACGCCGGAAGAGGACCCTCGCCAAGGCGAAGGGATTCCAAGGCTTCCGCAAAACGCACTTCCGTTACGCCAAGGACGCCGTCCGCAAGGCGATGACGTATTCCTACCGCGACCGCAAAGTTCGCAAGCGCACCTTCCGCAATCTGTGGGTGCAGCGC
>CAZXPU010000242.1:0-2967 GCA_964642905.1 uncultured Prosthecobacter sp.
AACCCACGGAATCCTGAAGGAGTCAGGATCCCAAGGCCTGGCTTTCCGTGGATTCAGTGTCTTCCGTGGTTCTGTCTCACCTCGTCAAGCCCTGCTTCAGCGTGACCCAGAAGCCGGAATGGACGACCCCGGAATGCACGAAACACACGGAATCCTGAAGAAGTCAGGATCCCAAGGCCTGGCTTTCCGTGGATTCGGTGTCTTCCGTGGTTCTGTCTCACCTCGTCAAGCCCTGCTTCAGCGTGACCCAGTAGCCGGAATGGACGATCACGGAATGTCCGAAACACACGGAATCATGAAGGAGTCAGGATTCCAAGGCCTGGATTTCCGTGCCTTCAGTGTCTTCCGTGGTTCCGGGCTGTGAAGGATTGAAACGGAAAGTTAGATGGGCCTGTTCAGGACGTTGGTGGATGCATGATGCGCCTGCTCTTCCTTCTTCTTGCCTTTTGCCCCGTGCTCTTTGCGGCCCGGCCTAACATCATCTTCATTCTCACGGACGACCAGGGCTGGGGGGACGCGCATTTCGCCGGGCACCCTCATGTGAAGACGCCGTCCCTCGACAGACTTGCCGCCGGAGGCACCTGGTTCCGCCAGTTTTATGTCGCCGCAACGGTCTGCTCGCCCAGTCGGGCCGCGTTCATGACCTCGCACTGCCCCGCCCGTCACCAGGTGCACGGTCACTTTGCCGATTCAAAAGCCAACGCCGCGAGGTCGATGCCGGACTGGCTGGACCCCGAGGTCATCACGCTGCCGGACCTCCTGAAGAAGGCCGGTTATGCGACCGCGCATTTTGGCAAGTGGCATCTGGGCGCCGGCGAAGGCGCCCCGCCTCCCGAGGCGTACGGCATCGATGTTTCGAAGACGGTGAACTCCTCCGGGCCGTCGCTCGGCAACGAGGGCGCCGAGCCCTATTTTCGGGCAAAGTCCACGCGACTGATCGTGGACGAGACGATCGAGTTCATCCGCCGGAACAAGGGCTCGCCGTTTTATGTCAACCTGTGGACACTGCTGCCGCATGCGGCCCTGAAGCCGACGCCCGAGCAGCTGGCCGAATATGCCGCCCTGCAGCCCTCGGTCGAGGATCCCGCCTATGGAACCTGGATGCGGAAGTATCTCGCCGGGGCGAAGGACCTGCGTTCCCAGATGCAGGTCTTCCTGGCTTCGCTCACCGACCTCGACACGCAGATCGGGCGGCTGCTGGATGCGCTGGACGAGATGAAGATCTCGGAAGACACCCTCATTGTCTATTCGAGCGACAACGGCCCGGAGGACTACCGGATCGGCAACGCGGCCAACGCGGGCACGGGCAGCACGGGTCCGTTGCGGGGCCGCAAGCGCAGCATGTATGAAGGCGGCATCCGCACCTTCGGCCTGGTGCGCTGGCCCGGCCACGTGCCGGCGGGTCGGGTGGATGAAACGAGCGTGGTGGGGGCCGTGGACCTGCTGCCGACGGTGGCCTCCCTGGCCGGGGTCCGCCTGCCGGAAGGCCTGGCGCCGGACGGCGAGGATCTCAGTCAACTTTGGTTAGGCGGGCCGTCCGCGCCGCGCCGCAAGCCGCTGCACTGGGAATGGCTGTTCAACGTTCAGGGGGCGCAGGACGGCTACATGCCGCCGATGCTGGCGGTCCGGGACGGCGGCTGGAAGCTGCTGGTGAACCACGACGGCGGGAAGGCCGAGCTCTATGATTTGACGCGGGATCCGGCCGAGGAGCATGACCTTGCCAAGGCGGATCCTGAGCGTGTGAAGGCGCTGACGGCGAAGGCGCTGGCATGGGTCAGGACCCTGCCGCCCAGCCCGGCCCGAGATCTGGCGGTCAGGACGGGGCGTCCGGCGGATGCGAGACCTCCGGTGCAGGCCGGACCGAAGCCGCCAGTCGCCGGGCAGACCCTGGCTGAACGGGCGAAGGTCTTTGGAGAATGGGACACTGACCGCGACGGGTTCATCTCGTTCAAGGACTTTCAGGCCGGGCTCAACCAGCATCCGGAAGCCGCCGACCGCTTCCGTCGCCGTGACAAGAACGCCGACGGCAGGCTCAGCCGCGATGAGTTTGTGAACCCGATTGGCAAGTGAGCGAGCGCAGGCTTGGGGCGGCGCAGGCGTGGGATCGGAGCGTCACCGATTCCGAAGGTGTTCTCTGGAGCGCGGAACTCCGATTCCGCAGCAGCGCGAACGCGGAGAAGTGTGGATGAACCTGCAGCCTTGTTCGAATCTTCGGGTGGGGCCCTTCATCGTGTGAAGCGGGCGTGTGGGTGGTTCGGGTGTGTGTGGATGTCGGATGGATGGATCAAGCCGAGCCGTAGGCTCGAAAGAAAAATAGCCGGTGGTGAAGCGAGGCTTGGCGAGCGTGAACCACCGGATCGACGGGGCCTAACCCTCATCGTTTCGGGCAGCGCCCTGGAAGGGCGCAAGAAGGCGGCGATTGGGCCTGGCGATTGCGCAGGGCTGAACAGCCCCGGCGTCGGCTCATTTTTCCGCCGGGACGGGCGGGCGGTGGCGGGCGATCATGGAATGGAAGTCGCCAAGATTGTAGGGGCCGTAGTAGGCCTGGTTCAGGTCCACTTCGGCGACCACGACGGTTCCCCACTTTTCACCGCGCGCGACGGGCCGGCCGCCCTGGTCGTAGATGGCGGAGAACATCCAGCCTGCGTCGTGGTTCATGAAGGTGCTGCTGACGACGAAGACATGGTTTTCGCAGGCGCGGGCCTGGGCGAGCAGCGGGTTGCAGCCCCACACCGGCCAGGCGATCACCTCGGCACCGTTCTTGGTCAGCTCGCGCGCGACCTCGGGGAAGAAGCCGTCATAACAAACCATCATGCCGATCTTGCCGAGCTTCGTGTTGAACACCGGATAGTCGTGGCCTGGGGCGACACCCTTGGCGGCTTCTCCAGGGGGGAGGGAGACCTTGCGATACTTGCCGATCAGCGTGCCGTCGGGACCGAGGAGCACGGCGGTGTTGTAGATCAGGTG
>CAZXPU010000243.1:0-2889 GCA_964642905.1 uncultured Prosthecobacter sp.
AAACCATCACTGAACAGGCGACGGCGCCAAGCGCGGCCAGTGCAGTGCCGCTGATGGCAAGCCTGAGCATGGCGTGCTCTTCAAACCACCAGGCGCCGGCGATGGCAGCCGCGCCGACAGGCAGGGCTCCGAAGGCGAGAATCTCCCGCGACAGCCAGGATCTTCTCCAGCCCAGAAAGGCGCGCCAGGCCTTCAAAGGCTGGCCGAGATGCAGGACGCTGAGGGCGATGCCGAGGATGCCGAACAACAGGGCGGCGGCGCTGGTGAGGGCGGCCTGAGCCGGAGTCAGCGGCGCCAGGGCTGCGCCGGTCAGGCCACCGGCGGACATCTGGGTGAGCACGAGCATCCATGCCAGCGGGGGATGTCCGTGATCCCGTTTGAGGCGGCCCTCATCGGCGGCGGTGGCGCTTTCAGGCACGGGCTTGGAGGAAACATAAGTCGTGGTGGGCCGGGTGTAGCTGGAATCATGAGCGCCGGGGATCATGCGTCCGAGATCCGCCACCTCATGCGTCTTCACGACCTTGATCCGGATGGCCTCGTTCGGGCAGGCCTGGACGCAGGCCGGCGCCTCGCCTTCCGCAAGGCGCCCCTGGCACATGTCGCATTTGCGGACGATGCCGCGCCTGAGGTTGAACTTGGGCACGTCGTAGGGGCATTTCAGGATGCAGTAGGAGCAGCCGATGCACTGGTCGTCGAGATGGCGCACGATGCCTGTGACGGGATCCTTGTCGTAGGCCAGCACGGGGCAGCCGTTGGAGCAGGCCGGATCCACACAATGATGGCAGGCCGTGGTGACGGTTTGCAGATAGGGCTGCCTGCGTGTGCCGACAAGCAGGCCGATGTCACGCCAGCTTTCCCCCTCGTCGAGGCCGTTGAGGCTGTGGCAGGCGGCGACGCAGGCCTTGCAGCCGGTGCAGGCGTCGAGGTTCACCTCAAAGGCGTACTGGCCGCCCGGTTCCGGCCTGGAGAGAGGAATGAGGTGCGTGAAGCGTTCGCGGACGGAGCGCGAATCGTACTCTTCCGAAAACAGGGCGACGGGTGTGCGGAGCGTCTGCTGCTCGCGCAGCGCAGCTTCAAGGATGCTGACTCCGGAGCCTGCTCCGGAGGATGTCGAACGCTCCATGTCGCGGACCATGGCTCAAAGGCTGAAGATCTCCTGGAGCTGGCCGACGCTGTGCCGGTTGCAGAAAGTGTGGAAGGATTCATCCCCTTCACGTCTGCCGAGGTAGCCCCGCAGCATCGCCTCCAGGGTTTCACCCAGGTTTTCAAAGGGAACACCGCTGAAGACCTGGCGGCCGATCTTTCGGTTTTCGCCGAAGCCGCCGCCGACGGTGATGTGATAGCCTTCGCCGCTCTCCGACTTCACCTTGGTGCCGAGCAGGCCGATGTCGCCCATGAAATGCTGGGCGCAGGAATGCGGGCAGCCGGTGAAGTGGATGTTGACGGGCCGGTCGAGCTTCAGCCGCCTGTCGAGGTGCTCCATCATGGCGATGGCATGGCCCTTGGTGTCGCTGGCGGCGTATTTGCAATATTTGTTGCCGGTGCAGGCCACAAACCCGCTCCTGAGGTTGGACTGCTCGCAGGGAAGTCCGAGCTTTCTGAGCGACTTGGCCAGCGTGGCGGCGTAGGCGGACCTGACGTTTGGGATGATGAGGTTCTGCCAGACCGTGAGGCGCACTTCGCCGCTGCCATAGCTCTCGGCGAGGTCGGCGATGCGCTCCATCTGCTTCGCCGTGAGCTGGCCGACGGGCACGCTGGCGCCGACATAGACCAGGCCCTCCTGCTTTTGAGGGTGGATGCCGACATGCGAATGGCCCTGCTGGGAGAACTCGCGTGTCGCCTGGATCGGGGAGTCCGGGGCAAGGCGGGTGAGCTTGAACTTGAGGTGTTTTTCCGCTTCCACGAGCACGCCGTCGAGGCCCTTGTCCTCCACGACATACTTGAACCGGGCCTTCTTGCGGTTGGTGCGGTCGCCAAACTGGATGAAAACGCGCAGCAGGGCGATCATGACGTCGTTGAGCTGCGCAGGCTTCACGATGACGCCCCAGTCGCTGGCGAAGGTCTGATGGCCCGTGACGCCGCCAAGGGCGATGCGGAAGTGAACGCCGGGCTCGATGCCCTCGCTGTTTTCGAGGATCCTCACGGCGCTGGCGCCGATGTCGTTGGTGTCCTCGACCGAGGAGATGAGGCCGCCGCCGTCGTAGGCGATGTTGAACTTTCGGGGCAGGTCGTAGAATTCCTTGGAGCCGATGATGAGCGTGGCGAGCTCATTGACCAGCGGGCGGACATCGATGAGCTCATGGGGGTCGTGACCCGCGCAGGGATTCATCGTGATGTTGCGGATGTTATCCGCGCCGGCGCCCTTGGAGTGAAGGCCGCAGCCCTGGATGCGGCGGAGGACCTCAGGGCAGTTCTTCGGCTCGATGAGACGAATCTGGAAGTTGTTGCGGGTGGTGATCTGGATGTAGCCGGTGGTGAGCTCGCGCGAGATCGCGGCGAGTTCGCGAAGCTGATGGCTCTTCACCACGCCACCCGGAATGCGGAGGCGGCACATGTAGCCGTCCTTGACCGGATTGAGCCAGAAGAGCCCGTTCCACTTGTAACGGAAGGCGTTTTCAGGTTCCGGCTTCGCGTTCCAGCGCGCATCCATCACCAGGTTTTCGATGGCGTCGAAGGGGTGCAGTTCGCGCTTGATGCGCTCCTCCTTGGTAAGGTCGTCCAGGGAAGGTCCCGCAGGCGCAGCCGGTGTGGGGGCGAGGTCACCAAAGCTGACCCCGCCTGCGGCGATGCCTGCGAAGAAACCCTCCAGATATCGTTGCTGCTCCGGGGAGAAGCTTTCGGGCACGGCACTGGCGGGAGGAGGGGGGAGGAGAGCGCTCATAGAAGGTT
>CAZXPU010000244.1:0-2693 GCA_964642905.1 uncultured Prosthecobacter sp.
CCTTGGGTTTCTCCACAAAACTCAGCATCCATTTTTCCAGGCTAACCATCGGTCCCTTGATGGAATCGGGCGCATATTCCGTCAGGAACTTGGATCCATGGCTCATGTTGCCTCCAAAATGCGCTCCCAGCCCCATGAGGCCGAAACTGCCAAAAAACACCGCTCTGTAAGCATGCATGAGCTCCCGGTTTTCGCTGCTCATCGAGAAAATGCGGATGACCAAGGCCAGCAGAACCCCCGCCGTACCGACCAGGGCCAGGGTCTGGTGCAGGGTGAAATTCCCACCTTCATAGCCCCCTTCTCTCGACAGAAGAATGCCCGCCAGCACGGCCACGACCGCTCCGGCAGAGCCCACCCAGAGGGTCAGAAGGGCGGCGCTGCCCATGCTTGCCTCGCCCCGACGGGTCAGGCAGACCAGTTCCATCAGGCAAAGCAAACCCAGGGCTCCCACGGGAAGGTGCAGAAGGATCGGATGGAACCTCCCGACGAACAGCAAATTGTTCGAAACCTCGGTCTTCGCCTCCTCATAAAGGGGGGGGAACATCAGAAGCCCTACGACAAAACCGAGGATGAGAAGAAGGGTGGCCACCCAGGCCAGGGTGAAAGACTTGGGGGAGTCGTAATCAGATGAAGCAGAAGTCATGAGCAGGAGGGGAAATTGCGAACTGCCAGAGTTACCAACGCCGCCTGGAAAGCGATTCCATCAGGAGAAAGGATGTCTGATCGTGCGATTGAGATGTCGATTCTTGGCGCGAAAGGGGCTGGGCGCGAAGTCCTTAACGCAGATCCAGCCCCTTTCGAAGGGCAAAAGCTCACAGAGTTATTCTACATTTGAACATATAGGATTGTTAAAATGTTAAGAGATGTTAAATAACCTGGGAATTTCAGATGCCTGCCAACACCTATCGACTCAGCAGCCGCGAGCGCACGGCCCAGCAGTTGGAGAAATCCAAGCCTGCCAACGTGAGTCGTCACCCGACGTTCCGGAAACGGAAGCAGATCCGCACCTGGAAGCAGATCATTGGAGGGGCGATTTTGCTGCCCCTGGGCTGCATCACGGCCTTCACCTTGGTGGAGATGTTCTTCCGGTCGCTGACCCGGGCTGATTTCTGGCGATCCGAGCAGTTCATCTTCTTCACCACCGGCGGACTCGCCTGGGCGGCCGCCTACCTGGCCGGCTGGCGTCCCGTCCACGCCTATGTCCTCGGCCACGAGCTCAGCCACCTGATCGTTGCCAGGGCCTTTGGCGGCAAGATTTTCGACTGGAGCGCCTCGCCGACCGGGGGCTACGTCGAAACCAACAAGTCCAACACCTGGATCACGCTGGCCCCCTACCTGATCCCCTTCTATTCCCTGGCGGTGATGCTGCTTTTCGGTGTCCTGGGCATCTTCTGGAGCCTGCATGAACCCGTCCGCCTTCCCATCGGCAGCCATGGGGTGACCCTGGCCCCGGTCTGGTTTTTCTATGCCGCCCTCGGCCTCACCTGGTGGTTTCACGCCACCTACACGATCAAGACCGTGCTCACCCACCAGAGCGATCTGGAACGCAACGGCGAGTTCTTTTCGATGAGCCTGATCTTCCTGTTCAACATCCTGCTCATCACCGCCCTCTACCTCGCCGCCTCCCCGTCCCCCGGCCATGAGTTCATCGAGCTCGGCCGCTGCTGGATCGGCACCGTCGGCTGGCTCTGGGGGCTGGTCCGGATGATCGTGGCGGCCTGAAGATCAAACCATCAGGCAGGCTGCTAGCCCCAGAGATTGCTGTGGCCTGGCAAGCCTGAAATCCTGCACTTGCACTGTCCGCACCTTTACAAAACATGGCTTCCCCATGAACGCTCCTGGAAAGCCTCCGGCCAGGAACCTCATTCATGACTCCCACCCTCGCAGTCCTCCAGGCCGACATCACCCAGCTTGATGTCGATGCCATCGTGAACGCGGCCAATTCCTCGCTGCTGGGTGGCGGAGGTGTCGATGGGGCGATTCATCGCGCGGCGGGGCCAGACTTGCTCGCCGAGTGTCGCACGCTGAACGGCTGCCGCACGGGCGAGGCGAAGATCACGAAGGGGTATCGCCTCAAGACCCGCCATGTCATCCACACCGTCGGCCCCATCTGGAACGGCGGCAAAAACGGCGAGCACAACAAACTCCGCGCCTGCTACACGAACTCCCTGCGCCTCGCCGCGGAGAACGGCCTGCAAAGCATCGCCTTTCCCTGCATCTCGACCGGCGTCTATGACTTCCCGGCCGACGAAGCTGCGAAGATCGCCGTGGAAAGCGTGCGGGCGTTTTTGGAGACGCCGTGTTCGATCAAGAACGTCGTCTTCTGCTGCTTCAGCGAGGCGGGCCGGGCCCGGTATGAACGTCTTTTGGAGGCTTGACAGCATGAACGACACTCCCCCAGCTCGAATGCATGGTTTTCGCGTCTCAGCCTTGGACGGGGCCATTTTGCTGCTTGGGGCTTTTCTAACTCTCTGGCTGCGAAACGAGTCTTTTCCGCTCTGGTGGCTCGTTCCGATGGTGCTGGGGCATTTCTTCCTCTTTTGCAACGTCTTCCTCGTCTGGCGGAGGCTCGGACAAAAGCAAAAGATGCCAGGCATTTAGAGCCTTCTCTTATCACAGATCTCAGCAGAAGGCTGCCGCCCCGGGAGTCCAGCCGACAAGGGTTGGCGCCGAGGCCAGCCACCCACCTTTGG
>CAZXPU010000245.1:0-2530 GCA_964642905.1 uncultured Prosthecobacter sp.
CGGATTCGTCGCGGAGTGAACCGCCTGGAATCGCTGGTGAAGGCCAAGCTGGTAAAAATTTTTCCACTTCCCCCCCCCCAAAGCCTCAGGAGGCGGACCGGTGACGGTCCGTCTTCTGCATGTTCAGTCATGGGAGCAGGGGCAACACCTTCACCTCGCCGGAATGAACAGGCGTCGTGGTCAGCTTTTCCCCGGTCGCGTCCGGCAGTTCAGGAAGAATGAAAAAGCCGCCGCCTTTCCATCCCTCCGTGGAATGCCGCAGGAGCAGGCCCTGCCAGTTGACGGTGCGCTTGAGCTTGGTGGCCTTGTCAGGCGGGCGCGGATCGAGCGGGTCCAGGTCTTCGAGCGTGAAGCTGCCGGAAAAGGTGCCTTTTCCAGGAATGATCGTGAGGCTGGTGTTTCGCGGGTTGCCTCCCACGGCCGTGGTCTTGCCGCTGGTCAGGAGGGTCATTTGGGAGAGGTCGGGCGCCGGCGCGGGACTGCCGATGCCGCCGCCCAGGAAGTTCAGGCGGATCTTGTCGGAGCCGGCTGCGGTGAGTCCCAGAGGCAGGCTGCCGGAAACCGGGGCGACATAGCGGCTGCCATCGATCTTCAAGGTGACGAGGTCCGCGAAGCCGGCGGGGTAGAGGCGTTCCTTGGCGGCGGCGGCAAAGGCGGGACGCCACCAGGTGACGGAGCCGGTCAGGCGGTTGTCATCGGCCGGAACGGCCTCCTGGATGTCGAGCACCCCGGCCAGGGAGCCCGGCATCGCTGTGGCATAAAGAGGGGAATAAAGCAGCAGCTGCCCCTGGGCCCCGGCCAGCGTGGACGAGGTGAAGGAGGCATTGTCCGCCAGTTTGCCAACGAGGAGGGCCGCGCCGGTGTTGCGATCCAGTGTGAAGCTGCCAAAGCCCAGGCCCTGGGGTACGTTGGCCTCGCCGTCATGCGCCGGAAGCAGGTCGAGCTCAAAGTTATACAAGCCCACCGGGCTGCCGGTGCCGGCCAGGGAGTCGGCAGGCTGCGCCTTGCTCCAGGGGGCCTTCCAGCCTGTAAAGGTCTGGGAGCTGCCGCCCAGCTTCACCTCTCCGGTCAGGGTGCCCGCATCATTCACCGTGAAACTGACCAGCAGCGGCGTCTCCTTGCCACGGCTGATGCTGAAGCTCGAGTCCGCGTCCGGCTTCACCTCAAAGGTCACGGGCGTCAGGGCGGTTCGAACTCTGTCCTTGAAGGAGTATTTCGACTGGCCGAGCACCAGCGTTCCTGAATGCGTGCCCGTGTTGGAGACGACGACGTCCAGCCTGCCTCCCAGACCCTGGTTCAGGGTGGGATGACGCGGGATCAAGCCCGTGAAGGTGCCGGTTTTACTCTCGATGTTGCTGACAAGGATCCTTGTCTCCACCGAATGGGGCTCGATGCCGTTGGTGGCGGTGATCACCACCTTGAAGGGGGTGCTGCTCCAGACATCGGGCACGCCGTAGATCTCCCCGGTGGTCTTGTGGATGACCAGGCCCTTGGGCAGTCCGACAGCCTTGAAGCTGACGGGCGCACGACGAACATCGGAGTCGTAGTCAACCTGGAAGGAATAAGGGCCGCTGAGCACGGCGGGATCGAGATCGCCAGTGTGCGTGATGCGCGGGCCCTTGTCGTAAACCCGCAGCACATTCCTGCCCGCGCTCACCTTGTTGTCGTCGACGTCCATCACGTCGCAGATGTAGTCGCCGGAATGGAAATACTGGAGCGAACCGAGATCCAGGGCCTGCTTTTTCTCGTCCGTCATATCCGTGAGACCCTTGCGCCATTGATAGCGCAGATTCTGACCATAGGCGACGGCCTTGAAGGCGGCCTTGCCCGGCGCCTGGACGACGGTGAGGCTGTCCCGGACGTCCACGATGGCGATCACATGAGCGGGGCCCGTGCGGCTCATGGAGATGCCGTTTACCGTCGAGGAGAGCACACAATCATAGGTGCCGGCCTGGGAGCCTTGAAGGTTGGTGAGCACCAGCTGCGACCCGATCGCGCCCTTGATGGGCTTGCCGTTCAAGCGCCACTGATAAGTGTCCGGGCTCGAAATCCCGGTGTGGGAGACCTCCAGCGTGACGCCGGATCCTGCAGGCAGGAGTCGCCTGGAGGCCAGGTCAGGGATCGTAAAAACAGGATCCTGGGAGAACTGGTCGAGCCACACGGAATCCGAGCCCGCCTTGCCCGAGGCATCCTTCACATAGGCAAACTCCAGCTCGTGGGTGCCGGCGCCGAGGGTCAGGGAGTTCTCCTGCCAGTCCAGTTCACCGCTGGCACGGGCGGCCTCCACTCCGTCCATCTTCACGATGAGGAAGTCCTGTCCCGCCTGGGTGGAAACCTTCTGCCACCAGCGCAGGACCACAGGTCCGGATAGCCGGGTGGTGAGCCGGGAGAAAAAGCCGTCGCTGATGTTGCCGATCATCATGGCATCCTTGCCATCCTTGGACAGGGCGGCGCCTGTCGGCCTCCAGAAGGCGGGGCCGGAGGTGCTCCATTTCAGAGGCGCCAGATCCAGCGCGGGATTCATGTCCGT
>CAZXPU010000246.1:0-2521 GCA_964642905.1 uncultured Prosthecobacter sp.
CGATCAGGTTGGGCGCATCCTCGTGACGAATCATCGTCCCGGCAGGAATCGAATGCTTCAGCGGTTCCTTCAGCAGGAGCGCGCCTTCCTTCACTTCCTGAATGACCGCCAGCACATAGGGCTTGGGTTTCTGGGTGAAGCTGTCGATGTCACCCTCCGCCTCCAGATGCAGGCGCATCCCGGGCTTCCATCCACGGGCCGACCTGACCTTCAGCAGGCTCGAGCCGGCGGCCGTCGCCTCAGCACTTTCCGCATAGGCCAGCGGCGGCAGCTTGAGCACGCACTGCTCACGTTCCAGGCCGCGAAGGGCCAGCTTCTTGGCATCTTTAATCAACAAGCCCTGCGGCAGGACATGCTCGCCCGGAGGAATGGTGACCACGCCACCTCCGGCCTTGATGGCCTCGTCGATCCACTTTTGGATGGGAGCCTGGGCCGCCGCCGGAACGGCGATGGCGAGGCAGAATAACCAGGGGATGAACAGGCGTGTCATCCCATGAACTCGTGGTCTTGAACCGGCTTCTTGCGGGAATCTGCGATGAAGCGCGGGCTCAAGGGCGGGCCTCAGCCACGGGCGACTTGGGCTGCTCCGTCACCTTGGCGGCCGCCTGCTGTGAAGGTGGCACGCGGAAGAGCTTTCCCGTGTAGGGGTCCTTGACCGTGTCACCCGGGGCAAGCCCCGTCACATCCACCAGCTGATGGCTCTGAGCATAGGGGCTGGTGACCATGCCCGGACGTCCGGAAACGGCAGAGCCATAGGGCAGCTCCATCGCCGGCTTTGAGGCAGGCGCCGGGGCCGAGATGGCGGCAGCTTCCTTGGAGGCCGCCGAAGATGCGGCGGCAACTGTCGTCGGCGCAGGCGTGACACTGTCCGTCACTGAAGAAACGGCTGCTTCAGGACGCGGGCTGCGGTGAATCGGCTCGGCGACCGTAGCGTTGCTGGCTCGGTAGGGCGTGCGCGTGTAGTCCGAGCGAAGATGCCTGTTCGTGTGGTAGGTGCTGCGATAGGGGATGGGATTCACCGCACGAGGTGTCGCGTAACGCTTCTGCTGAAGGTCCTGCGAGCTCTGCGATTGGGCGCTCAGCAGCGGAACGGAGGAATAAGACGCAGGCTGAACGGCGGAATAATCCCCGCCCCAATAGGCAAAGAGCCCCTTGCTCTGGATGACACGCATGGCCTGGTTGGGAGGCAGTTTGCAGCTGGTCAGAGCAGCTGCGGAAACCACGAGTGGCAGCACTTGGGCCAGGCGGGAGAGAGATGACGTTTTCATGACTTGGGGCATGGGAGAATGTAAAAGCCACAAAACATGTGACTGGTGGTAAAATTCTGGAAAAACCACCCATTCAGCAACCCTGAAGTCGCAAGGAATTTGTCAGGTTCTCAAAGGTTGGAACCCAATCGTTTCAGCCAACTTAACGAATTTTGGCATCCGGGAGCTCGCTCTTCACGCCTTCATCAATCGGCATTTTGTCCGTCGTCTTGTCGAGATCGGTGTCGCGCATCAGCTTGGCAAGCCGGGCTTGCAGCTCCGCGACTGTGGTGGCGAGCTCGGGCCTGCTGATGAGGTTCTTGGTCTCCCCAGGATCCGCTTGAAGATCGTAAAGCTCGGCCATGTGACGGTCCGGGCTGCCGTCGCCATGCGGGTAGTGGATGTACTTCCAGCGATCGGTGCGGATGGCCCGGACATTGGGCGTGTAGGGGAACTGCTTCTCGTAGTTGTAATGGTAAAACCAGGCGCTGCGCCATTCGGGATCCCCTTCCCTGACGAGCTTCACCCAGGACCTGCCGTGGGACTTGGGCAGTGCGGTTGCGCCGCAGAGCTCGAGCACGCTCGGGGCGATGTCGACGGTCAGCACCTGCTGCTGGATGATCTTGCCCTGCCCGAGTACCGCAGGATAACGCGCCACCGCCGGGATGCGCAGGCTGGCTTCATGGGCGGTGCGCTTGTCCACCATGCCATGCTCGCCTTCAAGCAGGCCATTGTCGCCCATGAAGACGACCAGGGTGTTGTCGAGCTGCCCCGTCTCCTCCAGCCAGGCACGCAGGCGGGCGACGCTGTCATCGACGCTGAGTACGGTTCCCCAGTAGCCATGCACCATGTTTTCAAAATCCTTCACCGCCTCGGGGCGGTCATCCGGGAACTTTTTCCGCCATTCAAACAAGGGGCCATAGATGCCATGCCAGGTGTGAAGGCGCTGCTTGATCCAGGCCGGCTTGTCTTCCAGTTGAAAGGCGGTCGCCGGATAAGGCACGCGCACATCGTCAAAGGCGTGCTCATATTTAGGCTCCGGCGTGTAGAAGCTGTGCGGCGCCTTATGGCCGATGAAGGCGCACCAGGGCTTGTCCGACTTCTGCTGCTTCAGCCAGTCCAGGGCGAGATCGGTGACCACCGTGGTGTAGTAGCCCGGGATGACCTTCCTTTCCCTGCCGTTCAGGTTCCACTCCGTGTCGAAGTACTTTCCCTGGCCCTTGTGGGTGACGAAGACATCAAAGCCGGGACGCGGCTCGTCATTGTCCTCGCCC
>CAZXPU010000247.1:0-2434 GCA_964642905.1 uncultured Prosthecobacter sp.
GGGTTGCGGCCCGGCCGCCGCGGCTCCTGCACCTGCGGCGGCCTGCTTGCGCGGCGGCGGTGTGCGCATGACTTCATGCGTGGCCACCAGCAGGGCCGTGGACTTGCGCAGGCGGGCGATCACCTCCGCCGCCTCTTCGCCCAGGCTGCCGGAGCGCATTGGCGGGACACCGCTCATGCGGCGGGGCTTGTCCTTCTCCCCTTCAATGAAGAGCTTGTCCAGGGACCGGCTGTGCAGGCACTCCAGCAGCGCAGGCGGCGCCTCAGTTGCCGTGGGTGAAGGTTTCCTTCCCGCCCCCGTCGTCTCCACGCGTGACGTCGGACGGAAAAACACCCCGGCCACCTCCCAGCGATCGTTGAGGACATAGCCGCCGATGGCATCCCTGGCCACCGAGGCATCGTGCTGAAAGACCTGGGTCGAGCCCGTTTTGCTGACGATGCCGCGGGTGAGGATCGGGGTCGCGAGCTTCTTGCGGATGCCGGTCAGCGGAATCGACACGGCATACACGTCCTGACCAACCTGCAAAGGCTCGCGCGGCAGCAGCCGCAGCGGCTCCATCTCATGGGCGCAGGAGACCAGCGCCAGGCCGGACGAATCCTCCTTCTTCAGCACCTGGACGGGAAGCTCCCTGCCGTCCTGCTGCAGCACCAGGGTCTTCGCCTCCATCAACGGCGCGGATTCGGTGACATACAGCCCCTTGCCAACGGGCAGGGCGATGGCGCGCGTGCTCACCCGCTCCATCAGCGGCTCCAGGATCGTGGGAGCAAACTTGGTTGGGTCGCCGGCCGCCATCAGGCGGATGCGCAGGTCGGCGTTCACGGCCTCCTCCAGGTCCAGGGCAAAGGCACGCAGCACCACCGCATCGCCCTCCAGCGGCTGGTAGGTGCGGTTTCCCGCGTAGTAGAGCGGCTTCGACTCCAGCCGGTCTCCTCGTTCCAGCTTCCGATCCCCCATGGGCAGGAAAAAGGTCTCGCCAATGAACAGCCAGGGGCTCTTGGGACCCTGGAGCCGCGTTCCCATGCGCGCCATGCAGCCTCCGTCCACCACGCATTGAACCTCAAATGTCTGCGGCCCCAGCACCTGGGCGCCGTTCAGCGACACCTGGGCCAGCCGGGCAAACTCCTGGTCATCGCGGCTTAACCGATGAAGTGGTAAAACCAGGCGGCGACCTCCCTCCTGACGGAGCAGCACCTGGTCGTCCTTCATCCCGGCAAACTCCGCCTCCAGGGTCCTGTCATCCTTCACGCCATGCCACTCCCGGCCCAGGGCGGAGCCGGTCAGGAAGATCAGAAAAATCAGGCCCTTCATCGTCCTCACCCTAAGAATGTCTCCTGAGATGGCAAGAGCGGTTGTCTTTGGAACCTCCCGCTCCATACTCACGTTTCTCCCGACGCATGAGCACGGCCCAGATGCCCCGCCCCCTGATTCAACGCCCACCGGAGCCCGTCGGTCCTGTGGACAAGGCGCGGCACTGGTGGAACCAGCTGCTTGGCCGCGTCAACGAGGGTCTCCAGCCCGGGGCGACCCGCGACGCCATGCTGCCCGTGCTGATCGAGGTGTTCGCCGGCTTCTCCAAACTGGACGGCGAGGTGGAGGAGGAGGAAATCGAGCGCTCGCTCGGCTACCTGCGCTACGACTATTCCGGCGCAATCTACTCGGACATGCGCCGCCTCTATTTCGAGGCCCTGCAGCAGCCCCAGGACCTCGCCCAGCGGGCCGTTCACCGCGGCCGGCTGCGGCTCAGGTGCTGCAACCGGTCGCGGCTTCTTGGCTGTTCGCGGCATGATTCATTCTCCTTGGTCTTCTTGTGCGACACCTTTAGTCGGCCCAATTTTCGAACCGCAAGCCAGGCACTTTGGCAAAGTCCTTACGGTTGCGGGTAACCAGGGTGGCCTTGTTCGCCAGGACAATACAGGCGATGAGGAGATCGCCCCGACCAATCTTCCTCAAGCTTCGCACGGCACGTAAGCGGTCGAACTCCGCCGCGGCAGCTTCGTTGATTTGCAACAACGGCAGCTTGGCCAGGGCGGCTTCGGTGTCGAGCAGACGCTGGTACGCTTGGAGCAGTGCTCCGCCGTGCTCAGCCTTGAACACCGTGTCAAACCGCCCACGGAGCTGCTCGATTCGAGTTATCTCCGTCAGAAAGACTTGGGCAGCGTGTCGGGATGCGCGCTCAACGACCCGCGGGTTGCCGTGGCGCAGGTGCGTTAACGTATCGGTATCGAGCACAAACATCACTGCGGCTCCTCATCCGGCGGACGATACCCGCCGTAGGTGCCATCGGGTCCGGGCTCCCTTCCCCGACGACGCATGGCGTCCTCCAGGATCGGGAACAGGTCCGGGTCGTCCTTGCAGCTGCCAGCGATCGACAGGATGGCGGCTTTGCGCATCTCCGCCGTCGGCTGGCTGACGCTCAGCCACTGCAGGATGGCGG
>CAZXPU010000248.1:0-2331 GCA_964642905.1 uncultured Prosthecobacter sp.
CTGCTCGCCGCCGTCCGCGAACGCAGCAACATCACCGTCTTCGAAAACCATTTCGCCGTCGACATCATCACCACCGGCAAGCTGGGCTACGTCTCCGAGGACCGCGTGCTCGGGCTGTATGTGCTCAATGAGGAGAGCCACGAGGTCGTCACCATGCGCAGCGACCGCGTCATCCTCGCCACCGGCGGCTGCGGCAGGGTCTACCTTTACACCACCAACCCCAGGGTCGCGACCGGCGACGGCGTGGCCATGGCCTGGCGGGCCGGAGCCAGCGTGGCCAACATGGAGTTCATCCAGTTCCACCCCACCTGCCTGTATCACCCGGAAAAGCGCTCCTTCCTCATCACCGAGGCCATGCGCGGCGAAGGCGCCCGCCTGATCGGGGCCGACGGCAAGGAGTTCATGCAGCGCTTTGACCCACGCGGCTCCCTGGCCCCCCGCGACATCGTTGCCCGCGCCATCGACCACGAGATCAAGCGCACCGGCGGCCCCTGCGTCTACCTCGACATCTCGCACAAGCCGGCCGACTTCATCGTCAGCCACTTCCCGAACATTCACAAAGCCTGCCTGGAGGTGGACATCGACATCACCCGGCAGCCCATCCCGGTCGTCCCGGCCGCGCATTACCAGTGCGGCGGCGTGGTCACCGACATCAACGGCGCCACCCGCGTCCGCGGCCTCTGCGCCGTCGGCGAAGTCGCCTGCACCGGCCTGCACGGCGCCAACCGCCTGGCCTCGAACTCCCTGCTTGAATGCCTCGTCATCTCCCACCGCGCCGTCGAGCACATGCTGCGCAAGATGCCCGTCGGCAAGGCGCATGAGCAGGCCTATCCCATCCCGCCCTGGCAGCGCGGCGAGGCCGTGGACAACGACGAACTCGTGGTCATCTACCATAACTGGGACGAAATCCGCCGCCTCATGTGGGACTACGTCTCCATCGTCCGCACCAGCAAACGGCTCCAGCGCGCCGCCGCCCGCCTGCGCAACCTCAAACGCGAGGTCCAGGAGTTCTACTGGAACTTCCGCATCACCAGCGAGCTGCTGGAACTGCGCAACCTGGTGGAGACCGCCTCCCTCATCGTCGAGTGCGCCATCCGCCGCCATGAAAGCCGCGGCCTGCACTACACGCTGGACTACCCGGAAAAGGACGGCGCCCACACCCCTGCGGACAGCGTCGTCCGACGTTTTTAACAGCGCCAGCCCCCTCCTCCCCCTGCTTCAGGGTGTTTTTTGAAATTGCCCGGACCCGGCTTGTGCTGGTAAGATACGCGCCCCCTTCCCGGAAAGCATGCCCGCCGCCCGTCTTCCATGCCTTAAAGCATTGCTCCCAGTCTTGTGCCTGGGGCTGACGGATGTTTCGTGGAGCCAGTCCCTGCCCAAGGTGAGCGCTGGCGGAGCCGCGGCCGCCACCCAGGGCAGATCCCTGCCCGCCCCGGCCCAGGCCCCATCGATCAGCGTGCCCCGGGTCAACGCGCCCACCATGCCGCGCATGGGCTATGCCCGGTATCCTTGGAAGACGGACATCGTCGCCACGGTTTTCTGGGTGGGCGAAATGCCGACGGAAAACAACCCCACCCCCAACGACAAAAGCTCCTGGGACACCGAGTGGGTCAAAAACTTCGGCGGTTATGACGATCCGGACCCCTCCAAGCGCGGCCCGAACTTCTGTCCCCTGGGCTTCACTCCCGGGCTGAACCCCTTCTACATCGCCCTGCCCTACAACGACTGCCTCGACTACAACTCCCACAAGGCCGAGGCCTCCCGGGTCATCCCCTGGTTCAAGGAGAAGTTCACCCGCTCCGGCAAAAGCGTCCTGCGCGGCCAGTGGGTGGCCATCCGCTACGGCAACCAGGTCTGCTACGCCCAGTGGGAGGACTGCGGCCCCTTCCTCACCGACGACCACGAGTATGTCTTCGGCAGCGCCCGGCCCAGAAACAGCAGCAACAACGGCGCGGGCATCGACATCTCCCCCGCCGTGCGCGACTACCTCGGCCTGCGCAGCATGAGCCGCTGCGACTGGCGCTTTGTCGATGTCAGCGAAGTGCCGCCCGGCCCCTGGCGGAACCTGGGCGCGAACAATCATTTCGTCCGCGCCCAGCAGCAGCAGCGCGTCCAGGACTCCCAGTCCACCCTGTCCCGCCTCCAGGAACTGCGCCGCCTGCGCGACCAGTACTTCCAGCAGAACGGCGCCAGCCAGTTCCAGAACCGCTGAACACGGGCGTAAAAAAGCCGCCGGGCGCTAACCACGGCGGCTTCAAAGTCACAACCGACTGAGGCTTACTTGCCCTTGAGGTCGTTGAACATCTGGAAGCCCTGCTCGGGGCTCAGGCC
>CAZXPU010000249.1:0-2285 GCA_964642905.1 uncultured Prosthecobacter sp.
GACTCGGTGACCGCAGGGCGGAACCAGGTGAAGTCCACGCCGGAGACGTCGGTGTCGGCCTGGGTGTTGTCGAATTGCAGCGAGCCGCCGATGGAACCGCCCTTCAGGGTGGTGGAGCCGGGCGTGGCAAGCTGGGCGAACAGCGGGCAAACATTGCCGGAGACGAGAACCGAACTGGCGGTGGCCTTGCTGCCGTCGGCGAGCGTGGCGGTGAGGCTCACGACACCGGTGTCGGACAGCGTCAGCGTGGCGAAGCCATCGCCCTGGGGATAGTCCGCGGAAGGCTTGGACGGAACCTGAACCTTGGACGGGAAGCCCAGGGTGTAGCTGCCCTTGCCAACCGCGTTGAGAAGCTGGGCGGGGACCTTCGCGGTCTTGCTGTAGATGCCGCGCTGCAAGACGCCGGCGCTGCTGCCGACGGACACGCTGGAAAGGGTCGCCTGGATCTGATCGGCCGAGTAGGACACATCGAAGGTCTTGTCACCGCCGAGGCTCAGGCTGGACGTCAGAGTGGTGCCCGACTTGAAGAAGCCGTCACCATTGCCGAAGAAAACCACGGAGAAGGAGGTCGTCCTGCCGTCGATGAACAGCTTGCCGTCAAACGCACCGGTGCCGGAAGTCAGCGTGCCGCTGATAAAGCCTTCGGTGCTGTTGGTGGAGGTGGCGCCACCGACCGGATGAAGCAGACCGACGAAGGTTCCAGTGGTCTGGCCCGAGCCGCCTGCAAACGCGTTGACCACAAAGCTGGCGGTCACGGCCGTGTTGGCGGAAGGCATGCTGAAGGTCACCACGTTCCCCTGCACGCTGGCGCCGACGGGAAGCCCGATCCAGTGCGAGAAGACATAGCCCGTCTTGGAGGCAGCCTTCAGGGTCACCGAAGTGCCGGGAAGAATGTTCGATGAGGCGGGGTTGGTGTTCGCCGCTGTCGGCAGCATCGTGGCCTTGGTGGACGGAGAGGCCGTCAGGGTCACCGTGCCGGCGGCATCCGGGGTTGCCGTGACGGCAACGGGCACGGAGCGGGTGATGCCCAGCACATACCGGCGCTCAAAGGAGAAGCGGCGGCGGACGCTGGAGCTGTTGCCAGCCAGGTCATAGACCGTGGCCACCAGGGTGTTGATGCCGTTGGCGGGCTCAAGGCTGGCGCTCCAGGGAACGCTCGTCGTCGAGGTGGCCGTGCCGAGGACGGCCGAGACGGCGGGTGCGCCGTTCAGGCTGATCATGACGCGGTCCACGCCGATGGAGGAACCCGACTTGCCGGAGGCGATGAGGGGCAGGACGTTGCTGCCGCTGATGCCTGCGGGCACCTGGATCGCCACCGTCGGGCTTTCCGCCGTGTCGGAGATGATCTGCACCGTGCTGCTGCCCGCCCCCACCTGGGCGTTGGCCGCCGGGGAGGAGAGATTAACGAGGAACCTTTTGTTAGGGCTCGCCGCAAGCACGGGGATCAGCGTCACGTCCACGGTCTTCACGAACTCGTTCGCGGCGAAGTTCACCGTGGTGCTGAGCGTCGTGTAGTCAGTTCCGGACTTGGCCGCCTTGAACGGAGGCAGGCTGCTGTCGGTGCCGTTGGCGGTGGACAGCTGCACGGAGGTGGCGTCAGCCGCACCGGCGGCGGTGCCGGGGACGCGGCGCACCTCGACCGTGACCGAGGCATCTCCCTGCAGCACGGAATACACCGGCGCCGACATGGAGAGCCTGGCCTGGCTGCCCGAGGGGTTGAACACCAGACGACCGGCGGGTTCGATGAACACCGCGCCCAGGTAGTCGCCCGGAGCATCAATGTCAGCACCGCTGACGGCCGGCTTCACGCGATAAACGTGGAGCACCGGACCGGCGGCCAGGCTGGCTTCAACCGTCGGGTTGAAGAACGCAAAGCTGGTTCCGGGCGCGGGACCCGAGTTTGCCAGCGTGCCGCCAGGCTGGTAGCTGCTCCAGCTGTTGGTCGAGGTGTTCGTCTGCAGCACGGCGCCGGCAGTCACCAGGCCCGTGGAGGCCGAGGCGTTGAAGGCCGTCATCATGCCGATCATCTTGTTGGTCACCGCGCCATGGGTGGCGTTGTTCTGCCGCAGCCATGCCGAAGGCACGGCCCGGCTGCCATAAACGGTCTTGGCAGGAATGCCACCAAGGGCCGAGTTGCCCACGGTTCCGGCGATGCCCCAGAAGAGATCGTTGCGTGTCTTCCAATCGGTTCCATAGATGTTCGCCAGGTCCGTGCCCAGGTTGCCCAGGCTCACCGTCCCCGTCGCGTTCTCCAGCGCCGTCGCAGGCCCCAGGTTCACCACCAG
>CAZXPU010000250.1:0-2117 GCA_964642905.1 uncultured Prosthecobacter sp.
CCTGGGGCAGGCGTTGCCCGGGTTGGCTGAGGACACGGCGCAGCTCAAGGCGCGGCCGTTCCTGACCTCGGCTGCGGACTTTGAAGATGTGTCGCGGGGCACGCCCAAACCTCACACGCTCACCGGCGAGGCCCTGGTGCAGGCGGGCCTGACGCCGGAAAGCTGGCGGCTGGAGGTGCGGACGGATGAGACCACCAACGCCGTCGTCACCCAGAAGGCCCAGATCGAACGACCGGTCACCCTGGATTATCCGGCCCTGCTGGAGCTGGGGCGCCAGCATCGGGTGCTGTTCCTGAAGGCCATGCAGTGCCTGAACATCGCCACGCCCCTGGGCCAGGGCCTGTGGGAGGGCGTGCCGCTGCGCGAGGTGCTGCGTCTCTGCGGCCCGATGTCGAATGTCCGGCGCATTTATTTCTGGGGCTTCCACAACAACGACCCGAAGCAGCGCTTTCAGTCCTCGCTGAGCTACACGCAGGTCATGGAAACGCCGCCCGGCGAGCTGCCGGTGTTTCTGGCCTACCGGCTCAACGGTGAACCCATCTCGCTCGAACGCGGCGGGCCGGTGCGCATGGTGGTGCCCTGGGCGCACGGCTTCAAGTCGATCAAATGGCTGCAGCAGGTGAGACTAACCAATGATTATCAGGCGAACGACACCTACGCCGAGAAGAACAACGATCCCGAGTCGCACCTGAAGACCGCCGCCTATCTGGATGACGTGGTGGTGAGCGGGCGCAGCGTCCAGGTCGGCGGCTGGGCGATCAGCGGCCTGTCCGGCCTGTCGCATGTCGAGACCTGGTTGCGGCCCGCCGGAGCGGCGGTGCTGAAGGATGAGGATCCCGCCTGGAAAACGGCGGTCTGGCAGCGCGCGGCGCTGGATCCGCAGCCCGACTGGAGCGCGGTGCTGCCCGCCGGGGTCGCCGCGCGCGAGGTGCTTGGCTTTGACCGGAACACCGGCAGGCCGATGACCTGGCCGCTGCGCTACAGCATGGTCGGATTCAGCATGAGCCTGAAAGGGTTGCAGCCCGGCAAGTATGAAGTGCGGGCGCGCACCGTGGATCTCAACGGCTTTGCCCAGCCGGAGCCGCGCGACGTCCAGAAGAGCGGCAAGAACGGCATCCAGGTCCGAACCTTTGAAATCGTCTGAAAGCCGCCGCGCGGCGGAGGCTGGCGGGCGCGGGCATGAGGTTGATCCTCATTTCGTCCCCGCCAGGTCGACGACCGTGAGGCCGGTGGCCTCCTTGGTGGCGGAGTAGACGACATACAGCTTGCCGTCATGATAGCAGGCGCCGGGATAGCCCCACTGGGAACGTTTGGCGCCGGCAGGCGGCATGCGCACCGGCGGGGAGGGTTTGTCGATCAGACGAAACATTTGGTTAAACTCGAAGGTCCCGGGCTTGGTAAAGGCCAGCACGAGCGTGTTTCGGCTGCGGATGTTGGAAACGAGAAAGTGGCGCCCGTCCGGAAGAGTGCCGAGGGTGGGGCGGCCGCCGCCGTGAGGGAGGTTGCTTTCGCTCAGCACCGGCCAGGTTTCTCCGTGATCCGTGCTGATGGCGCTCCAGAAGCCAAGGCTGCCCTTCTTGCCGTTGCGCACAATGGCGAGCACACGTGCCCCCTCGACGGTGACCGTTGTTTCTCCCCAGATCTGATCCGGGGTCAGTTCAGCAGGGTGCGGGATGACCACCTGCCTCCATCGCTTCATTTGATCATTGTCGCAGATGGCGACGGCGGAGAGGACGGTCTTGGCCGCGTTTTGCGCCCCGGCCATGATCCACTTGCCGTTCCCGAGCTTGATCGGCTGGCACAGGGGCCAGAAGCCAACGAGCCCGCTGACCTCCTCCGGCACCCACTTGCGGGTCTGGGGTTTCCACAGGAAGGCGTCGGTGCGCAGGCCTTGGAAGTAGCCGTTGTTCACCTTCTGCTGGCGATGCTGGGCATTGAAGCTCCAAAGCAGTCCCTGGTGCGAATGGAAGACGCCGTGCGAGTGGTATCCAACCCCCTCGAATCCTGGCGCGATGATTTCACGCTCGCTCCAGGTGCCTGCATCTTTCGAGCGTCGGCCACGCACGATGGATTCGGCATCGTTTTCCTCCATCCGGCTGTTGGCCCACTGCGCGATG
>CAZXPU010000251.1:0-1948 GCA_964642905.1 uncultured Prosthecobacter sp.
AGGGGATGGAGATGGTGGCGCAGTCGCTTGGCATCATGCCTTCACGCCAGGCCATGGCCCGCAGGGTGCAGGGAGCGGTGATGTCCAGGCCCGCCGCATAAAGCTGGCCGGTCGCCGGAGTCGGAAGTGAGCCGTCGAGACTGAAGTAGATCAGCGCCTCGGCCGTGCTCGTCGTGATTGTCACCTGCGATCCGCCTTCGTTCTGGTTGACTACAACCTGAGGCAGACCGCACTTCTCACGGCCGGTCTGCGCATCCATCGTTTCCACGATGCACTCCCAGGCCCAGAGATGAGGCTGCTTGTCGAGCGGCACCTTGTAGAACTCACCGACGCGGAACGGCCGGCCCCGGACGGGTGACCAATTCTGGATGAGCAGCATCACCTCAACCAGCATGTCCTCGCAGCTCACGTTGGTCCCGAAGTCGCGGCTCGTGTTGAGCTGGGGATTTTCGACCACGCGCACGGGAATCTCAAAACGCGAAGTAAGACCCGTGTTTGCGCGGGACTCCGGCTTGCCTTCAGGGCTGAACACGATGACTGCGAGGCCGCAGCGGCCGTTGACGGCCGTCTTGGTGTCGAGTGCCCGGTTGACGGCGTCCTCAAAGACCACGCCACCATTGCGTTCACGGGCGGCCTCTCGGACCACCCGGACATTCTGAAGCGCCTCGTCGGCGGCGAGCATGGCAGCCAGGTCCTGCTGGGCGGAAGTGATGAAGTTGGAGGAAAGAGACATGACGATGCAATTCAGCGCCCCATTGCGGTGCGGACTTCAGCGGTGATTTCATTGGAGAAGACGTCGAGGTTCTCCTCGATGCCGGTGCGGATGGGACGGCGTTCAGGAATGCGCACCGTGCGCTTATGGGCCTTGACCATGTGCGGCCTGGGGGATTCGACCTTCACGCCAAAGACCTTCGTCGCCGTGCGCTGGTGAGCTTTGACCGGCACCTGACCGGCAAACCCGAACTCGTGCGCATAGGCGTAAGCGACTCGCGAGCCGATGGCGGTGGTGACTTCCATGCCGTCCACAGCGGCGCGGGTGAAATACAGCGACTTGCGAAGCCTGCCCGACTTCACCCCGAGACGGCTCTCGGCCACAGGAAAAGGCCCCTGGCCCGTTAGGCGATCACGACGGATGCGGTCGGTGACAAACTGCGTGCCACGCGTCATGCCGCGCCTCACGGCACCGAGCATCACGTCAGGCTTCAGGCCCTGCAATGCGGCCTCAAGATTCGCAGGCACTTGGATGGTGGCGGAAATCATAGCGGGTCAATTAGCCGTTGTCGCCGTAACAGGACGGGCACTGCGGGGGGAAACCAAACAGGTGAGCACTTGCCTGGCCACAGGCGAAGCAAGAGCCCGGCTCTTCGCAGACCTGCGTGACATTGATCGTGGCCCGCTCGAACTCACCGGGAACGGACATCGCCCGAAACTCGAAGGTGGCTTTTTCACCCTTCGGTCCTGGGACATGAATGATGAGCGTCGGGTCCTCGCCTTTTTTCAAAAGTGCGCTGAGCCTCTCCATGAAATCCGCAAGCAGGCTGTTGGCCGACTTACCTTTCAGACTGCGCGGCTCAATCTTGATGATCACGATGCGAACCTCCTGAAGGGTTTGAGCATGGTCACCACGGCCGGGATCAGCGCCTCGGCGTTGACCAGCAGGTTCGAAGCTGAGCCAAGAATCTCTTTTCCCGCCTGCGCCCCAAAGATGTCCATCGCGTTGCAATGGGCCTGCACTTGCATTGCCCACGCGGAAAACAGCGCAGCGGGCAGAAGGGTCGAGCCTTCTGGCTGTTCGCCGCCGCCCTCCTCTTCCGTGTCCCACCAAAAGCCGCCAGACCAGGTCACGCGGATCGTGGAGGCCTCATCCCCAGGAGGACGGCCGAAGCAGACCAAGCCGGAGGATTTCGCGTAGCGCGTCACCAGGCCACCGATGTTCTCCCAGAAGCTT
>CAZXPU010000252.1:0-1773 GCA_964642905.1 uncultured Prosthecobacter sp.
CCTGTCCACCGGCAAGAACATCCACGCCACGCGTGAATGGATCCTGCGCAATTCACCCGTGCCCATCGGCACCGTGCCCATTTATCAGGCGCTCGAAAAAGTGAACGGCAAGGCCGAGGACCTCACCTGGGAGCTGTTCCGCGACACGCTCATCGAGCAGGCCGAGCAGGGCGTCGATTACTTCACCATTCATGCCGGCGTCCTCCTGCGCTTCGTGCCCATGACCGCCTCCCGCATGACCGGCATCGTCAGCCGCGGCGGCAGCATCATGGCCAAGTGGTGCCTCGCCCATCACAAGGAAAACTTCCTCTACACCCACTGGGACGACATCTGCGACATCATGGCCGCCTACGACGTCTCCTTCTCGATCGGCGACGGCCTGCGCCCCGGCTCCATCGCCGACGCCAATGACAAAGCCCAGTTCGGCGAACTCGAGGTGCAGGGCGACCTCACCAAGCGTGCCTGGGCCAAAGGCGTGCAGGTCATGAACGAAGGCCCTGGCCATGTGCCGATGCACATGATCGAGGAGAACATGGCCAAGCAGCTCGAATGGTGCCACGAGGCCCCCTTCTACACCCTCGGGCCCCTGACCACCGACATCGCCCCCGGCTACGACCACATCACCAGCGGCATCGGTGCCGCCATGATCGGCTGGTATGGCTGTGCCATGCTCTGCTACGTCACGCCGAAGGAACACCTCGGCCTGCCGAACAAGGAAGACGTCAAAGCCGGCGTCATCACCTACAAACTCGCCGCCCACGCCGCCGACCTCGCCAAAGGCCACCCCGGCGCCCAGTACCGCGACAACGCCCTCTCCAAGGCCCGTTTCGAGTTCCGCTGGGAAGACCAGTTCAACCTCAGCCTCGACCCCGTCACCGCCCGCGAATACCACGACGAAACCCTCCCCCAAGACGGAGCCAAATCCGCCCACTTCTGCTCTATGTGCGGCCCCCACTTCTGCTCCATGAAGATCACCGAGGACGTGCGGAAGTATGCCGCCGAACAAGCCATCTCCGAGGAAGAAGCCCTCGCCAAAGGCATGGAGGAAAAATCCCGCGAGTTCGTGGAAGCCGGCGCGGAGGTCTATACCTCAGCAAAATAGGTCAAATAGGTCCTATAAATCCTATTCCAAGAAGTCCCCGCTATGTCCCAGCCGCCGCCAGAAGATGACCCACCCGGTTTTCTCCCTCAGGGCGGCAACTACCGGGAACTCCTCTCCTTCCGCAAGTCGGAGACCGTCTTCGACATCACTTTTCGCTTCTGCGAGCGCTTCCTCAGGAAAGGCGACCGTACCACCGACCAGATGGTGCAGGCCGCGCGTTCCGGGAAACAGAACATTGGAGAGGGCTGCAAAGCCTCCATCACCTCGACGGAGATGGAGCTGAGGCTCGTCAACGTCGCCCGCTCCAGCCTGGAGGAGCTTCTCCTGGACTACGAGGACTACCTCCGCGTTCGCGACCACCCGAAGTGGGCCAAGAACTCCAAGGAGGCCCTCTACGTCCGCAAGCTCGGCCGCACTCCTGACGAGAGTTACGAGACCTATCGCCAGTTCATGGACACCCGGCCTCCCCAGGTCCTCGCCAACATCGCCCTCTGCCTCATCCATCAGGCCAATTACCTCCTCGATCAGCAACGCCGTCGCCTGGAAAAAGACTTCGTCAAAAAAGGCGGCATCAAAGAGCGCATGACCGCCGCGCGCCTGGCGTATCGCAAAAGGCAGCCGTCTCAGCCCCCGAAACCACACCCTGGCAACCAGCCGCCCACCAATCGACC